>JAZQYA010000016.1:0-5419 GCA_045633245.1 Candidatus Onthoplasma sp.
TTAATTTATTAAATATATTTTATGAAATTTTAATAAAAAATAATAAAAAAATAATAAAAAATAATTAAAAAACCGCAAAAAACAGCTGCTTTAATTAAAATTTTTATTATTTTTAATTTCTATTAAATTCATATATTGCCATTGCAACACTTATTGGAAGATTTAAACTATCTATGTTTTTGCTATGACGAATAACCACACTTTCATCAACATCGATTAAAAACTCAGGAAGGCCGCTTGCTTCATTGCCAAAAACAAGATCAAACTTTTTATCGTTGTTTTTAAAATTGCCAAGTTCTTTTTTTCCATTAAGCATAAAGAAATATTTTTTATTCTCATTTGATTTTAAATAATCTTCCACCGAATCAAACTCAACAATGTTAAGACTGAAAATTGCACCCATGCTTGCACGCACAACCTTTGGATTAAATACGTCAACACAAGGTTTAATTATGATCAAATTTTTAAAATCAAAGCCCAACATTGTTCTCATTATTGTTCCCATGTTGCCTGCATCACTTGGATTTACTAAGACGATGTGTTTATCATCAACATTTATGCAATTAAATTTTTTGAAAACGCCAACAACAAAACAATTTTCCTTATCAGCAATTTTATTTATTGTTTTATCGTCATAACGTATTTCAATTTTAAGTTGTTCACAAAGTGTGATCAATTTGTGGATATCTTCAGTTTGTTTGAGTTTTGAATGTAAAAGCAAACAAACAACTTGTTCTGGTTTGTTCTTAATTAACTCAAATGTTGGGAATGTTCCAAATGTAAAAGAATAGTTGTTTTCTTTTTTATATTTTTCAATTTTCATAATGATAATTATAACACATATTTTTTTATTAGTCAATTTAATAAAAACGCCACCGTGGTGGCGTTTGTTTAAGGTTGAGATATTAAAGAAGTTGTATCTTCGTATGAATAGTGTGAAATATTTTTATTTTCCAACGTTATGCTGGTTATTCCACAAAATTTATTAAAGAATTCTTCAGCGGCTTCTAAAGTGATGTTGGTTGGATTTAAAAACTTATATGCAATGTCCATGGCGCCTAGAGAAGATTCTTTTTCGGGGTTTTTTATAGTTGCATCAATTAGGTTGTAAACATGCATATGCAAAGTTGTTTCAATTTTTTCACCACCCCTTAAAATATGGCTTGCTGGCATTCCACGATATAAATCCTCAACCTTATCTGTTCTAAAAAGTTGAATACCGTGCTTTAATTGATCATCGCAAAAATAGTATAGTATTATTTCGTAATTACCGTTATTTAAATTTATTCTTTTAACCTTAACAAAATATCCAGTTTTTAAATCATCAACAATGTCAGCATTTTCAAATTCGTTGCCTGAAAATTGTGGGCGGAACAGAGTTTTAACAACTTTAATTTTATCCCCATTTTCAATATCGTGGTAAATTAACGAATCTTTGCCGTGTGTTTTCATATGTTTTTTCTTAACATTCAATAATGCCAAAGCCAAACTTTCGTCAATAACAAAATTGCTTTGCAAAGTTCGTTCTGCAGATGCCATTTTTGTTTGATTTAAAAGATTAGAAGTTTCTTTGATTCTATGTCCATTGTTAATATTAAAGAAACTAAAGCCATCAAATCCAATACCGTTTGCAAGCAATCCAGAGTCGTGAAGATTGATATAGTTTAATAGAAAGCTTGATGTGTTAAGTAGTGGCAAAAGGACTTTAGACTGAGGGTTGCTAGGATTAAAGATATTCTTTTTAATGCTGATTTTTTGAGAGATTAGTAAATTTCCGCTTGTCGTTGTTGAGTTTCTCAAATTTGACAAAAGCAAATATTCCAAAACATTTCTTCGATCATTGCTATTCAAAATGTTTTTGTTTATTATTTCATTTGCTTTGCTCTCGATTGAATCAATAAAGATAATCAACTGCGAAATTGGTTGAGTTCTCAATTCATTTTCAATTATAACAAGGCTTAAATCAATAGAAGTGCGGTGTTGTATAATATCCAAATATTCTTTTCGTTTATCTTCATAATATTGTGTTGATGAGTTTTGTGGTTTGGGCAAAGAGTTGTCTGATTTTTGAATGTATTTAGATAATTCATTTTTCAAGCAGGTGAACATGTCTATAACAAACTCAATTTTTGTTGGATAGTCAGCTGAAAATTGAGAATACAATTCATCAATTTTTTGCAGAGCAGATATGTAGTGGTTAAAATTTGAATCATATAAGATTTTAAGTTTTGAATAAGAAATTTTTTCATAGTCAAATGAAACTAGATCTGTGATGGAATCTTTTGTGAAGATATCTAAACTTATTTTTTCTAGTTCGTTTTGTAACTCCACAAATTTTACGTCGTTTATTAATGTTTTAATATTTATTTTCATATTTGTATTGTAACATATAAAATATAAAAAAACAAGACCAAATTTAAATAAGATTTGGACTTGTTTTATATCAATTAAATTAAAGACCAACACATTTTAATATGACGTTAACAATGTTATCTATTGGATCGACACATTCATTATTTAACCATAAATTCACAATTGAAGAAACACCTTTAGTGTAAAACTCAATTAAATAACTTTGTTCGTCTTTTGGAACATGATGTTTATTTACCGCTGGCAGACATATTTCTTTTTTAATATTGTTATAAATTTTCTCATTATTAAAAAGAAGTGGTTTACTGTGAGCAATTTTCATAACTTTCTTGTTCTTTTTAACAAATTCTAAATATGGAACTATAAATTCTTTTTTTATAAATACCAAATCTTCTGGTTTTTGAGTGTTTACATTTTCTGATTTAAATGATTGTAAAAAGTCATTGTTTAAATTTTCAACTGTTTCATTAAATAGGTCATTAATATTTTCATAATGCAAATAAAAAGTTGATCTGTTTACTCCAGCTTTTAAGCATATTTCCTTTATGGTTATATATTCCAAGTCTTTTTTTTCAAGCAAAATAAGAAGTGCTTGGTTCATTAACAATGCTGTGTTATGATATTTACTTTTCCCCTTTTCCATATTTCCCTTTTTAATTTTCGTCTGCAATTTCTTTGGCCAATGTTATTATATCATTTGCATATTTATTTTTCCTAGTGTTTAACCATTTTTTATAAATAGGGTAATTAACACTAGCGCCCAAAATACCAACACAACCAATAACAATACCGAAAGCCATCATTAAAGCAGTACCACCACCAATAACTTTCATTGCTAAGCACATTCCTAAACCCAAAATTAAACTTGAAACAATGCCGAAAGTGTAAGTGAATATTGTTGCTGGAAGTTTAACTTTATTGTCTAATCTTTTTAATGCCTTAACTTTTGATGCTTCTTTAGGTGCATATTCATTTGCAATTTGTTGAGCATAAAATTTATCCGTGTTCATAATTCCTCCTTTCAATAATATTATTATAGTGTAAGTAACCAATAAATAAGCCGACATTATTGCTTTTAAATGTTGATTTGAGGTTGTAATGAAGATTTTTTCTTTAAATTTTGGCACAAATTTTTTAAGATATGATATAATATTTTTGTATTTAGAGATATGAAATTTTTTAAAAATGTATGGAACAAATTAAAAAACCCGCAAGGAATATGGTTGATATTATTCTATGTGTTTTTTGTGTTAATTACAGCAGGAACAATTGTTTTGGTTTGCCTTGTTCAAAAGCAAACGGTTTGGCATTACATTTTGTATGTTCTTGCAGCGGTGACGCTAACATATTTTGTTTACACAATGGTAATATTTGTTCCTAAAATGAAAGCGGGAATAATTCGCTCTATGCAAAAGCACAAGTTTACAAACAAACTACTAGAAGATTATGGGTATAGAACTATTGTTTTTTCTGTTTTTTCATTTATTTTGAATGTTGCATATATCTCATTTGTTTTGGTTATGGCATTTATGAGTAAAACGGCATGGTATTTCACAATAACAATTTATTATGTTGTTTTGGCGTTTATGAAAGGTAATGTTTTCCACTCAAAAAGGAAATACGGAACAGAAATAAAAGAAGCGAGAGCTTTTAGATTCTCTGGAATAATGTTTGTTGTTATGACAGTTGTGTTTTCAGGAGTGATTGTTTTGATTTACAAAGCAAATCATTATTTTGAATATGCGGGATTATTAATTTATGCCGTTGCTGCTTTCACATTCTATAAATTAACTTTAGGTATTATTAACATATTTAAAGCCAAAAAACATGATGATTTGTATGTTCAAAACATACGAAACATAAACCTTGCTAATGCATTAATATCAATAATTATGTTGCAAGTTGCTTTGTTTCAAGCTTTTTCACCATCAAGCAATTTCGGCTTTGCCAATGCCTTAACAGGTGCTAGTGTTAGTGCAACCATTCTGATTCTTGGAATATTGATGATTATAAAAGCAAACAAAAGATTAAAACAAATAAAAAACGAAAACAAAAGACAATAAAAAAAATCGAACAAAAACTGTTCGATTTTTATTTGGTAGTCCCAAGGGGAATCGAACCCAACCAAGACACCTAAAAAACATCTATTTTATAGCAAACAACAAAATCATTCGACTAAAATTCGACTAATAAAAAGGACCAGCAATGCTAGTCTTTTTTTATTTAAGCAACTTTTTTAGTGCGAGAGTAAATCAACACACTACGTTTAGCTGTTTCTTTAATCGCATGATTTGTAAGTTTAGCAACATATTTTGCTAATCTTTCTTTGGTTGAATCTTTGTCCAACCGAACTTTTAAACCTTTGATCGCTCCATGTTTCCAAAGTGAATAATCAATTCTTTCAGCTTGAATAACTGCATGATAATGTTCACGATGTTTTTTCTTACCGAAATCTTTATTTCCTACAAATTCACCTTTACATTTTTTTAAATACCTAGAAACATATCTTCTACGAGTTTTTTCATTGGTATTAAATAATGTTTTATTTTTAAATGTTAATGTTAGGAACAAACAAGGTTTTTCTAGTAATTTAGCAATTCTATCTTTCAATCTTTTAACCTTTTGATAATGCGCATGATTAAGTTTACATGCTTCTTTAAATTCTTCAGGGTGATTTTCCATATAGAATTCTAATATTTGATTTAACATATCCATTGGATAAATATGCCTACTATCGATATTAGTATTATATTTATCTTCTATAGAATGGACATATAAAGTTTTAGATATTTTCTTTTCTATCTCACATAGACCAGATTCTAAAACTTTTGCTTTAAATTCGTAATCTATTTTAGACATAAGATAAACTACCTTTTTTATTAAAATAAATAAGTTTTAGCAACGAGGCAATGCCTACGACGTGCACCTTATCAAGAAAAGGGTGCACGTTCGTGTGGGGCTGTCGCCCCTTTGCAAAGTAACCCTACGCAAGAAGCATAAGCGGACAATTTAGAAAGTTGATAACCCCCGGCAAGAAATCTTGCCAGTG
>JAZQYA010000017.1:0-10216 GCA_045633245.1 Candidatus Onthoplasma sp.
GTGTTTGCAAGACCATCATAAATTTCACTTCCTGGAAAAATAAATCCTCTGTTTTTACATAAATTTACAATTTTATCAAAATTACCCATACTAACCTCCAATAAATTTTGATTTGAATTAATAATTCTTAAATCTATCCTTTCAAAAGGGTAGCCATGAAGGGAAAAGAATTGTCCCTTCATAGTATTGCTGGAATCAGACCGCAAATGAAGTTTTTAATGTTAATTAAAAACGATTACAAAGGGCTAGTTTCCAGCAATGAAAAACCCTATGCAAAATAAATTGCATAGGGACGATAACTCAATACCGCGGTTCCACCCTAATTGGATAATCCCACCTTTATTATCTCTTTTACGCCGAGAGCGCGAACGTCATTTTAACGTTTCCAAGCAAATCGCCACTTTGCTTATTGGATTATTAATATATTACACATTAATTTTTCAATTGTCAATATATTTCAATAAGTTTATAATTGCAACGTTACCGCTTTGCCCATAATCTTCTTTGCATTAGCCAAAATATATTTTTCAATAGAATCTTCTTCAAACACATCTTTAGCATAAACTTGTTGCTTGTGAGCCAATTCCACTTGAGCAACAAAGTTACTTATTGCAGCAATTGCTTCTTCTTGTTCCATTTTAAACTTCTTAGAAGATTTTGTGAGAAGTTGAAGCATCTGATTATAAATCGCACTGTTTTCATCTCTCAATTCTTCCATCACTTTGCGTTCTGCCAACAGGGTATTACTATTTAACACTTTTCTTTGTGTTGGCTGTTCAGATTTCTTTTCCTCTTGTTTTTTCTTCTTTTCTTGAATGTTTGCAACCAACAATAAGATTTCAGTTTCATAAAATTCTCTGCAAGATCTTACCCTCTCTTGCAATTCTGAAACCGACATTTCCTTATTAATTCTAATAAATTCAGATATTTTCCTAATCAGTTCTCCAACAAATGTTTGATCTTTTTCTGATGTTTTGTTTCTAACATCATCTAAAGCAATTAACGAATCGGAAACAATTCCAATTAATTCAGAAATGCAAACAGCCTTATCCCTTAGAGTTATAACTTCATCTTTCTCAATATTTTCAAGTTTCGCATCATTTAATAGCTCTTTAATTAAACCTTTATTGTTTGATAATCCAGAGATTACACTTGATAAAAGTTTTTTAATATCTGTTGCATCAAGCGAACTGATTTTTGATTCAGCTTTAGAATAATATTCTTCAATTTCTGCAATCAATTTGTTTTTGTCTGATAAATTTTCAGATTTTTTAATTTCTGTAACAATGTTTTCAACTTTATCCACATTTTCAGCGATAATGTCACCATAAACTGACAAATCATTAACTTCGTCATTTAATCCAAGATTTTTGCCGTCTTCATGTGCTCTTTCAATATTTGCAGTATACTCTTTTAACAGTTTTAAATATTGTAGCTTAGCCTTATCATCAAGGGTTTCACACATTTCCAAAACAGTTGTTTCAAGTTCTCTAAACTCAGCAACGCCAGACTCAATTCTTGATATTGAACTTTTATCCGCTATTGCATAAATCATGTTATCGTTTAATATTTTATTTTCTGAGTTTATACGCTGAATAATGTTTTCAATTTTTTCAATAGATGTTGATGTTCCAACATTTGACAAATTTTTCACGCCTTCAAATATATCTGTTACCAATGATTTGTAAGAATTCATAATTACATAATTATCAACATAATCTGCAATCAACTCCATTATTGAATTATATTTCAATTCAGCAAAATCAACAAGTTCATCTAACTGTGAACCCACATCAATTCTGGCTTCAACATCACCAATTTCTGGCTTAATTGCCTTAACTTCTCTTGCTTCTTCTATCGCTCTTGATGCTTCAATTCTTAATTTTTTCCAAGCATCAATTTTTGCTTGATCATTTTTAAATCTTACAGCAAGTGTTAGATCATTAGCATTGATGCTAATTCCATTAATTGTTAAGCCCAAACCATTCTTATATTTAATTTTAGCTTGAGTTAATCCTTGTGACAAATTAGAAACAAACTCTGATTCAGGATATTTCTTAATGTAGGAATAAAATCTCACAGCAGCAGCTTCGTTTTGCAATCTTTCAAGCCTTGGATCATGTTTGTAAGATTGACCTCTGGTTGTGTTTAAAATACTATCAAACTCAGCCTTACTTCTAACATAATCTTGTTGAAGCTTGTCTGGAATGCGTTTCCCTTTTTCCTTTAATTTGTCAACTTTTTTCTTAAAGAAATCATATTTTCTTTTTGCTTTTCTGTAATCAACAACATATTTATTTGCTAAATTTGCATTGTTTGAATCAACTTCAGCATTTCCATTAACAACAACCAAAGAATTGTTGTTAGTTGTTCTTGCAAACATTGAAATCTCATCCATTAATTTTGAATAAACATCGTCAAATTGAGTTTTTGATAAACTTTTATTAGCAACCAACTTTCTAAGTTTTGATTTAATTGCTGAAGCTTGTTTATTTCTGTTGTGTTCAGTCTTATCTTTATATTTAATAAGTTTTCTTAATGGATTATTTACAGAAAGCCCTATAGCGACATTAACAATTGGAATTAATGGAAGCGCAGCAAGAACAGCAATGTCATAAATTGCAACAATTGTCATTCCTATCGGACCAAAAATCGCAAGCCACGGAACAATGGAAACACCAGCCAAAAATGCTGTTGCCCAATTAGAAAGTCCTGATTTAATTCCTTTTTCAATGCTATATTTTGCACCACCAACAATTTTACCATTTTTTATTGAAATGTTTTTTGTTTTCATTGACTTAAAGCTGTGCAAGTTAGAAGAATAGTCTTCATGATAAGAAACTTCAGAATAATGGTATCTGCTGTTTCCTTCAACCAAGTCAACTTTTTCACCGTTTAAGTAAACATATTCAATTTCATATTCACCATTTTCATATTCTGATCTAAAATCGCTATATAATTGAGCCTTGGTTGTTTCTGATTTTTCAACAACAGCTTCTCCAAACTTAATATTTTTTAATAAAGCGCATTGTTCAACAGGTTGTTTTTTTGATGTGGTTTGAACCACTGAACAATTTTTATCATTATAATCACATCTTATAAGTTTTTTTGCTTTTGTTTGATCAAAACCTTTTCCGCCACCCCTTTTAGCAAAATAATCTTTATCTATAACAACAAATTTGGTGACACTACCAACTGTTTGCTCAATTAAATATTTGTCAAAATTCTTTTCGTTGTCTCCCGCCAATCTAAAGGAAATAGGTTGAACGCTTTCAAGTTCTTTAGCATAGCCACCATTCGCTAGTTTCAAGCAACTTGTTTTGCTTGGTGGATCACTGCTAGGTTGATAGGTTTTTATTGTATCGTATCTTAGATTTGCTTGTTCAAAGGTTAAAGGCGATGTTTGAGTGATACCACCATCCTCTTTTATGCCAACACTTCTGCCAACCATAGTTTTTACATCTGAAATTTTATTTCCGTTTTCGTCAACTATTTTGTTAATATTTACCATTTTAACTTCGCCATCAACTACAACTGAAATAAAATTTCCACTAGGAGACATTGAATAATTTGTGGTTTGAATTCGAGAAACCTTCTTTTTCTTGCCCGGTCTTTTTTCATCATCAACTTCAAGAGTTACAAATCTTTGATCGCTGATTATTTTGTCTATCTTTCTTTCCGAAAAAATGGTTCTACCGTTGAATCCAAATCTATAAGTTCTCACTGTTAACGGTGGTAGATTGTTCTCTTCATCTCTTGTTAAACTCAAATTAGCTCTTTCACGTTCTTTAATTCCTGAGAAGTTGTATTCATACTCTGTGTAAATTCCATCAAATACGCCGCCTTGTTTATTAAAGAATTCAATTTTTGATAAATCTCTTTTTTCTTTAATTGCAGCTTCATATGTTTTTTCTTCAAGACCATCATACCAATAAACTTGATCTTTTTTTATGAATGATCCCTTACCATTTATCAAAACATAAAGATATTCACCCTCTCCAACCTTTGCTTGCGCAACCTCAAGAGTTCTTTTTAACCCGTATGCAATCTTATCTTTTTCTTTAGCTCCTGTTATATTGATTGAGTCTGAGTCATACGCTTCAGGCACGGAAACTTTTTCAATCACAACTCTTGCAATCATATTATCAATATGACTACTTAGTGAAGCGTTTTTATCAGCAAAAATGTTGTTATGTTTGTTAAAATTTGTTTCAAAGTCAGCCACAGATCGAACTTTTCTCACACTATTAGTTCCATCGGCATTTCTTTTTTCAGACACATATAAATCCAACAAGCGCACAGCACGAGTTCCGTCAAAAACAAAAAGATCGCTCGCCTTAATTTTTCTTTGTTCTTCTGATGACAATTCTTGATATCTACTTTGGTAAACCTTCATTTATTCACCTCTTATACGTAAAGTATAACATATCATTATTCAAAAATCAATAATTGTTAATAAAATTTATAAACTTCGAATTTGTATCGATTTAAAGGCGTGATGTTTTCAAAAAACCGCCAATGTCTTTAAACCATTGAATATTAATAATTTTTTACTAACACAACTAAAAAAAGTCGCACAAAGCGACTTCTTGGAGCCCGAACAGGGGAGCGACGCGTTAAGAAAACGACAACCATTTGTTGTTTTTAGCCAAATCAGGGAGCACACCAGTGCGGTCCGGCACCGACAGGGGAACCATAGGTTCGAGCACGATGAAAATAAAAAGAGGACTGCATAAGCAGTCCACTTGGCGCCCCGAACAGGGCTCGAACCTGTAACCTACCGGTTAACAGCCGGTTGCTCCACCATTGAGCTATCGAGGCATTAAACGAATTTATTATAAATCAAAATAAATAACTTGTCAACTGTTTTTTTAATTTTTTCAAAAATATTTTAAATTCATTGATTTTAAACTTAAGCATGCCATTTTTTTAAATGTTAGTGTAAAAAAATCTCATCTAAAAATGAGATTTTTTAAACATTTCTAATTTTATGATAAAGGTCATATCTATTTAAGAAGCTTAAGAAATTGATTTTAACCAAAATATTCGAACACTCGGTTTTAAATAGATTAATTGTTTCTTCACTGTAATCTTCAGGTGTAATAATTGTGTTTAAATCAAATGTGTAGATATTATCTCCAAACAATCCACCTGTGTTTGAATAGTATACAACCAAATCTTTTGTTATTCCATTTTCTGTGTATACCAAGTCCAAAGGCTTAAATAAAGAATGACCTAAATAAAAGTTTTCATTAAATTTAACCCCAAGCAAATCAAATAAGGTTGGAATAATATCATAAGCTGAGCAAAATCTATCATTTATCAAATACTTATTTTCAGTTGTTTCATTATATTTTTGAAGTCCAGGGCTTACCATAAACATTGGAATTATATTCAACTCTTTTATGTTGTTATTGCTGATATTTAAACCCTTAACATTGTGACTCAAGTTGTCGTAGTAGGCATTGTGATCTGCATAGAACAACATTGTTGTTTCATCATATATATCATATTCTTTAAGCTTATTAACAATAACACCAATTGCATCATCAAGACCTTTAACTCCGCACTGATAATATACCAATTCTTCAGCTTGTTTAGGATGATGAGCAAGCGCGTTTTGATACCACAATGTGTGAGTTGGATTTGTTGTGTTTACTAGTTCCCAAGAATTGATTTCACTATTATACACACAATCATCTTCACCATATTTAATGTAATTATAATACTTGATAGCATCGCCATCTTCTTCATTATCATCTTCAGTGTAAGCACCATGAGAAGAAACATTTAAGTAGAAAGTGTAAAATGGTTTTGATCTATCTTTTGGCACAAGATAATCTATTGCATTTTGAGCAAAGTTTCCTTCAGCATCCCAATCGTCAAAGCCAAAATCTTCATAAACTGGATTTCCATTAGCATCCTTAACAGATTCCTTTCCAATAACATTATCAAACCCCAAAGATGAATGTGTATATTTTCTGCTATAGAACGATGAATTGTGGGAGTGAACATAAGATGTTTGATATCCCTTTTCTCTCAAAACGCTTGGCATTGAATATCCAAATGTTGTATCCGACCCGTTGTGCACAAGCCCTATTAACGCCTCTCCAACAGGATAGTTACCAACAATTCCATGACCTTCACTCATGTTTGTTTTTGATTTGGCAAAGAAATTTTTTGCAATTAGCGCATCATTGTTTAGATTTTCATTGTTTAAATCAATCAAATAATCTTCACCATATAGTAGTTTTGTGATATTCGGGGTGAATGTTTTATCAGACAATTGATCATCAACATAAATTAGGTTTTCGAAAGATGGATCATAGTATCCATTTCCGAATCCAAACCATTCAATTGATTCCATCATTATAACAATAACATTATTCCCTTCATCAACTCCAAAAACATCACTAGAGTTACCTTGAGAACCATAAATTGATCCCGAATTAAAATAGTCTAAGGTTATAGATTCAATTGTTTTTCCATCATTTCTAACTGCATTTAAAATCATGTTAATATAATAACCATACGTACCGAATTTTTTATAACTACTAGTTTTTAGAAGAGATGTGTTCATTAAAAATTCATCGGTTAAAACATATTTAGCATCTGCCAAACTTGTCATAGAATTAATTTTATCGCGCGTTTGCATTGAAAAACCAATTCCAAACAACTGTGTGCTTAAAATTAATATAATGCTAAAAATAGAAAAGTGTTGTTTAACATCATTTTTATCTTTCTTACAAAACTTTAGAAAGAATGCTCCAGCTGTGACAATTATAGCATAAACTATAACAATCTCTATAATAAGTGCAAAATAAACAAAGCTTGTTGTTATAGCAGCAAAAGCTTCTTTTAGAAGCCTTATCATTTCAATAGACAATAAGTCGCCATACACTTTCGTTAAAGAATAATTAATATAAATCAAGCAGGCTTGCAATCCTAAAATCACAGTGTAAATAGTATATTGGGCAGTATAATTCGGAATTATGAAAACAGCGGTTGCAACAACTAATATTAAAGAAAAATTATACCAAAAATATTCAGGGAACCAGCCAAAATTAAGAGTATAAAAAGTTAATGCCTCCAAAATCAAAGCACCCACAACAAAGTATAACACCATTATAATTTTGTTAAAAATTGTTCTAAACATTCTTTTGATTATATAACTTTATAAGAATAATGTCAAGATTTATTAATTTAGTTGACGCTATTTTAAATATCGACTATACTTATTTCATTACAAACACTCAATATTGATAATAGTTATTTTGTGTTATAAGGAGTTAAATATGATTAAATTCAAAAAATCAGATATTATAGCATACGTTTTAGAAAAACATGCAAATGCAGAAGAAATACTAACAAATTTCGGCCTACATTGTTTATATTGCCCATGTTCACAAATGGAAACATTAGAAGAAGCTTGCATGGTTCATGAAATTGATGTTGATGAGCTGCTATCTGCATTAAACAAACCCATAAAATAGTTTTTTATTGAATAAAAAAATAAGGCAAAAGCCTTATTTTTTTGTTTTTAATCTTGCTTCCTTAGCCAATTCTTGCTGAGTTTTTTCTAGTTTTGCATTCTCAGCAGCAATTGCTTCGTCAAGCTCCTTTAAATATGCGTCAATATTGTTAATATCATTTACCGCCATTTCTTCTTTTTTAGGTCTACCTCTTCCTCTTTTCCCCGTGTTGACATTATCGTTTTCTGTGTTTGAGGTTACTTTTCTTGGTCTACCTGGACCCCTTTTTATCTTTGGTTCATTATCAGCCGCTTCAGTTTCAACCTTTCTTGGTCTGCCTGGCCCTTTTTTTGCTTTAGGCTCATCTGAACCCACTTCTTTTCTAGGTCTACCCGGTCCTTTTTTTACCTTAACTTCTGATTCTTCTTCAGTTTCAACCTTTCTTGGTCTACCCCTTCCGCGTTTAGGCTGTGTGGCTTCTGTTTTTGGTTTTCTTGGACGTCCTGGTTTCTTTTTAATCACTTGAACTTTTTCAGCATTATCACCATTTACTGGCGTTTCCCCTTTTGATGCTGAATTTTCTTGCATGCTATCATCAGTGTGTTTGGTGGAGATATCTTCGACCTTTTCAGTTTCAGATTTAATTCCGTAATTTAAATTTTCTGTTGGCTGTTGAACTTCTTCATATTCTTCAACCCCTTCACTGCTTTCAGCCAATTCCTCTTCTTCAAATTCATCATAATATTCATCTTGCAGCTGTTCATTATAATTTTCATCTTGAAGCTCATCGTAATATGCATTTTGAACCGCATTTAAATTATGTGATTGGTTTGTGATTGGATTGTTTTGATAAAGATTTTCATTATCTTCTTCAAAATAGTCTTCTTCGAATTCATTATCTAAATAATCATCATGCAAATCATTTGCATTATAATCCGTGTTGAATTCAAGTTCTTCATCAACAAGTCTTCCACCATTATCAGATTGTGGTTTTGTAATAGTTATTTTTTTGCTTTTGCCACCATTATTGTCTGAGTTATCATCAATTAACTTTTGAATATTATCAATTGATTCTTGATCATAACCAGATGTGATGTTCATAATTTCTCTTTTAAACTTTTTATTCTTACGTCCCACTTCAATAAGTGTTCTGTTCTCATTCAAAAGTTTTTCAAGTTTATCACTCATTTTTTGATTATTTTCATAAGCGGTTTGAAGTTCTTGATCTCTCGCAACCAATTTTTCTTCCAACTCTGTCAAGGTAGATTTGTTTTTTGACATCTCGCCTTTAACTCTTTCTTCAACAAGTTTTTTAGCTTCGTCATAAACCTTGCTGCTATAAGTGCTGAATTCACTTTTCATTGCATCTTCAAGGTTCTTTCTGCTCTTAGCAATAAACTTATCAATAGTGTCTAATTCTGCTTGATAGCCGTCAATAACTTTTTTATGTTTTTCAGTTGCAGTGTCAAAGTCTCTTTCAAGATTTCTTTGACGATCCAATTCTTGTTGTTGTTGTTTCTTCAAGTAGTTTGCTTCAATTGTTGAAGAAACATCTTCAAGTTGAGACTTAAAGTTAGCAAATGTTTCTTTACTAACTTGCATTTGACGATTGTATTCTTTTGTTATTTCACGATAATTTAAATCTTCTTGAGTGATATCAGCATTGATTTGACCAATATCTTGAGTATATTTCTTACGTTCAGCAATATAGTTTTCTGCTTCCTGCATTGCTCTTTCTAAAACTAGTGACGCTGCGATTCCCTGATCATCAAAATTAAATTTTTCATGTTCAACATTTTTAAGTCTTGCTGTTTCAAGCTGCCTTTGTTCTTCTTCTGCACGTTTTTGAAGGAATGCATATAAGATTGGAATACCCTTTTTAATTTCGTTTCTATCAAATAAAACTTCGTAATCAACATACTCAGGAAGTGTTTCTGTTGCCTTATCAATGTTTACTTCAAAATATTGGTAATTTTGGAATAGATCACTAACTATAGCGCTATGTCTCATATTTAAGAATATCTGAACAATATAATTTAGCAACAAAATAACAATAGGAGTTAAAAGAATTCGACTAAGTGCTGCAGAAATATCTGTAACTTCATAGCAATAATAACAATTTAAGATAAGTGAACACAAACTCAAAATCCATGCCAAAGTTCCCATAAGTTTAACATCACGAGTGTATGTACTATTTTTGATTGGGTTAGAAACACAATTTTCAAATGACATGTATGTGCTGGCTTTGTTTTCTCTATAAAGGACAAATTGTTGCCAATTTTTTCTTAATTGTTTTGGAACGTTTTTATGTTTCATTTTTTGATTGAAAAGAACCAAATTCTCCTCATTGATTTGAGGATTGTCAATAAAATATGAGTTAAACTTGTCAACTGTTTTTATTAATCTTGCTTCATAAGAACGCGCTGTGAAAAAAACCACAAAGAACATTGCGACAATAAATAATCCCACAAATATTATAAAAATATAATTGTAGGTTAGATATTGAGTTAATGACGTGAAGAAATTGTCCACATACTTAAAAATTTCGAACATAAATACCCCTCAAAATAGAAAAATAATTTTCTATAAATATCAAAAAAATTAAATAAAATTTATTTCTTTTGACAATTATCTACATCCTTATTATAACACAAAGAAATATTAATTACTAATAATTTTAAAATATTTTTTTAATTTTTTTTAAATTTTTTATTTATTTATTTATTTTTGTTTTTTGCTTAATT
>JAZQYA010000018.1:0-3908 GCA_045633245.1 Candidatus Onthoplasma sp.
GAGCAAAACAGATAAACTTTCTTTATTAAAATCAACCATATCAAAGCAATGTGAAACTCATATTAAAAACGGCTGTTTGTTTCTAAACAATCAAGACCAAATCATTCAAATAATAATTGCAACTCACATCGAAAAACTGACTCAATTCGAGGTTGTAAACTTAATGCAAAATTTAGAAAACAATGTTAATATTTTGAGAATAATTTGTTGCGAAACCACACCAAATCTAAACACCAATTTTATAAAAAATTTACAAGTTGAAATTATAACAAAACATGAACTTTATAATGAATTTTTTTTACCAAATAACACCTTCCCAAACCGTTCAAATTTAAACATGGGAAACAAGCATGAAAATCTAAAAAGTCTTATGAAAAACTTCTTCGTTCCAAGCAAGGCCAAATCATACTTTTTGTGTGGTTTGATTTTAATTATTTCTAGTATAATTTTACCTTATCATTATTACTACTTGATTGTTGGAAGCATACTATTAATGTTTAGCATTATATGCAGATTAAAATTATTTTTTAAATCTTAGCAATATCATTTAGAGCTTTGACCAAAAATTCAAGTTCTTCAAATGTATTATAAAAATCCACGCTTACTCTCACAGCACCAACATCTAATGTTTTGTTCTTTTTATGAACCAAAGGAGCACACTGAAGACCAGCCCTAACACATATGTTGTATTGCTGATTTAAAATATTTGCAACCTCTCCACTATCCATATTTTTAATGTTAAAAGAAAAAACATTTAAGCTTGATATTTTAGAAAAAATAGTTAAATTTTCAATTTTTTTTAATTTTTTATATAAAAATTCACTTAATTTACGCTCTTTTTTCAATATTTCAGAAAAATTTTCTTTTAAAAACATTACACCCGCATTGAGCGAAATAATAGAAATTGTTGATATTGTACCAGACTCAAAACCCTCAATTGTGTCTGTAGGTTGAACCAAACTTTGACTATCTGTGCCAGTACCACCAAAAACAATCGGAGATAAATCTTCAAGCTTTTTTACAATCAATCCACCAACACCCGTTAACGACAACAACCCCTTATGTCCCGCAAACGCAAACATGTCACAATCAATTTTTTTTAAATCAATCTCAATGTGTCCGCATGCTTGAGCGCCATCAACAAGGTGTTTTAAGTTGTGTTTTTTGCAAATTTTATTTACTGATTCAACATCGCAAATTTCACCTGTTACATTGCTCACAAAAGTTGTGATAACCAGCTTTGTATTTGGCTTAATTTTGGTTTCAAAATCTAGCGAAAAATTTTCTAAATCGCACATCAAAATTGTCACTTCAACTCCATGATTTTTTAACCATTCAAGAGGTCTCAAAACTGAATTATGTTCATAACAAGTTGTAATAACATGATCACCCTTTTTCAACGTCCCCAAAATCGCCAAATTTAAAGCCTCAGTACAATTCTTTGTAAAGATCAATTTATGATTTTTAGCGCCAAAAAATTCCAAGACATTTTCACGAGTTTCGCTAACCATTTCAGCAACAGCTTGCGATAATTTGTGACCACTTCTCCCCGGATTTGCCGTGTATAAATTCAACGAGTTTATAACAGCATTTTTTACCATATTCGGCTTCTTAAAACTTGTTGCAGCATTGTCAAAATAAATATATTTTTTTCTTTTAGTGTTTATCATAATACATAATACGTAATCAGTCTTATTTTTGATAACACAACGAACAATCTCAACATATTATGTGTTAAAGAGATACGTATATGAAATATCTTATTATTGCTTTTAAATCAAGAAACGAACTTTATTCCTTTGCTAGAATTTTAAAATCAAGCAATGTGCTTTTTAATATTATAAATTCACCAAAAACAATTGCTTCTAGTTGCACGCTCAGCATTAAATCAGATTATAGGTTTTTAAACACAATTAATCAGCTTTTGCTACGCCACCAACCACATTCGTTTATTGGTCTATACACGATTCAATCAACGCCAAACGGAAATCAAACTTTAAGATTGATGTGAAAAAGATTAAAATTATATATTGACTATATAATTAATTTTTGATATTATATCTATGTGAAAAAAGTTGATGAGATTTTAGATTATTTCAATGAACTACACCCTAATCCTCAATGCGCGCTAAATTATTCCAATAATTACGAGTTGCTAGTGGCAGTTGTTTTGTCTGCGCAATGCACAGATGAACGAGTAAATCAAGTAACACCAATATTATTTAAACTTGCCAACTCTCCAGACAAAATGCTCAAACTTGGTGAAAACAAGATCAAGCAAATCATATACCCTTGCGGATTTTATAATAATAAATCAAAATCAATTTTAGCACTCAGCAAAGACTTGGTTGAAAAGTTTAATGGTCAAGTTCCTAGTACAATGCAAGAACTCACTTCTCTTACAGGTGTCGGCAGAAAAACCGCAAATGTTGTTATAGGCGTTGCATTTGGTGGGCAAACTATTGCTGTGGACACTCATGTTTTGAGAGTTAGTAAACGACTTGGTTTAACAAACGAAAATTCAACACCTGAAAAATGCGAACAAGATTTGTTGAAAATAATTCCAAAAGATAGAAGAACAAAATTTCATCATCAAACAATCTGGTTTGGCAGACTTACATGCAAAGCCCAAAAACCATTATGCGAAACTTGCAAATTGAAAAACATTTGCAGATTTTATAAAAGGAAATAATATGTATTTAGATAAAGTCACAATAACAATTAAAGCTGGAAACGGCGGAAGTGGAAAAGTGAATTTCCATAGAGAAAAATATGTTGAAAAGGGCGGCCCGGACGGTGGAGACGGCGGAAATGGCGGTTCAATCTTTTTCGTCGCAGACAAAAACAAAAACACTCTCATCGACTTCCAATACGTAAAAAAGTTTGAAGCTGAAAATGGCGAAGGTGGCCATGGAAAACTCCAAAACGGTAAAAACGGTCAACACGTTTACATTAAAGTTCCTTGCGGCACCGTAATCAAAGACCAAACCACTGGACAGGTTTTGGCAGACATGTATGAAGATGGATTTACTTATTGCGCACTTAAAGGTGGTCGTGGCGGGAAAGGAAACAACTTCTTTAAATCACCTACTTGTCAATCTCCAAGATTCAGTCAATTAGGTGAAGTTGTTAAACCTTACAAAGTAACACTAGAACTAAAAACCATTGCCGATGTTGCTCTTGTTGGAAAACCAAATGTTGGTAAGTCTACACTACTCTCTGTTATTACAAACGCAAAACCAAAGATTGCAGATTATGAGTTCACCACCCTAACTCCAAACTTAGGCGTTGTTAAAATTTATGATGACAGTTTTGTTGTTGCAGATATACCCGGCTTAATTGATGGAGCAAGCGAAGGTGCCGGTCTTGGTCATGAATTCCTAGCCCACATTGAGAGAACCCGCCTTGTTGTTCATGTTATTGATGCTAGTGAATTTTACGGAAACGACATTGTTGAAGATTACAAAATTATCAATAGAGAATTAAAGCAATACAATGAAAAATTAAGTAAACTTCCTCAAATTGTTGTTTTCACAAAACTCGACTTAATTCAAAATATTGAAGAAAAAATTCAAAAATTTAAAGAAAACATTAAAGAAAACGTGGAAATTGTTCCAATTTCTTCAATAACAAGAAAAAATGTGGACGATTTAGTGAAAAAAGTTTATGCAAAACTTATTACAATCCCAAAGACAGAACCTATCCCAGTTGAACAAGTTGAACTAGAAGTTAAAGACACAACTTCAGTGAAAATTGAACGTCTTGGTGAAAACGAATGGAGACTTTCTGGTGGATACCTTGACAACCTTCAACGTGGAATTGTGTTTAACGACACTCAATCTCTTGCCTACTTCCAACTTCGTTTACAAAAAGATGGAATTATGGACATGTTTAAAGCTGAAGGTGTT
>JAZQYA010000019.1:0-4455 GCA_045633245.1 Candidatus Onthoplasma sp.
TATTTTAAATTGTTTTTTATTTTGTTCACATAATTTCTTGTTTCCTCATATGGTATATAGCTTAATGTTTTTCCGTCGTTTGAATAAATTCCAGAGTTTAGCCAACTTCTTACTCGTGTTTCACCTGCGTTATATGAAGCAAGAACAGTGTTCATATCTTCAAATTTATTAATTAAATAATTTAAATATTCACAACCATATTTCATATTAATTAAAGGCGTAAATAGTTCTTCTTCTGTTATTTCTTTTTTGTTGTTTAGTTGATTTAAATAGTTGGCTGTTGCCAATTTGATTTGCATAAGACCTATTGCATTTTTATTTGATTTGGAGTTTTCTTTAAATGAACTTTCGGTGTTGATAATGCTTGCAATTAACGCTTGTGACAAATTGAATTCATTTGAGCAGATTGCAATTTCTTCTTTGAATTTTAAAGGGTGACTGTAAACCTGAAAAATATTATATGCAGATAATGTGCATGCCACGCATGAGAAAAAAATTAATATATAAGCACTAACCTTCATTTTTTTATTATATGTAATAAATAAGAAAGTTAAACATAATTAAAACTCACGATAGTCTTTTGCAAATGAAATGATGTTTGCGCCAAACTTTTCTTTTAACATATCAATTGTTGAACACAACTTTTCATTTTTCTGATTTGAAAAAAGATTAATTTGTTCAAGCTCGTTTTTGTGAACTAAATTGGTTGTGCAGATTCTAAGAGCTCTGATTGGTGCGAATTTATTTCCCACCAAACTGCAAAAAATTTCATAAGCATATTTGAATATATCTTGCTCATTTGAAAAATGATAGGGTTTTGTGTCTTGTGCGCTAGCGTAGGTGAAATCTGCAAACTTAATAGATAGGTGAATTGTTTTGGCTGAAAATCCATGAGAACGAAGTCTGCTGGACACTTTTGCAGACAAGTCATGCAAGAACTCTTTAATTTCATCGTGTGTGGTCATGTCGTGAATTGAGGTTGAACCATTACCCACGCTTTTGGTGTCTTCATCGTTTGGGGTTATAAGTTTGTCGTCGTCAATTCCGCTTACAGCATTATGGAGATATAAACCAACAACACCAAATTTTTCTTGTAAGAACTTTGGTTTTAATAAGTATAAATCATAGAGCGAGTTCACATTCATTGCGTGCAACTTTTTTGCTGTATGCTTTCCAATCATAATCATGTCTTCAACTTTAAGTTTTTTAATAATTTCGACATGGTTTTTTTCATCAATAATTGTTAAACCCATCGGCTTTTTCATATCGCTTCCAAGTTTTGCAAGTGTTTTCCCAAAACTTATTCCAATTGAAACAGATAAACCCAAAACTTCTTTAATTTCTTTTTGAATTTTAAGCGCAAGCTCTTTAGGTGAACAATTGAACAGGTTCAAACTATCCGTAACATCTAACCAGCACTCATCAATTCCAAAAGGTTCAATTTTGTCTGTGTATTTTGAGTATATTTCTTGGGCTTGCTTGCTATATTCCTCATATTTCTCAAAGTGGGGAGCTACGCAAATTAGAGTGGGGCATTTTTGTTTAGCAACACAAATTGCTTCGCCGGTTTTAACGCCGTAAACTTTTGCGAGATAATTTTTTGCCAAAATTATACCAGTTCGCTTGTTTGGGTCACCAGCAACAGCAACTGCGTAATTCTTAATGCTTGGATTAAGCAAACACTCAACAGATGCATAAAAATTATTCATGTCAATATGCATGATAACCCGTTTCTTAATTGTGGAATTGATGTTTTGATTTATACTGATCATGGATTTTGAAACAATTATAGAACAAATGTTCGAACAAGTCAAGAATATCTTTCTAAAACTTTAAACTTTTTAACAATTGAATTAAATTTTGCATATTGACAAAATCTAACAACTATGATAATCTAACACTAAATAAAGGAGTGATATTTATGGAAGACAATCAATTGATTATGAAGATAAAATATGATGATAAGAAAAATGGCTTAATTACTGTGAAAACAAATGTTGGAGATTGGTCAATAAGCAAAAATGAGTCACTTTATAATATTATTAGTTGGTCGTTATCAATACTTTTGGACACAAAAGAATTAATGAAAATGGTGTGGGCGCAGTCAACATTCTCAAATCTTAGCGAATTGATTCAACAGGATTTTATTGTTAGAATAGATAGAACTAAAAATGGTTATAAATTGATTGCATCAAAAGGAGCATGTTCAATATCTTTCAATTCATCAGAAGAAAAAGGAATTGTTAATGTGGTTAAGCAAGCGGAAGATTGGGCTGCAGAAATGCTTGATGAGCTTGATAAGTCAAAAGGTTGTTAATTCATAAAACAGACAGCAAAGTCTGTTTTTTCTTGCAAAAAATTATTTATTATGCTATAATAAATTTACAATTAGACACTCCTGAAGGATCGTTAAAATGAAAAAAGATTTAGATAGAATTAAAAAGTTGTATGGTGAAGAATTTGCAAAGAAGTTTTGCAGACCATATTTTTCTCACATTTTGGAAAGGGAAGATTTTTCATTCGCTGATTTCTTAGTTTCTAAAATTTCTCCATCAAAATTCTTTTACGAAGATCTTCTGAGAAGTGGAAAGATTGAAAAATTCAAGAATGCTTTATTTGGAATGCTAAATAGCGAGAAGTTGCATGTGGCAGATATTGAAGAAACGCCAGAAGAATTAATGAAACAAGCTGGTTACACATTGTATAAGTGCAACACAAATGATGATATATTAAAATTTAAAAAATACTATGCTAAAGGTGAAGAAATTTGCACATTTAATGATGATAAAAGATTGAGCACCCATATCGTGTTTTGGGGAGTTAAAGATAATGCTGACGAAATTAGAAGAGAAAACTTTAAAAACCCAAGAAGGCAAGATGAGTATGGAACAAGTGTGATTTCCATTCAATTCACAAGAGGATTGGAGAGCACATTGTCAATAAAAAATAGGTACAATCATACGGTTGAACATTGTGATGCAACCTTTTCAAATGATTTAGAAAATATTCAAGCAGGTTTAACAGATAGTTTTAATAAATATTATGGTATTCAACTTGTTAATGGTGGTCAAGCATTTGACTTGCCAGGATATGTAGTTGATAACAACGGGATTTATCATAAGTATAATTATGAAATTGAAAATATTTATTATTGCGCAGATAATACAATAATAAAGAATGGTAAATCTAAGCATTATGATCCAACAAGATATATAATTGCAGACTACTATATTATTGATAGAAAGGATAAAATAATTGAATTATTTCAAGGGAGTGGAATTACAGATTCTTTTATTAATCAATTTGGAGTAATTCAAAAAATTGATGTTACAATTAATAATGATAATAAAACGATTATGATATACACAGATGATGAGGAGCCAATTGAATTAACCATAAATAAATATGGTCAAATAATAAAATTTGTAAACAATAATGTTGAAAAATTAAGTGATGGGTTTATGCAATATTCGAAATCAATTCAAGAATTAACATTAGATAATGTTAAAGAAATTGGTAATCAATGTTTGATGGATAACACAACTCTTAGAAAATTTAATGCCAGAAAGCTTATCAAAATAGGTCATATGGCATTGTCAAGCAATATATCACTCAAAGAATTATCGCTAAATGCTACTGTAGAGATAGGAAATCAATTTTTGATATCAAATGAAATTCTTGAAAATTTCGAATGTTGTAAATTAAAAAAAGTTGGCTCAGAGTTTATGTCTGGCAACAAACAGCTTTTAGAATTATCATTTCCTAGAATTGAAAAAATAGGACAGGGATTTATGGATAGCAATGATTGTGCAACAAAATTTTATGCTCCACTATTAGATATAGATAAATATGGAATGTTTTTAAACATTCATCTTAAAGAATTGAAGAAAAATAACCTATTTGCAAAAATTATGCAAAAAATTCCAAAGATTAAGAAACCTGATATTTGGGATTTGTTTTAACAAATGGAGACGCAATGAGATTTATAAACGCAAAATTTATCAAAAGTGCCAGCAAAAAAGCTGAATTTATAGAAGATGAACTTCCTCAAATTGCGATTGTTGGCAGAAGCAATGTTGGAAAGAGTAGTTTAATTAATCTTCTCACAAATAACGGTAAAATGGCAAAAACTAGTTCAACACCAGGCAGAACAAGACTGGTAAACTATTTCAATATCAACAATCAGTTCTATCTTGTTGATTTGCCTGGATATGGCTATCATAAGGCGGGCAAAAGCATTGCTAATGCATGGGATGCGGTTATGAATGATTACTTTGTTGAAAACGAAAGATTAAAGTTGGTTTTTGTTTTGTTGGATAGCAGATTAGAGCCAACCGAACTTGATAAGCAAATGCTTGATTATCTTGCAACTCAAGAAATTCCAGCGGTTATAGTTATGACAAAAACCGATAAAATTTCACGAAGTGACGTTTTCCTAAACATGAGCAAAATCTC
>JAZQYA010000020.1:0-1801 GCA_045633245.1 Candidatus Onthoplasma sp.
ATATGCACTTTTTTCTGTGTAGTTGAACACAATTTTAAATTTGTCTTCTCCCACTCCGGTTTTTGTTACTGTTATTTTTTTATTTGCCGTGTCGATTTGAGGAGTATCATAATCTTCTAAACCTTCGCTTTCAGCATCAAACATCCAATCAACAAATTCTTTCTCTTGAGGAATTAAATTTTCTGCAACTTTGTGTTCGTCTTCTTTATCTATGTCAGCATGAGTGTTTACCCCAAACCACTCTACCATTTTATCAAGTTTTGAATACTGATAACTTGTGTTTTCATGATATAAATACAATCTGTAAACATACAACGCTGTGAATTCTGTTAAACCATCTGAATATTGCCAAACATTACTTTGTGCAGGAGTCAATTCATCTGCAAAATTATCTGAATATCCTGCGGTTACATGTGAATAATTTTCTTCCCATGCAATGATTTTTGCATAATCATGCTCAAACATTGGCAAGTAACCAGCTGTTGTTTGCCCATTTGTTAGATATATCCATAAAGTTGAAGTTGTTGTTAATGTTTCTCCACTAACTGAACCAGTGCTATACATTACTTGTTTTTGAATATCAAAACTTCTGGAATTGATTAAAGCGTTATAATCTGATCTATAACCTTTTAAGTCTTCAATGTAATCATCAATATCTCCGCTTGAATAATCGGTATATCCATAATTCAATGAAGCGTCTTTGAAGGTGTAAGGAGTATTACCTCTTACACTTGGAGCGTCTGCAAACTCATAATCACAAGTGTTTGTTAATGTATATGTTGAGTTATAATCAACAATATCTTCTTGCAAGTCTAAGTTTACTCTAACCAAGTCATTAATCCACACTGATTCAACTTCAAGTGTGTATGTTCCTGATCCTACAGCAACTTCTCCTTCGTATGTGTCGAATTCTGAATATGGAATATATTTATAGTTCCATCTTCCTGCTGTTGCAATCAGGTCATCGTTGTCATAATCAAAAGCAAACAATGATTTTCCTTCATAATCCGACAACTTTAGTCCTTGAACTAAGGAATATTCATTATTAAAGCATGTTGAAATAACTTCTTTATCGCTTTCTTCTTCCACAACTTTAATGTTTGCCGCTGTCCATTGTGGTGTTAATGTTAATGCGTAAACTCCTGTTTTGCCTGCAAGTGGACCTCTATCTAAGAAAGCTGCAAGATTTTCAAATGTTACATTTGCATCATTTAATTCGTCAGCACTTACAAGAGCTTCCGAACCTAATGACGTCCACACTCCTGAATAATCTATCCAGAATGTGTCATCCACACCATTTGAACATTTAATTTCCCAACCATTAATATAATAACCATAATTATAGATGAAATAATACTTACTACCAACAACACTATTCACTATTGATGTTGGAGCATCTTTAATGTTATCTAATTTATGGAATGCCAAACCATCACTTCCATTTATGTGAACTGATGTTTGGAATGGATATGCGTTAATTTCTTTTTGCGAAATTACGAGCGTTGTTGTTGCAAACTCAGCATCTTCACCACCATCAATTTCAACTGATGAAACTGCTCCGTAGAATTGAGATTTATTTCCTATAACAGTTTTATCTTTCCAATAAGTGTTTGTGTTGTCAATTGTTAAGGTGTATTCTCCGATCATTCTTGCTTTTATGATTGGATCATCATCATTTTGAATGAAAACTCCACATCCTTGAACTTTAGTTATTCCATAATAATAGTTATAATATGCACTTTTTTCTGTGTAGTTGAACACAATTTTAAATTTGTCTTCTCCCACTCCGGTTTTTGTTACT
>JAZQYA010000021.1:0-4510 GCA_045633245.1 Candidatus Onthoplasma sp.
TGTAGATTTCGACTTCGAGCTCAATAAAACAGCTCCAAGAGGAACAATCATTGAATTCACAAAGAAGGGAAGCAGAACAAAAGTTTACCGCATTCCAACTGATGAAGAATATATGATTGCAATGGATACAGCAGAACTTGCAAAATAATTTAAATAGTAAAAAACCGCTATAAAATAGCGGTTTTTTCAAACGTTAAAATCAGAATTGTCATTTTTTTCAAAAGATTGTATGTATGTTATGATGTTACGAACTAAAATATTTGATTTTCTTGATACTACTTCATACTCATCAATTATCATTTGATCTTCTGGTGCATAGTTTGCTCGTAAATTGTTTACTCTAGTATGTTTTTCCACCAATTGATAGGTCATTTGGTACAATCCACGAGAGAGTAAAGACAGCGCTTTTGATATTTCATCAGACATACCATTTGTGTTTATATATTTTTGTATTTCTTTGAATTTTTCTTGAGTGTTTATTATAGTTTCTTTAGTTTTCTTTAGCAAATCTTCATATTCTTTTAAAAATGTACCCAAAGCCATGTTAATGCCTCCTATTAAGTTAATAGTATCATAAACGTATTATATTGTCAATACTGAATTTTAAAGTTTATATCACAACATTTAGTCGTAAAAATAAAATTTTCACAACATTTTCAAAACTAGTTGACAATTAAGTTTTCTTTTGATATAATCAAGCCATAAGTTGTCGAGTGTTGCCTTTTTGGCATCACGAATATTTATGGAGGTATAAGTTATGGCAGTTCCTAAGGGAAAAGTGTCTAAAGCTAGACGTGATAAACGTCGTGCTAACTGGAAAGCAGCCGTTCCAACATTAGTTGAATGTCCACATTGCCACGAAAAGAAAGTGGCTCACCAAGTTTGTAAGAATTGTGGTTACTATGACGGAGCTCAAGTTGTTAACGTAGACAAAAAAGAAAGTAAATAAAGAAAGGACGCTTAAAGCGTCTTTTTTCTTGTCTTTATTTGAAATATAAGGTAAAATAAAATTATGAATAAAATTATTGAAGATTTAAAACTAAACGAAGAAAAATTAGTAAAACTCATATTGAGTGACAGCTTATGTGAGGCGAAAAAAATTATTGTTCGCCCAATTATTCTTAAAGGCAAATTGGTTTATCAAATTGAAAGATTTATTGGTGATCAAGTTTTTCATTCGAATGTTGAATTTGAAGAAGTTTTAAAACTAAACTTTGTTGATTTTAAGCAAATAACAATAGAGAAAAGCGGTCAAACAACAGTTTATTCCAAGGGAAAATCATCCTTCAAAGCAAAAAATGTTGCGAACACTAAGCAAAAAAAGGCAGAAAGTCACAATAAAGAAAAAAAGCACCTTATAAATGAAGGTGATGACGTTCCGGCGCTTGTTGAACTTGGAATTTTCACAAAAGAAAATAAAATTGTTAAATCAATGTATGACAAATTTAAACAAATCAACAAGTTTATTGAAATAATTGATGATGAATTTAAGAATTACAAAGATGAAAAAATAACAATTCTAGATTTTGGGTGTGGCAAAAGTTATTTAACATTTTTGGTGTATTATTATTTTGTTAAAATCAAGAATGTTAAAGCAAAAATTATTGGTTACGACATTAAAAAAGATGTAGTTGAAAAATGCAATAAAATAGCAAAAAATTACAACTATGAAGGTCTTGAATTTATCCTTAGTGACGTTAAAAAAGATAAATTATTTGAAGGCAAAATCGATATGATTATAACGCTTCACGCTTGCGACACTGCAACGGATTATGCTCTAGATTTTGCAATAAAAAATGGGGTTAAAAGCATATTTTCTGTTCCTTGTTGTCAACATGAAGTTAACATGAGCATTAAAAAGGGTGGAGATTTCGATATAATGCTAAACGACGGGTTGATTAAAGAGAGATTTTCAGCACTCTTAACAGATGCTTTCAGGGTTGAGACTTTGAGAGCAAAAGGATACTCTGTTGATGTTATTGAATTCGTAGATTTTGCTCATTCTCCCAAAAACCTTATGATTAGAGCAAAGTTAAACAGCACAAAAAAATCTTTGGAAAAATTAAATCAGCTTAAAAAGAGATATCAATTTAATCAAACTTTAATTGAATTACAATTAAAAGAAAAAGAGTAAAGCGAAAAACGTTTTACTTTTTTTTTGAATAGTTGTATAATAAAAATAATATTAAAATAAGGGGAAATTGTTTAATTGTTGAGCAATTTAAATATAGGAGATAATATGAAGATTATTGTTGATGCTTTTGGTGGAGATTATGCACCATTTGAAATAGTTGCTGGTGCGGTTAGGGCACTGCAAGAAAATCAAGACTTGCAGATCGTTTTGGTTGGAGATAAAGACAAAATCACTGAGATCTTACAGCAACTTGTTTTTGTTTCAGATAGGCTTGAAATTGTTCACGCTCCAGATGTTGTGACTATGGATGATATCCCAACTGTTGCAATCAGAACAAAGAAAACTTCAAGCATTGTTGTGGCTTACGATTACTTAAAGCAAAATGAAGATGCTGTTGCCCTAGTTAGTGCTGGTTCAACAGGTGCAACTCTCACTGGTGCTGTTTTGAAATTGGGTAGAGTTAAGGGGGTGAGCAGACCTGCACTAGCTCCAATTTTGCCAACAGTGAATGATGGAAAAGTTATGTTGCTTGATTGTGGCGCAAATGCTGAATGTAAACCTGAAAATCTTCTTGATTTCGCTATTATGGGTAATGAATATATGAAAGCAATGGGTGTTAAAAAACCTCGTATCGCACTCTTAAACATCGGAACTGAAGAAGAAAAAGGCAGTGAGATGATAAAAGAGGCTCATCAACTTCTTAAAAACGCAAAACTAAACTTTGTTGGAAACATTGAAGCAAGAGACGTTATTCGTGGCAACGTGGATGTTGTTGTTAGTGATGGATTCTCTGGAAATGTATGCTTAAAAACTATTGAAGGAACAGCTGAAATTTTGTTTGGTGAAATTAAAGCAATAACAAAACAATCTCTTAAAACAAAAATTGGTGCGTTGATGCTTAAAAAACATTTATATGGTCTAAAGAAAAAATATGACCATAAAAAAGTTGGCGGAGCACCACTTTTAGGTGTTAACAAAGTTGTGTTGAAGTGCCATGGAAATAGCAAGGCGGAAAGCATTTGTGCAACAATCAATCAAGCATACACACTTGGAAAAAACAAACTTGTTGAAAAGGTATTAAAAGCAGTAAGTAATGAAGAAAAATAATTTTATTGAACTTTTTAATAAATGTTCAGATGAGTTAAAAGATTTGGCGTTCACTCATTCATCTTTTGCCAACGAAAAAAAGATTGAAAGCAACGAACGGATTGAGTTTTTGGGCGATACAATTTTAGGAACAATTGTGGGGGATTATTTGTATAAAAACACCAAACTTAACGAAGGCAAAATGACTAAAATTCGTTCCAAGTTTGTTTGCACTGAGAACTTGGCCAACTTGGCAAGAACAATTCAAATTGAAAATAGAATCAAATTGGGAAAAAGTTTTAAAGACAAAATTTCTGATGCGGTTTTAGCAGACACAATTGAAAGCATGATTGGAGCAATGTATTTAACATATGGTTTGCATTCAATTCAAACAGCAGTGCTTGAAGCATTGAATGTTAAAGAACAATTGCGCGCAGGAATGAGAGCGCAAGACTATAAAAGTGAACTTCAAGAATTTTGTCAAGAAAACAAAATGAAGTTGGAATACAAATGTGAAACGTATTTAACAAAAGCTGGAACTGAAAATTTCAGAGCAAGCACATTTATTAATAAAGAATTTGTGGCTTATGGTCAGGGTTCAACCAAAAAAGAAGCAGAGCAAAATTCTGCAAAATTAGCATTAACTAAATTAAGGAAATAAAATGAAATATGATCATGATGATAACACAAAATTAAGGATTGTTTTGTTGTTAGATGATGCAACTAATGAAAAAATTGTAAAATTTAATCAACAAATAAATTATGGAATTTCACATGATATTGAATTTTCAAACAGATGTATTCCACATGTTACGTTAATAAGCGGCATATTAAAAAACAAATCAGATTTTGAAACTATATCAAAAATCATAAATAAAAATATTAATATGTGTTTTGGAGATAATCTTGTTATTGATTTTGAAGATATATATTATTCTGATAATGGTGAATGGGTTTTTATAGGTCTTAAAGATAATGAGCGTTTATTTAAGTTTGTTGAAGCTTTAAGAGAAGATTTGAAACAATATATGCAAATTTCAGATGCAAGACACTTGCATGTTACAATAGCGAAATCAAGAGATTTACATAAGAAATATGATGTAATAAATAATTTTAATTTTCCTAAAAATTTTAGAGTAAAAAATGTAGCAATTGGTTTAAGCGGTAAAGATGGAATTTTGTTAAACATAATTGAAGAATATATCGAAAATAATAAAATTAATAATTTTTAAAATTGTCGAAATATATCTATTTTATAGTATTTTAAAGCATTTTTTAAATAATAAAAAA
>JAZQYA010000022.1:0-7678 GCA_045633245.1 Candidatus Onthoplasma sp.
GAAGAAAAAATCCAAAACCTAAATCAAGATCTGACAAATGTTAAAGGACTCGTTAATTTTCAAGAAAGTCTAAAAGCAGATTTGCAAAATGAAAACACTTTATAATTAAAACCGCACTTTGCGGTTTTTTTGTTGCAAAAACCAAACAAAACTTTACAAACCATTTTTATTATGCTAGAATTTAAACATGAAAATATTTGAAAAGAACGACAATGAATTTATATGTCGTGTTTGCGGCAAACTTATTCCACCACTAAAATATTCCTCTCGTGACCACTGCACAAAATGTTTATGCTCCATTCACATTGATATCAATCCAGGAGATAGAGCCAACACCTGCCTTGGGACACTCGTCCCAATTGACATTGAAACAAATAACAAAAAAGGGTATATAATAAAATATAAATGTCAAAAATGTGGCATTGAACACAACAACAAAGCAGCAGATGACGATAGTTTTAAAACTATACTAAAAGTTATGAACAAAACTTATAGCTTTAAAGACTTTGAAAATTAGAAAAATTTTATGAAAAGGTATTTACAAATTTCAACATGTATGTTAAAATAGCGACGAATTAGAAGTAAAAAGGAGAAGATGAATGGAATATAGATACACTGTCTTTAACCCAGCAAAATCTAAATTAGCATCAGAATTGTCAGCAGTTGATTCAAAGCAGTTGATAAAAAGATATATTAAGAAAAAATCCATCACTCCTGTCAAATTTCTTGATAGAGTGAACGAAATTGTTAACAAAGTTGATGATGAAGAATTCTTGGTTTATCCATTCTTATGGGATATGGAAGGAAGCAATTTAAATTACGTTGCAAGTCAAGTGTTTATCATTGCAAGCAAAATCAAACAACTCGGTTATGAACTTAATATCGAAAATGCATTGAGAGATTTAGATAGATTGTTTAGCGAACATGCAAGCGAAGTTGATAAAATGACAAAGGAATCCCCTGTTCAACCAATTTCAAAAGATGTTTCATATTTCTTCGCGACTGAGATTTTAACAAATAAGGTTTTCGCAGTTTTAGAACATAATTCCTCATCAAGCTTAACAATAAATGATTAATCAAAAAAGTGACCTCTTCGGTCACTTTTTTTTATAATTCTAACTCGTCAATAGAAACTTCACTTTTAGTTGTAACAGAAACAATACCAACTTGCTTTTCCTTATTAACAACATAGGTTTTTGTTTCAACTTTAATTTTTGCCATGTCATCAAATCTTTCAACTGCAACTTCATGAGTTTTCTTCTTCCTTACTGTTGGCTCTGCGGTTGTAATTTTTTCTGTTTCACTACCACCTGCAAGAAGTCTTGCAAGGAATCGTAAATTATTCAAACCACCGCTCTCTTCAGTTTGGTTTTTATATTCAACTTCTTTAGTCTTATCTTTCGGTTTATTTTTTTGTGATTTTTTTGCCTGAGGCTTTTTCTCTGCCAGCTTTTTTACTTGTGTTTTTTTTGCCTGAGGCTTTTTCACTTCTGGTTTTTTATCGCTTGATTTGCCAGCAGAAGATTCTGCAGATTTACTCGAATTTTTTTTGTCAGAAATTTCTGCAACTAAATTTTCTGCAGTCGCACCAACAACAGCACCTGTTGCACCACCAATTAATGCTCCAACTCCGGCACCAATCAATGTTGCTATTAGTTTATCTTTGTCTGGTTGTTCTTTTGGTTTTTGCTCTGGAGAAAGAGCGTCTGTTGTTACCTTATAGGTTGAAATAAATTCTTCACCAAGTTCAGATATGGATTTAGACTGCACTGTGGTTGGAACACTTAAAGATATTAATGTTGGGCTAAGTTCATTTTCGGCATTATCAATTTTCTTGTGTTCCATTTCTATTATATTTTCTCTATTTATTGTTAAGTTTAAAACAGCATTACGTTTTTCAATTTCAAACTCTTGCTTTTGATTATCTTCTAATATGCCAAGGTTTTTCTCAATTGCATTTTCTAAAACCTCGTTAAATGTTTTTGCAAAAAATGGTTTTTTAATACTCACTGCATCTTTCTTTTCTGTTAACGTTTGTTTCACAGTTTCAAGAACAGATTTTTCAAGTTTTGGATAACGTTTTAAAATTTCAAAAATTTCGTTTGAATATGCGGCCTCAATTTCTTCAATCTCTTCTTCCTTTTCAAGCATAATCTTATTTGCTTGGAGCAAATATTTAAATCTATTAACAATTCCAAAATATTTTTCTAAAACAGAATCATCACAATTGAAGATATCCACAACATTTCCACCAAATGATGAAATATTCCAACGATCATAAATAACGTTTCGATTTATTTCACCACTTGTTTCAACTGAGTCGAGCATATATTCATTAATATTACTATAAGTTCCACTGTTAATTGAAAAGTTTGCTTCATAGTTCATTTTTTCAATTAAACTTAAGGTTGCTCTGTTGCCCTCAAAAGTGACCATAAATGAAATTTGCTTATCTAATTTTAAAAAGCCCTTGCATAGTTCAATGTTATCATAAGTTTGAACAATATATTTTTCCATTGAAATAAGTTCTTTCACAATTTCTGGTGAAACAACATAATTACCAACTTCATTAAAGTCGCCCAACATGCAACCCAAAATAGAATGTCTTAAATTGTTAAACTTTAAGCATTCGATTTGAGCATTGTCTTCAATATATCCCAATTCGCTGTCAGGTTTTAGATATTGCGCCATCACACTCCTCCTTATGTATTTAGTTGTCATTGCCATAAATGCAACAAATCGGAAATTAAAATACACCAATTTATTGTTATTAATTATATCATAGCAAATATTTTTTTGCAAGAAAATAAATATTAGTAAAAGTTTAAAATATTAAAAAAGCAACTATAAAGTTGCTTTACTTAACTAATATAATCAGATAGTGATTCTATTGATATTTGATCATAAACCTTTTCAAGTTCGCTTTGGAGTCTTGCTGGAATAAGTATGGAAATTCCATTCTTCTTAACCTTTTTTAACAACTTTAATATAGATTTACAAAGTTCTTCATTCATCTTTCGTGTCATTGTTTTAACTTTTTCAAAATCAATATCGCCTTTATCATCTTGCGTTTCTAAGAAAATAAAGAGGGCTATTGTCTTTATTATTTCTTTATGAATTGTTAACGCCATTTCTTTTGTGTTTTTGTGGTCATCAATACCTATGAATAAATTTTCATATTTAGGATGATAAAATCTGAGATGTGAGCCATCAGTTCTTGCTACTGCATATTTAATAAAACCGAGTCTTTTTATTTCAACCAAATAATCATCTTTTGAAAGCATTTTATTCTCCTTGTTCTGCCAACTTTGCTTGTTGATCAGCAAGAGTTAACGCTTCAAGCATTTCATCAATGTTTCCATTCATGAATGAATCTATATTGTATAAGCTCAAACCAATTCTATGATCAGTAACTCTTCCTTGTGGGAAATTATATGTTCTAATTCTTTCGCTTCTATCCCCTGTTCCAACTTGATTTTTTCTGTTTTGAGAATATTCAGCTTCTTTTTGCTGTTGATAATAATCATAAAGTTTTGATCTTAGCATTGCAAATGCTTTTTCTTTGTTTTGAGTTTGACTTCTTTCGTCTTGACAGCTCACAACAATTCCTGTTGGGAAGTGAGTGATACGAATTGCGCTTTCTGTTTTGTTGACTTTTTGACCACCAGCACCACTAGAGCGGAACAAATCAATACGAATGTCTTTTTCATTTATTTCAACATCTGCATCTTCCATTTCTGGCAAGATTGCAACTGTTGACGTTGAAGTGTGAACACGTCCTTGACTTTCGGTTTCTGGAACACGTTGAACCCTGTGAACTCCACTTTCAAATTTAAATGTTGCATAAGCATTCTTTCCTTTAATTAATGCTTGAACTTCTTTTACGCCGCCAAGTTCAGTTTCTTCCAAGTTTAAGATTTCCATTTTGAATTTATGGCTATCGCAATACATTTGATACATTCTAAGAAGACTATGTGCAAAGAGTGAACTTTCTTCACCTCCAGCACCTCCACGGATTTCAAGAATAACGTTCTTTGTGTCATTTTCATCTTTTGGAAGAAGAAGCAATTTCAATTTTTCTTCACTTTCAGCCAATTTTTCACGCAAGGTTTGTTGTTCTTCTTTGAGCATTTCACGCATGTCAGCATCTGTTTCGCTTTCAAGTAAAACTAAAGCATCGTCAAAATCTTGTTTCATCTTAACATAAGCATCGTATTCTTCCATCAATTCTTGAAGATTAGCGTGCTCTTTAACTTTTGCTTGCCAAGTTTTCATGTCTGCAATAATTTCCGGATTTGCAATGTCTGCAGTTAGCGCATCAAATTTTTCTTTAATCGCTTTTAACTTTTCAATCACTTTGTTTTCCTCCTTTTATTTATTGTCCGAAGCTCTTCTTGCTTCTTTGTTAATTCTAATTTTATTATGAATGTTTTGAAAATATTAAAACCCTATCATTACCTGATAAATCCTTTAAACTTTCCACCAAATTAAAATCGTTAAATAATGAGATTATTAACTCTTTTTGATCTTCACCAATTTCCATGATGATCATTCCGTTATCTTGCAAAAACATTCTTAAGTTATCGTGAATAATGTTATAAAATTTTAATCCCATAGCTCCACCATCGAGCGCAATATGTGGATCATTGTTTACAACTTCTAAATCTAATTCTTTAACCTCATCACTATCTATATATGGCGGATTAGAGATTATTAAATCAAACTTACCTTCAATTTTTTCAAACATATCTGAACACACAAACTTAATGTCTGCATTTAAAGTTTTTGCATTTTGTTTTGCAATGTTTAGCGCTTTTGTTGAGATATCACTTGCAGTCATATCAATCTCACAATTTAGTTTTGTTGAAATTGCTAGACAACCACTTCCTGTACACAAATCCAAACATGTTTTATAATTGTTTGCTTTAATATATTCAATTGCTTTTTCAACAATTAATTCGCTTTCAGGACGAGGCGATAAAACATTTTTGTCAACTTTGAATTCTAGTCCGTAAAAATATGACTTTTTAAAGATTTTATCCACCGGAATATTATTCTTTCTCATATTGCAAACTTCTTTAATTTGGCTTTCTTGCCCTGCTGAGATTTCGTCAATGAGAATTAAATCTGTTCTTTTCACGTTTAAAACTTCGGATATGATAAAATCCACATCTTCAGTTTCGATGTTTAAAGACTCGAATTCACTTTTTAATTTTTTTCTCAATTCAAATAGTTTCATAATTTATATTTATTTTATCCTATTTTGTTTTTTCCACAAAAAAAACGTGCCTCTTTTCCATGCAAAAAAGAAACACGTCAAAATTGCTATCTGTTGTGTTTTTTATTGAATTTGTCAACACGACCTTCAGTGTCCACAAGTTTTTGTTGACCTGTGAAGAATGGATGACATTTGTCACAAACTTCAAGTTTAACAATATCGTTAGCTTTAACGCCTGGTTTTGAAGTTTTGCCAGCGAATTCAGCTCCACAAGCACAAACAAATTTCACTTCCACATAATTAGGTTGAATTTCTTTCTTCATAGTTGCTCCTTTTTCCAATACACAAACTTGTTCCATTCCAACAAATCGTCCATATTGTTATTTGCTCTATTATTTTCTTAGCGCAATGATTATAACCCCTAAAACAGCTTTTGTCAACCATTTTTTTAAAATTGTTTTTTAGATTAAATAAGTTTATCACTCAACTCTTTACTGTTTTATCAAGTTTTTAACAACATTCTTATTTGATTTAAGTTCGAACTATTGATAGAAAGACTTATTATTTAATAAATGATTTAATTAATGCATTCATAAAATTACTTAAGGATTATCAACAATGCGAACTATTCTTTTTGCGACCAAATTTATATCTCCAGCACCAACAAAGGCAATTGCGGAATTGTTTTTCAACATTTTTTCCACATTTTTTACACAATCTGCATATTTAACATTTTTGTTTATTTTTTTGATTTCTAAAAATAATTCTTTTGCACTCAGTCCTTGTTCTTTGCTTTCACGTGCGGAATATTCTTTGTAAATAATAAGGTTTTCCACACTTTTGAATATGTTTACAAATTCTTTTAAAAAAAATTTTGTTCTCGAAAACGTGTGTGGTTGAAAAACTATTTGATAATTTTGATTTTCTTTTTGAAATGTTTCAATAAACGCCTTAACCTCTGTTGGATGATGCGCATAATCAATATAAACCTTGCAACTATTATGTTCACCCAAAAATTCATATCTTCTTGGAATCCCTTTAAATTTATTAACAGTTTTAATAATTATGTCATCCCTAACGCCTAAATCCTTACAAACCGCCACAGCAATTGCAATATTTTTTATATTGTAATCACCCTTAATCTGTGGTGTGATTGGCAAGTTAATATTTCTCACAAAATTAATATTGTTATATTTTTTAAGAAAAGCAGTTGAATTTTCAAAATAAACAAATCTTGTTTTTGCTTTTTTTAAAAACGATATAAATGCACTCTTAAGATTAAAAAGTGATCCATAACTGTCCATATGTTCACGCTCAACATTCGTTACGATTGAAATTGTTGGTTTTAATTTTAAAAAACTTTTATTAAATTCACACGCTTCCACAACCAAAAAATCATCACCCAGGTTAAATCTGGTATTCTTTACATCCGCCCCAATATGACAAGAAACTTTTTCACCATTCGCCTGCAAAATTTCATAAATCAAACTCGCAGTTGTGCTTTTTCCATGAGTTCCCGCCACTGCAATAACTGTTTTAAATTTAGAACAAAACCAGCCAAGGACATCTGCCCTATCTAAAATCGGCACATTTTGCGATTTTAGAAAATTTAAAAACTTACCATCTTTAATTGCCCCTGTTTTAACACATAAATCCACCTTGCAAATTTCTTTGTTAAATTTATGACTAATAATTATTCCGTTTTCTTTGCATAATTTCGTGTGTTTGCTCTCATGCAAATCATAGCCAAAAACTTTCACACCTAATCGCTTAAAAGCAATTGCTAATTGATGCATACTAATGCCACCAACACCTAAAAACAAAACCGATCTAACGCTATATTTCATATATCTATTTATGATATTTTTTTTATTAAGGTAATTAAATTACGTTAAATCATTTGCTATTTACCTTTTATTTGTTGTAAAATATAAATAGCTACTAGATATTGCTAGTAAATCTAAAAAAAGGGGAAGGTGAACAGACTTGAATATTACAGACATCAGAATCAGATTGGTGACTAAAGAAGATAGCAAGTTGAAAGCAGTTGCTTCTTTCACAATTGACAACGCATTCGTTGTTCATGATGTGAAAATCATTGAAGGAACAAATGGCAACTTCATCGCTATGCCATCTAAACAAGCACCAAGTGGCGAGTATCGTGATATCGTACACCCACTTAACACTGAAACAAGAGAACAAATTAGTTCTGCTATCTTGGCTGCATACGAAAAAGAAAAAGCATCTCAAGAATAGCCAAATAGCCTGCTTTTCCTTGCAGGCTTTTTTAATACAAAAAAAACGGAATTTACATTCCGTTTTTTCTTTAAATTAAGCAAATAAATTGTTAAGGAATTTCAAACTAATTCCAGCATTAGATTCCCAAACACTTCCGATTGCAAATGTTAAAGTTTTTGTTGCTTTGTGTTGAATTCCTAATAAAGTTGATTTTGCACAAAC
>JAZQYA010000023.1:0-17550 GCA_045633245.1 Candidatus Onthoplasma sp.
TAGGGTTAACAAATGGAAAATTAATTTATATTTAAATTCCAAAAAATGTTAAAATTAATAAATTAAAGGAGAAAATAATAAATGAGTTCAAAAAAGAAAATGATTATTGCAATTTGTGCTTTTGCTCTTGTTGTTGTTGCAACAATTGTTAGTGTTGTTGCAGTTTTAGCTGCTCAAAGTGTTACAATTAACAGTACAATTAATGTTCAATATACATCAAATGAAGTTGCAGCAAAAGTTACAGCACATTATCAAGTTGCAAATGGTACAAGAACCAAAATGGGTGGCGATGATAATGGTATGATTACTTTTTATGGTACTGAAACAGGTGCTGAAGCAACACAAAGTATGACCGGAGAAAGTGGTTTAACTATTAGTGGTTTAACAAGCGAAAACAACTATATTGATTTTATTTTTACATTCACAAATGATGGAGATGCAGAGTACACTGCTACATTAACACTTCCAAACGATGTTGAAAATTTTGGTATAACTTATCCAACAAAACCAGATACAATGGTGGGAGGGTCAGATGTGTCTTTCACTGTTCCTGGAAACACTACAGATGCCGTAACATACACAATTAGATATACAATTACAACTATTTCTAACGATGCGCACATCAAAGGTACATTCGCATGGGTGTTGGCTTAATATTTTAAGTGAGTTTTAATAAACAAAAACCATTCTATAAAAGAGTGGTTTTTTTAATAAAAATTCATAAGTTGCCTTTAATTGTTTATCATTAAATTTTATATTTTAATATATTTTTGTTTGCTATTTTGATTTAATTAGGTTAATATATAAACATATAAGGGAGTTGCCGGGATAATGAGTTCAAAGAAAAAAGTTGTTGTTGCGATATGTTCATTGGCAATTTTGGTTTTGGGTGCTGTTATTGCTGCAGCAGCTGTTTTTGCTGCGCAAGAAGTCACAATTAAAAGTAGAGTAAATATCATTTACACAGCAAACATGAATGTTGTGGGATATGTCGATGCAAGATATGAAATGCTAGATCCTGCACAAAATAAAAATTTGGGCAGAGTTGCATTTGATGGTGATGGAGTTGAAGGTGAACTTGAAGATATTGGTAGCAAAGATTTAAAAAGCAATGAATACATGATCTTTATTTTCTCATTTTATAATGGATCTGATATTGATGATTACACTGCATCACTCTCATTCACTGATGCTTCGGGCGTTGCAAATGGAATAATTGAGAATATGCATTTGGAAGCGAAAATTAATGGACAAACAGACCCTAATTTTTCAACACAAACTTTAACTCCGCTAACATATTTCACTGTTAGAACTGGAGAAGTTGTTGAATTTAGATTAAAAATTTCTATTGCAAATAAATCAATCGCTGCAAATTTCACAGGAACTTTTAGGTGGGATCTTAACATTGTTTAATATTTTTAAGGTTTGGGAATAAATGAACGATAAGAATTTTATTTTAACAAAAATATTTAAAAAACATACCATTGCACTATTATTAATGTTAGTGCTAATGGTTTTGTTTTTTTTGAATGTTTTTAACAAACCTGTTGTTTATGCTAGTGAACAAATTGCAAGAGTTCAATGTGATGTCGTTCTTGTTAATGGAGAAGGAAAAGAATTGATAAGTTCTGATATTCACGGGGTTTCAAATTTGGATAGTTCAGTTATTGATTTTAGTAATATTGACATTGAATTGCAAAGAAAATCAAAGTTGGAAATTAATTATGAAATTATGAACATATATTCATCAAATTGCAATTTCGCTTTGAATTTAAAAGAAAACATGATTGAAAACATTATTGTTGAATATTATGCTAATGATAATTATTGTGGCGAATTAACAAAAGCGGAATTTGTTGTTCAAACAAAGGAAATTATTAATATTAAAGTTGTTGTTTTTGTTGATCAACCAAGTTGTGATGCAATTTTAAATGGTTCTCTTGAACTAACATTTGAATGCGTTGGTGAAACAAATGAATAAGGAAATTGATATTGTTGAATTTGAAGATCCAAGCGTTAAAGAATTGTTAAATAAGACGGCAAAGGAACTTCATGATAAGTACAACAAACAAAGAAAGATTAATAATAGATTTTTAGGAAAGAAAAAAACCAGTCAAAAGGTTCTTTCTATTGTTTTTGATGTGGTTTGTGTTTTGATGTTGTTGGTTGGCTTTGTTGTTTGTTTTTCAACAATTAACACCACGCTCAATGGATATATGCCAAATTTTGCTGGATACACAAACCTTGTTGTTTCTAGCAAAAGTATGGTTGCTAGTGGTTATGAAATTGGAGATATTGTTATTATTCATAGCGTTGACACGGACACGCTCAACGTGAATGATAAAATTTCATTTTATGTTTATTGGAAAAGTTCAAAAACTTTTAATGTTAGCGAAGCCACAAATGTTTCACATGAAAAGTCAAAAACTAAATATTCCCTAAGCTTTATTCAATTGTTTGGTTTTCAAAGCGATGAAATAGAACAAGCAACCAAATCCAAATCAAAACTCGTTTTCCACCATATTCGCGAGATTTATGAAGATCAAAATGGTGATAGATGGTTTAAAACTTATGGCTCTTCAAACGCTTCAGATGACACTTGGTGGATTCATGAGGATTATATTGTTGGAATTCAAGATGAAGGCGTTGTTGCAAAAAGTGTTATTGGTTTGGTTGATTTTGCTTCTAAACCTCAGGGAATTTGGATAATGGCTGTTCCTGTTTTGATTTTATTGTTTATTTTGATTTTAAGTTTTTTGAAAAATATCCAAATTGCAAAACTTGAACTTGACTGCGTTGAAGAAAAACGTAAAATCACTGATGAAATCTGCGTTAAAAACAAAGTTGGTTATCAAATGAGCAATAAGGTTAAATATAAAATTTTGGCACAATCTACTGAAGAAAACAGAGAGGAATATATAAAACTGCTTTGGAAAGATGGTATCGCTCCATATGCGGTTAAAAAATATTATTTGCGTCAAAAATTAATTCTTAAAACAAACAAAGATCTGCTCAAGTTAAATAGAGAATGTGAAAATATGTTTAAAGAAAATGTCAATGCAAAGAAAATTGCTCAACATTATTTATCGGAAAAACAAAAAATTGAAAATAGGAGCGAAACAATTAGGAAACGCTTAAAATCAATAGATAGGCACAAACGCAACCTTATGAAAGAACAGGAAGAGTTAAAAAAGAAACAGAAGAACAAAAAGAAAAAGGACAAAAATTAAGTCTCTTTTTCTTTTTTTAACAAATTTTAAAAAATTTAAAAATTTTGTGAAAATTTATTGACAAACATAAATAAACTTGTTAATATAAAAGAGCATTTGTAAAAATGTGATCCGTGGGGGATTAGCTCAGTTGGCTAGAGCGCCTGCCTTGCAAGCAGGAGGTCACCGGTTCGAGCCCGGTATTCTCCACCATGCACTATGTGCTGAATTTATAGCTTCCACAAAATGAATATTTTGAAGGAAAAAATATAGGAGTGTAGCTCAGCAGGTTAGAGCACCACCCTGATAAGGTGGGGGTCGGTGGTTCGAGTCCACTCATTCCTACCACGATAATGTCTGATGCAATCAGACATTGTTTTTTATTTTAATAAAAAATTTGAAAAATTAATTAAATCTTTTGTAATTTCATTTTGTATGTGTTAAAATAAAAGCATGAAAAAGTTATTAGTTTTTATTTTAGGGGTATTTTTAGGAGCATTAAGCTTCGTGAGCTGTTTTGCGATTGGTGACAATATTGCAAACAAAGAAGAATTGGCTAATATTGGCGTTGAAGCGGCTAACACAACAAAAAAGATAAATTATGTTTCGTTGGGTGATAGCATTGCTGCCGGTTATAGATTGACAGATCACAGTGAAGCCAAAGAATATGGAAACGGTGCGAGTAGTACGCCAATGTTAGAGGAAAGTTATTCATATAAAGTGTATAACGATTTGGTTGAAACTTATGGTGTGAACAATGTTAACAAAACAAGTTATGCTAAAACAGGTGCAACGATCGAATGGTTGTTGAGCAGGTTGGAAGGACCATATGCTGATGGAAATGTCATATCATCTATCCAAAATGCAGACATAATAACAATTAGTATTGGTGCAAACAATGTTCTTGCTCCAGGAGTTAACGATATTATGGGTTTTGTTCAAGCAAATCCTACGGTTTCTGTTCAACAAAAATTGGATGAAATGGATGCTGGGCTTAATCAAGCAAGGGCTAATTTCCCACAACTTTTGGCAAAGTTGGAAGAGCTTAACTCTAAAGCTCAAGTTTCTTTTGTTATGCCATATAATCCATATAGAGGCTTTGGGTTTAAGGATGCTTTTATTGAGCTTTTTACCTTGGATGTGGAAGATATAGTAAGGTATAATATTAGAGGTGATTTGGGACCTGAAATTGAAAAATGGACTGAGGACCAGGCAATAGCGTTACTTAAACAACAATGGCGAGAAGACCTACAAATTCCAATTGGATTTAACGAAAGTGTACTTCTTCAACATTTATTAGATGTGAATCGAATTAATATAATTGGGGAAGTTGCTGGAATATATTTGGCCGGAGGGTCTACAGTAGTTGAAGGGCACAATATAAACATTTCGGCAGATGCTAGTTTATGTGGAATCATAAAAAATGAAATCAACAAACTTAATAACAACAACTTTAGTATGGTTGATATCTATAATGTGTTTGGCAACATTCCGCTAAGTAATCCTGATTTGTTTAGGGGTGGACCTTCAGGATCTAGAAATGATATTGGTGCTGTGAATGCATGGTTTGGTCAAGAAAATGGTTTTATTGATTCTATTTTAACTGCTGCTGCAGGTGCAGACTGGGATGCTGCCGATAAATATGCATATGATAAAGTTGTTTGGAAGGGCGTTGAGTTTTTGCTAGCGGGTAGATTCAATAATCCAACAGAAGAAGAAGAATATCAAATGCTTTTTGAATTGGCGGTTGTTTATTATACCAATTTTTTAGAATATGGTGGTGTTAGTGTTGAAGATGAAATTGCAAGAGCATGTGATCCTCACCCAACCAGAAAAGGACAAGGGATTATTTATGAACAAATAAAGTCAAAATATGGTTTGGTAAAGTTTGATTCTAATGGTGGTGATTGTGACTATATTGGTGATGTTGGTGAAGTAGGAAAGCAAATCAGCAAACCGGCAGATCCAAAAATGAGTGGATATAGGCTTGTTGGTTGGTTTAAAGATGAAACTTATCAAAACGAATGGAATTTTGATTCAGATGTTCTTCCGTCAGAACCTGTAACCCTTTATGCAAAATGGGAAATTCCAATTAATAAAGTTACATTAGATAATCAAGGTGCCACAACGGCAGGAACAGCTAATTATTGGTACATTTTTGAATATTTTGATAGGGGAATTTATTACTACACAAATGCTGAATGTACAGAAGGACTTGTGGAGAGTAAAATAACAACACCAACCAAAGAGGCTTGGATTTTTAAGGGTTATTACACTGAACCAGATGGAGAAGGGCAACAATATGTTAATGAGAATGGGCTTTGCGTGAATAACTTATATAGAACTGTTAATGAAGACGTGACGCTTTATGCTCATTGGGCTCCAATATTATATACAATCCGATTTGAATCTAATGGTGGAAGTTCTGTTAATGCGATAGATGTTCAAAAATTAGAGCTATTACCTAAGCCGGAAAATCCAACAAAATATGATTTTATATTTGATGGTTGGTATACAGATGAAGAGTTGACAAATCAATGGGATTTTTATAATGATACAATAACTTCCGATTTAACATTGTATGCAAGATGGACACAAATTGTTTGTGATGATAATTTAAAAAATCAATATTCTGGAAATCTTCAAAATATAGGATTTTCAATTGATATCACAGAAGGTGATATTAAATGGTTCATTGATGGTGTTGAACAAGAAGGCGAATATTTGTATAACTTTATGTTTAGAACGGAAACTAGAAATTTTGGAAAAACAACAGTACATTGTGAAGTTGATGGTGTTGTGTCAAATAAGATTGATATTATGATTTATCAAGACTTACAATCTTTAAAAATTGGAGTTGACAATTATGGTTTGTTTAAACAAAAATTTGCGGTTTTGGACACTGATTTAACTCATGCGGACACAGGTAGAATTTTCTGGTATAAGAGCACTGGTGGTATTGGCAGTGATGATGAATTGCTTGGAACAGGAACTGAAATTATCTTAGAAATTAGCGATCCTTGTGAAATATATGCAGTGTATAGAGCTGGTGCAATAGAACTTAAATCTAATATTATTAAAAAAGATGCCGATATAAGACCTTACTATATTTATATTGCTGCAGGTGGTGGTTCGGTTGTTCTACTTGGAATAAGTATTGGTATCGGAATTAAAATTAAAAAGTCTCGTAAAAGAATTATGATGGGTAAAAACATTAGAATGAAATAAAAATTAAAAACAGGAGCAAATTTCTCCTGTTTTTTGTGTTGTTATAGTATATAATTTGTTCTCTTGGAAAAACTAATTTTGAGGTGAAATTATGAATTTTCAAGAAAGCAAAACAAAAGAAAATTTGGCACGCTCTTTCGCTGCTGAATGTCAAGAAGGGGCAAGATATCAATTTATGGCAAAAATGGCTCAGCAAGAAGGTTATCAATATATGAGTATGCTTATTAGAACCCTTGCTCATAACGAAATGGCGCATGCGCAACAATTCTTTAATAAGATTGTTGAACTTGGTGGAAATCAAACTCAAAACATTGAAATTTGCGCAGGTTATCCGTTTAGAAGCGGAAAACTACTTGATGTTTTAAGTCAGGAAGCAGAAAACGAAAGAATGAGTGCCGAATCCATTTATCCAACCTTTGCAGATGTTGCAAGAGATGAGGGTTTTGATGAGGTGGCGGAACTTTTTGATATGGTGAGTAAAGTGGAGAGAACTCATGAGAGGACACTCAAAAAACTTCACGAAAGTTTGAGTTGTGATTGTTTGTATAAATGCTCAGATGAACATGCGTTCAAATGTGATGAATGCGGAACTATCATAATGAACAGATGTGCACCAAAAACTTGCCCACTTTGCAAAATGGGTCAAGGGTATTATAGAATTGATTTTAGTATTAATTAGAAACAGTCGCATTGTGCGTTTCTTTTAGTATTATATAAACATTTAAAGTTGACAAATTTAGACTATATGTTATAATGTAATTATGGAAAAATTGATTAAAGAAAAATCTTTTAAAGAAATGATTGAAAGCATTGGTTGCAAATTTATATTAGCAGATATTGAAAATGGTTTAATTGCTGTTTATTGCAAAGCTAAATCTCAAAATGATATAATATTTAAAATCATTTTAAATGAAAATGAATGTGTTGAACTTATTAATTCATTTGGTTTATATAAAAAAGATAAAATAACGAAAGTGTATCAAGATTATTTGAGAGAACTCAACCAAGAAAGTACAATTTAAAAAAGTCGCTGTGTGCGACTTTTTTATTTTTTGCTGCTTTTCCCTTCCTAAACCAAGTTTCGGTGGGAACCCTAAAAGATATTGCACATTTTTATCAAAATAGATTTACTTTTTACTAGTTGGTGTAAGTCTAAAAATTGTTCCCCTTTGCTCATGATGGGCGATGTCTAGGCGGACGTTAACATTTGGAATTATGTTTTTGCTTTCTAGGTAGTTGGCTATTGTACTCACTGCAAGGTTTGTTGTGTTACTATGTTCGCTTATGTGACTTAGAACGACAAGTCTTGTTCCGCTGTGAACTAATTTTTCAATTGCCTTAGCACAATTTAAGTTGGATAAGTGACCATTGGGACCATTTATTCTTTTTTTTAGGAATGGTGGATAGCCTGGATAGCTCATTAGCATTTGTGGGTCGTAATTAGCTTCTAAATATACTAATGCGCTGGATTTAATTATTTCAAAAGTTTCATCACTAAACGAGCCTAAGTCTGTACATATGCTCATAACTGCATCTTCTTCATTAACTCTATATCCTACGCAATATTTACTATCGTGAGGAAGGTGAAATGGTGTTATATGCAAAACGCCGATATCAAAATCACTATCAAAGAAATTAAAAAGTTCAGGGTTAACATGAATTTGATTTCTTACAATCTCAGATAAGTACATATGTGCATAAATTTTTGTGTTGTAAGTTTTGGCAAATTGCTGAATTCCTTTTATGTGGTCACTGTGTTCGTGTGTGATAAGAATTGCATCAATTGTTTGTGGATCAACCTTAAGTTCGTTTAGAGCATTGAAAACGTATGAAAAAGGTTTTCCACAATCAATAAGAATTTTTGTGGATTCTGTTTCAATATAAGTGCAGTTGCCACTGCTACCACTCGCTAAATTACAAATTCGCATATGTGCATATTAACAAATTTCTTCATTTTTTGCAAGTTTATGAAGGTAAAATATTGGAATGAGTGTTGACAAGATTTGGTATTTATGTTAAAAATTCATTAATTCATGGGAGGTGTGAAATGAGAATGGATTGGCAACAAATGTCTGGATTTGAAAGTTATATGAGATCTGGTGATGACTGTATGAGAAGGGGAGATAACTATATGAGTCAAAAATATTATGCTGATGCAAAGAAATGGTATTTGGAAGCAGTGTGTGAATATAAGAAAGCTTATGATTATGCCAACTCATATGATGATTATGATAGAAAGCAAGAAGCTTATTACAAAGAAAAAGAAGCTGAAAATAGAAGACAAGATGCTATATACGAATATAACAAACAGACATGGGGTGTTTAAATTTATGACTGGCCAGACGGTCAGTTTTTTCATTTCAAAATATTGACAATAAAATTAAACTTTGATAACATAAAATTTAATGGAGGTGAGCGGCATGGACAAAAGTTGTAAGCATTGTTCAAAATAATAGGCGGTTTGAACTTGCTTTTTGTTAGAGGAATATGTTTACAATGTTCATGTTGCGAACAATTTCCTTTATGCCTAAATTAAACATAAAGGAGATAAAATATATCTATCACAAGTGCTAGATATATATTCTCTTGTTGTCTTGTTTGTAACAAGTTACAACAATGCAAAAAGGAGAAAAGTATGAAAAATTTTAAAGAAGAAATTAAAAAAGAAAAAGCGTATTTAGTGTGCCCGTATGTTAGCATGGAAGACAGTGAATATCGTGCAAAAGAATTAGAGCAATTGGCGGAAAGTGCTTTGCTTGATATTGTTAAAATCAACGTGTTCCAACCAAAGGAAATTAATGCAAGAACTTATATGGGAATTGGTAAGGTTGAACAAATTCGTGATGAGGTGGCTCAGCTCGGTGCTGAAGTTGTAATTTTTGACTGCCCTCTAACAGGCTCACAACTCAGAAACCTTGGAGAAATTGTTGGTGTTAAAACCATTGACAGAACAATGCTTATTCTTGACATTTTTGCAGGGCGTGCTAAATCTGGTGAGGGAAAACTTCAAGTTGAACTAGCTCAACTTAAATATACTTTGCCACGTCTTGCAACGCTTAATATGAACAGTGAAAAGTCTGCTCGTGGAGTTGGAACAAAAGGTCCTGGGGAAACCAAATTAGAGTTGGATAGACGTAAAGTTCAAGAAGATATCAATAGGCTTGAAAAAGAAATTAAAGAAATTCATAAGCACAGGCAAACAACAAGAAAACAAAGATTATCACGCATGAATTCAGTTGCGCTTGTTGGATACACAAATGCTGGAAAATCAACACTTATGAACACAATTGCAAAAGCTGAAACTTATGCTGATGATAGACTGTTTGCAACACTTGATGTTTTAACAAAAAAAGTTTGGGATGATGGTGTTGAATATGTTGTTGTGGATACTGTTGGATTTGTGTCACATCTTCCGCACGAACTTATGTATGCTTTTAGTGCAACATTGGAAGAAACATTGGACGCAAATGTGTTGCTTTTAGTGGTTGACGCAAACGATAAACATAAGTATGAACAAATTGAAGTTGTTCAAAGGGAATTTGACCGACTTGGTGTTGACCCTAATCGTGTTATTTTGGTTTATAATAAAGTTGATAAAATGACAGAAGAAGATGTTAAAGAATTGGTAAGTTATCCTTATGATACCTGCTACATTTCAGCAAAGAAAGGACAAAACATTGTTCAACTCAAACAAATGATTAGAAACAAAATTGAACAATTTCCAGTTTACAGATAAAACAAAAAACGGCTACAAATTGTAGTCGTTTTTTTGTTAATTGTGTAATCAACAAAACAAATTTATCATAATGTATAACCGTTGTGTTCAAGCAATGCTTGTGCGCTTTCAACGCTATCAACACCGGTTTTGTTTTTGATTGGGGCAAATTCTTTTTCTCTTACACACTCAAAAACAAGACAAGATTTAGAGTGCTCAACCATGTCAACACAAAGCATTTCAAATTTGTGAGCATTTGGCGTTTCCGGTTTGATTAAGTTTCCATTATCATCAATATGTTCAACTTTTTTTGTTACAACGTGAATAGGTAGTTTTTCATTTCTAATTCTATTTAACATTTCAACGCTAAATAAATAATTCATGAAAGCGCCAAAATCATAAATTCTTTCGCCTTTGTTGTTGGTGAGAAGTGCCATATGTTCAGGAAGGTCGATATATTCAACAACTGATGGGTGACCATTTTTGTTGCACATAACTCCAACTTTTTCGTATGGGTCGGCTTTTCTTATAACTTTTGAGGCCATTTCATAACCGCTAAGAATTGTTGCACCAACAAACACAGGGTCTGCCATTTTTTGAAGAACGTTATCAACATTGAAAATGTTTAACCATTTAATATTGTAATCTTCAAGCATTTGTTTTGAACTTTTGTCATTAAGTAGAGAAGTGAACCAACCACCATTGCCATTTGGGCTGGTTGCAATTCTGTTTTTGCTTTCAAGCAATATTTTGCCGTCAAGGTCAACGCAAGGAGCCATATCTTGAACGAAGAAACGAATAAAATCTTTATTGTAACCAAAATAATTTTTTTCTTCCAAGAATTTTCTGGTGATTTGATCGTTCTTTTCACTTGTCATTATGAACAATGGAACATATGTTCCTGTGAAATTAACAACATCCATAAGATTTTCAATTAATCTTTGGAAAATAAAAACATCTTTAGTTTTTCCAATATTATACATGCCTTTTGGATTGTCTGATCCCAAACGAGTTCCCATACCGCCGGCAAGAATTAATGCGCCAACTTCATAATTCCTTAAAGCTTTGATGCCAACCTCTTGAAACTCTTCTCTTTTTTTGTTGATTTCATCAATTGTTAGGGCTTCTATTGGTGAAATGGTGGAGTTTTGTTGTGTTTTTGCTTGAGAGTTTAGCTCATCAAGATAAGAAAAATCTAATTTTTCAATTTGTTGGTGTAATTCCTTTTTTTGATTTTCTGTTAATTCTGGTTCGAATTTTAATAAATGTGTTTGGTTGTATCTTTTTAATTTTTCTAAATATTTCATGCCATTATTATATGTGATTAGTTGATTTTTGGCAAATGATTTAAAATATTTTTAAATAAATTCTTTAAAAACTATTTTCCGTATTGACAAAAAAAATAAATGGGTTTATTATTTGGATAACTTGGAGGGTCTATGAAATTGTTTGACAAAATTAGATTGAATTTGGCACTAAAGGGTAAAATAAAATTAAAAGAATGGAAAGATCGCTATGGAGATGATGAAACTTTTGTTGAAGCTTTTGTTGCGGGAAACGAATGTGAAGAATTTCAACATGCGAGTTATAGGCTTAGAACTGATGCTGAATTTATTATGAAAATGGTGAAGAAATATCCTGGAATTTTAGAATATTGTGAAGATGTTATTTATGATCGATATATAGAAGATGGGATGCTCATAGAAAGAGAAATGAACAAATTGTTTTTTGCGGCATTGTGTTGCAGTAAAAATGTTTTTTCTTTTAAATATTTTGATTCAGATTTGGCTGATGCTTATTTTGATTGTGTTGAAAATTCAGTAAAACTTATTGATCGATATCATGGAGAAAAACAAACAATTGAATTGATTGGAGATGAATATAACATCAACAAATTACTAAACGCTAGATACGATATTGTTAAATTTGGAAATATGTTTGGTTCTATTTAGTTTTAGTGTTGAATATATTAAAGTTTACGGAAATATTATTTAATCCGTAACTTTTTTTTATTTTGAACGTAATATGTAGTATACAAAAGACATTTTAGGCGCCAAAGATGAACTTTTGTTTTACATAACTATTTAGGAGGAACTATGTTCAATAAATTTTTCGGAGGCAATGATTGCGGATGTGGTCGTGACACTGGTTGTGGAGACTGCACTTGGATTATAATCTTGATTTTAATCCTTTGCAATTGTGGTTGCAGAATTGATCCATGCTTATTAATAATTATCTTGCTTTTACTTTGTGGTTGTGGCTGTGGACACGACAGAAAAGATGGTTGTTGCTAAGGCTATTTAATTCATAATAATTTAATAAAAACTTAAATTTGTGGTTACAAAAAAACAAAAGTGGTTTATTGAAAAAGTCTTGATTTATTCAGGACTTTTTTCATATAAAAAAATTGGGCATTTATTGCCTAAAAATATTTAATTATTTTGTTAAAATCTGTTGAATTTGTTTGATATTATTTTATAAAGGTGTTAAACTATTGTTAGATATATTGTGGAACACTCTAGTGTTTTGCAAAGCTTAAAGGAGAAGTATAAAAATGGCAACAAAATCTTTTACACAATTAAACAATGGAAGACCAAATGGTGCAAATTTAAAATCTCAAGGAGTTGGTAGAAATGTTAAATCTAACAAACCAACAAATCCTGTTGCAAATCGAAGTGGAAATGAAATGAGAAAACCAGTTAGATCAGTGGCAAATAATCAAAATAGGGTTTTAAGAAACGTGTCTGGACCATCTGTGAGAGGTCAAGGAGCTCATGGCCCATCAAGAGGATCATCTCGTATTAGTCAAAACAGAAATGATGTTATTGAAGTTGTTGATTTGCCAACTAGACGTGCAAGCAATTCTCCTAAAACCACACCAAAATCTCCAGCAAAAAAAGTTGCTGGTGCGGTGGTTGCTGTTTTGGGTGCTGGCGTTGCCGCTGTTGTTGGTGCGGCTGGAGTGGTTTATTACAACAACAATAAGGAATATGAAATTCGCATAGAATCTGAAGCTGAAGGTTTCCAAGCTTACACAATAACCCTTAAACGTGGTGCAACTATTGCAACGCTTAAAAGTCAACTAAACATTATGTCTGGTAAAAGATTGGAGGGGGTGTATAAAGATCCGGACCTTACTATTCCTTTTGCTGACACAGATAAAATCACCAAGGACACTAAAGTTTATCTAAAATATGAAGAAATTTCATATGGTTTTTCTTTTGAAGATAGCGATTACTATATTATAAACAAGGTTGGTGACGTGAATGCAATTCCTCATGGTGAAGACTTTGTGTTCACAGTTCAATATAAAAAAGATAGTACAGACGACTATCAAAATAGTCACAATAAATGCGGAATAAAAGTTTTAATTAATGACAAAGAGTTGAGTGGTGAATGGAGTGTTACAACTAAAGAAGATGAAAATGGTAGAATAATATACACCTATACAATTGAAGAAGTTAAAGGCGATTTAAATATTAGGCTTGAAGATCCGGTGATTAACACATATGATGTTACTTTGCCATCAGGGGAGGTATCTTTAGATGGTGGAGCAAAGGAAAAAGCATTTAAAATATCTCAAGGCGGTAATTCCACAAACATTCAACATGGTAGTAAATTTGAATTTCAAGTGTTGTTAGCTGATAAGTATAGTAAAAGTAATTTGACCGTTGTTGCGTGTGATATGAATGGAAATGATGAGATCCAATTAACTAAGGATGGGTTTGGATTCTACACGATTCAATCAATTTCAAAAGATATTCAAGTGATTGTTAGGGGTGTTGAAGTTAATACTTATGAAGTTGAATTGCCAACGGTTGAGGGTTGTGAAATAAAAACCATTGAAGGAAACAGCAAGTGGGGTGAAACATACAAATTTAGTGTTAAACTTGATGAGCCATATTCAAACAGTATATTCGCTGTGAAAGTTAATGGTGTGAAAGTTGAACCTTACCAAATTAATAAAGGTGAATATTTCTATCAGATTGAAAATATCACAGAAGATAAAATTGTTGCCGTTGAAAATGTTGAATTCAACACCTATGAAATTATTGTTCCAACAAATGAGGCATATGAAATTATTGCGGGAGAAGGGATGGATTTCAACAATGTTCGTCACGGCGATCCGATTGAGTTTAAGGTGGTTCTTCTTGAAAAATATTCTCAAGGTGGAATTACTGTAACAGCAGATGGAACAGAGTTGAATGTATACAAAGAAGTGGAAACAGATGAAGAAAATAATCTTGTGTATTATTTCAGAATAGATTCTGTTAAAGAAGATGTGGACATTGCCGTTTCTGGCGAAAGCATTAACACTTATTCTATAAAAGGCTTGAGCGGGGTTGGATACGAAATTGTTTCTTCTGACTTTGCTGAGTTTACCCACGGCAAAGTGTGTAAATTCACAATTGCCCCACAAGATGGGTACGATCAATGTTTTGAATTGAAAGAAGTTGAGGTTAAGGTTAACGGAAATATTGTAACCCTAAACAAAGAAGGATACTACACTTTCACTGTAATAGGTGACACAATTATTGAAGTTGATAATGTTCGTAAGGATAGATTTACAATTACACTTCCTTCTGGTGCTGAATATGAATTGTTGGATGTGAATGGGGTTCCTATTACATTCAATCAAACCGAACTTAATTTTGATCAAGAATTTAAATTTAAAGTTCAAAATAAATTTGGATATAATCTTAAAAATTTAGAAGTAAGAGTTAATGATAGTGAAATTTCCCCAGATGGTTCAGGATATTTCGCATTCAAACCATCAAAAAATTCGGAAATCACCATTGATGGTGTTGAAATTAATATTTATGATGTTGCGTTCCCATCTCACGATGATGGTGCTTATAGGGTTATGAGTGATGGATTTGCAATAACGGGAAGAACAGAAAAAATAGAGCATGATCAAAGCATAAGCTTCGCAATTGAACTTAAAGAGGGTTATGATCAATGCGCTTCTTCAATTTTAGTTGTGGTTCGTGATTCTGTAACCAACGAAACAAAGCAATTAGATGCTGTCGATGGACAATATACAGTTTTAGTTCAAAGCCATATTGAAATTGAGATTTATAATGTTAGTTTAAATAAATACACAGTAACTTGGGTGGTTGAAGGTAATTCAATAACCACAACTGTGGAGCATGGTGAGGTGCCAAAATATTCTCAAACAGATCCAGCAAAAGCCAGCACATATAATTATGATTATGAATGGACAGGTTGGAATGTGACTCCTTCTGCAGCAACAGGAAATGTTACCTACACTGCACAATTCATTCCACATGAAAGAGATTACTGCATAATTGAAGCTCCAACAAGAAATGTTAAAATTGAAGTTGTGAGAGATGGTGGAACTGAAACTCTAGAAAATGGAGACAAAGTTTACGCAGATGAAGTAATCAAAGTGGTTTACACAGAAACGAATGACTGCGTAATGGAAAGCTTTATTGTAAACGGACAAGAAAATGTTCTTGAAAAAGCGGAAGATTACATTGAAATTACAGTTCAAGAAGAAGTGAAAATTCAATACACAGAAGTTGAGGCTTATGGTTTAACTTTTGAAATGAGTGAAGATTTCTGTACAGTTACAGCTTTTAATGATGAATATGATGAAGTTATTATTCCAAGCATGGTTTATAACAGACCTGTTACTATCATTGGCGATAGAGCTTTTGAAGGTAGCACAAATCTTGTAGATGTGGATATTTGTGATAGTGTTCAATCAATTGGAACTTCTGCATTTGCAAATTGTGGAAAATTACAAAATGTGACATTACCAGCGCAACTCCACACAATTCGAGATTATGCGTTCACGAATTGTACCCAACTATATGGAGTTGAACTTCCTTCTGGTGTTACATATATTGAAGAATATGCGTTCCAAAACTGTTATGCTTTAACAGAAATTGTCATTCCAGCAAGTGTTACAATGTTGGGTGATTTGGAATCTGGATCAATGGGTTCAGTGTTTGCGGGATGTACTGCTCTGGAAAGTGTTGAATTCCAAGATGGAAGTAAGTTGGCTGCAATTAAAAATAATATGTTTGATGGTTGTGTTAACTTGACAACAATAAATCTTCCAGGAACTGTCACCTCAATTGGTGATTATGCATTCCGTGGCTGTTTAAGATTAACTGAAATTGCTATTCCAGCAAATGTGACCAAACTTAGTCAAGGTATTTTCTATGGCTGTTCGGGATTAAGTTCTATCAGTATACCAAACGGCGTTACTGAAATTGCCGCTGAAGCATTCTTGGGATGTGGAAACTTAAGTGAAGTTACAATTCCTGCCTCAGTGCAAACAATTGGAGATTATGCATTTAGCAGATGTTCTAATTTGTCAATTATCAGTTTGCAAAATGGATTAACATCTCTTGGAGCGTATGCTCTTGCTGATTGTTCAAGCATAACAAGTTTAACAATTCCAAGCACACTTAAAACAATTGGTGAATATGCGCTTAAGAATTGTTCAGGTTTAACAACGATCACAATTCCATCTGGTGTTGCATCAATTGGAACAGGTGCGTTTAACGGCTGTGAAGGAATTACAACAGCAACTATTCTCAGTTCGGCAATTTATGGTGCGGCAACTGATGCAAGCGAAGAACATATTGGTGGCTTGTTGCTTTATGCTGATAATGTTGATGTGTTGAAAGTTATTGACAACGCAACCAATTCATACCTTAATGGTGGTAAATACGTTAAATCTGAAGTTGGTAACTATTATCGTTACACTTTGGCTTATCAATTGTTCGTTAATGCTTTAAATACCACAGTTACCATTGAGGTTTATAAAAATGGCGACTGGCAACCAATTTATAATACTGATTTAATTCATAATGAAGAAAAATTGAAGATTTCTTATGAGGCTCCGTTTGGTTACGTTATGGAAAGTTTTGTGATCAAGCATGGTGAAACAGAACAATCATACGTGCTTGAACCAAAGGAAGAAATAGAAATTATTGTTTCAGAAAAAGTTTCAATTTCTGCAAAATCTGTTTATGCTTATGGATTAACATTCGAAATTCCATCTGACAATGATGAAATTTGTGAAGTTGTGTTAAGTGATGGAAATCAAACAGGTGTTATCATTCCAAGCAAAGTTTACAATAGACCTGTTGAAGTTATTAGAGCTTCTGCATTCGAAGATAATTCAAAAATAACATCAGTTGAAATTGCAAATACAGTGAAAGAGATTAGATCGTTAGCATTTGCAAATTGTGAAAAGTTAACATCAATTGTTATCCCAGCAAGTGTTGAAACAATTGCAGCGGATGCATTTGAAGGTAGTCATTATGTTAATGAAGTTACAATTGAAAGCGCAAGCGTTTATGCGTCACTTTCAGACAATGACTCATTGTTGCTCAATGCAAATACAATTAAAGTTCTTGC
>JAZQYA010000024.1:0-7679 GCA_045633245.1 Candidatus Onthoplasma sp.
ACCAACCTCTTCCCATTGAGCAAACATTTCAACATCACCATCCAATGTGACGAATTCTTCAACAATGTTTCCACCTTCAGGCGAATCAAACCAGCCGATTAATTCGCAGCCTTCTTTGGTTACTGTTGGATATTCTATACCCATATCATACGGAATGTTGTTTACCGCAGTAACGCCATTAATGCTCCAGCCTTCAGATTCTGAGAAGCTTCCGCCGTTTGCATAGGCTGTTACAGTGTTAACTCTAATAAGTGTTGTTTCATTATAGTCTAAAGTTATGTCGTTTTTGTCAACAAGATCATTTCCGTCAGCAACAAATTTTGAGCCAGAAACAATTTGCAATGTGAAATCACCAATAGACGATGGCAAATTAATTTCGTTAATTAAGTTTCCTTCACCAAAGTTTAACATTCCATCAGCTTCATAAGCATTAGCCAAATAGAAACTAGAAATACTTAAATCTTCAAGAGCTGAACAACCAGCAAACATGTTAGTAAAGCTCAGCACATAACTTGTGTCCCATTCAGTTAAGAATAATCCAGTGAGAGAAGAACAACCTTGAAACATGCTTGTCACATCTTCCACACTGCTTGTGTGCCAATTTCCTATATCTAAACTTGTGAGAGAAGTGCAATTGTGGAACATATATTGCATATCTATAACACTAGCAACATCCCAGCCCTCTATTCCAATGATTGTTGTAAGTTTTGGAGAATATTGGAACATAAACTGCATGTCTGTAACTGAAGATGTGTCCCAACCTGTGACATTAAGAGTAGTGAGAGCTGTGCAATGCCTAATCATGTGAGACATGTTTGTTGCAGCACCTGTTTCCCATGTGCTCAAATCTAAACTTGTTAAAGCATAGCATTGATAGAACATGTATGACATATTTGTAACGGCGCTAGTATCCCATTCTTCAAATCCTGCCATCGTTAATTTCTGACAACCTTGGAATACGCCATTCATGTTTGTTACTTTGCTTGTATTCCATTTGCTTAAATCCAAACTAGTGAGGGATGAGCAACCATAGAACAAATAAGACATGTTTGTTACTTCACTTGTGTTCCAATTTCCTATATCCAAACTTGTGAGAGATGAGCAATTATAAAACATGTCAGCAATACTTGTAACGTTGCTCATATTCCATTTACTTAGATTCAAAGTTTCAAGTGAAGAACAGTTATGGAACATATAGCCAGTGTTTACCACCGCACTCATATTCCATCTACCTATATCTAAACTCTTGAGCGATGAACAGCCAGCAAACATACTATTTGTTGTTACAACTTTGCTTGTGTTGAAATTATCAAAGGTGAGTGTTTCCAATGCTGTGAAACGATTCGCAGCCACATTCACATCGCTGAATAAAGCAGATGAAATTGATGGAGCATATATCATTCCGCCCGCTGGTGACACAAATGCCAAATGATAATAAGTTGTTCCACTAATCTCTTCAGTTCTATAGTAAGCACGAATATCATCTGTTTCTGTCATGTCTGTTGCGCTTGATGCACCAACTGAAACATAGTTGCTTGCAGTGAACCCTGTTGGAAGAGTTGTGCCTGAAACAAATTCAATTGATTTCACCAAATTGTTACTAAAACTAGCCACTTTATTTTTTATGAGTGTTTTCCAAGTGTTATTTAAATAAACTTCTTCACCTTTAACAACGCAATAGCAAGGCATTATGTTGTTGTAGTCTAGAACTGTGTTTTCTGGCATATTTAGAACTTCAAAATTTCCAACCACAACGTTGAAATCACAAGTTCCGTCGTTTTTAGCATCGTCTCTGAAGATGTAACTTCCGTCTGGAGTTGTTGAGCCAATAAATGAACTAATGTTCGCTTTACGAACAGTATAGACTGTTGTTTTCATTGGATTTTTAACGTTGAAATATGATTTTTCACCAATATAGAAATCCGCATCGTCAGTTATATTTTCAAATGTAGGAAGTACGTATAAGAAAACTTCACCCGTGATATAAACTTGCGCATTTTCTCCAGAATCTGTGTAGTTGTTTATGAATTGAGCAGAACCAGAAATTGTTCCTGTTCCTGTTGCATAAACTGCTGCACCTTCATTTGTGCAAGAATATGTTTTTGTCACTAGTGAGTGTCCGGCTGGACCAGTTCCATTGTCTTCAAATAATGGATCTGAATTTATTTGCAATTTTGTGCAGTAAATTGCACCGCCCTGAGAATTAAGAGCTGCTGTTGAAACGTTTGAAGCGGTGTTGTTCACAAATGAAACGTCTTCACCACTGAGCGTTACTTGTTGACCAGATGAGAAAATTGCACCACCTTTAACTGAAGCTGTTCCATCAGAAAGCGCTGAGTTATTTGTGAAACTACAACTTGTTGTCGAAACTTTTTTGTTTGAATAAATTGCACCACCTGCTGCCTTACCTTGAGTTGATATTGCAACGTGTCCAGAGAAAGAACATGAATCAACAACTATTTCTCCGGTTGAATAAATTGCACCACCATATGCTGAACTCTTTGTTGATTTTGTGTAGTTATTCGTGAATACACAATCCTTTAATTCAATATATGATGAACCATTGATCGCTCCACCGAACGCATCACCAGACGCCGTTGAGTTGTTGCTATCAAATGTTGTTGAACTTATATATAATGGAGCACCACTAGCATAAATCGCACCACCACGAAGCGCATCATTATTTGAGAAATTAACAGCTCCAGCAGGTCCAGAGATTGTTAGTTGTTGTGTTGTATAAATTGCACCACCCGAACCACTCGAACCAGCAGAGTTTGTGTTGAATCTTACACCATTTACTTTAACCGCACCAATCTCGGTGATTATTTCTGAATAAATTGCGCCACCACTATACATTGTTGCAGAGTTGTTTGAGAATGTTATCAACCCCGTTGCTGTTTGCTGAATTAAAAGCTTATGTTCAGCATTTGTTGATGCGCTATAAATCACAGCACCATTTGATCTTGAAGAGTTTCCATTGAATGCGATGTTATATTGATAATTAGCAGTAATAGTTAAATTACACATTGAATAGATTGCTCCACCAAAATGTGTTCTGTATGAACCGCTATAACCATTATTTGAGAAATTTATATTTCCAACAATTGCGCTAAGTGATATATCTGTAACATAAGCACCCCATTGATATGCGTAAATGGCACCACCGTGGGCGTTACTTGTGCTCTTGCTGTTATATGCTAAGTTTTGTGAGAAATTTACAGCACCATAAACATTAAGGTCAGCACCATTTGTTAAGTAAATTGCGCCACCACGAGCGGTTGCTGTGCTATCTGTTACCATAGCCTTGTTTCCATTAAAATTGGCATACTCAATATCAACAAATGAACCGCCAGCCCAAATAGCTCCACCAAGGTTTGCTGTGTTGTTAGTAAATATAACTGGTGTTCCACTAGCACCCTCAACAAAAAGTGATTTGGTTGAATATATAGCACCACCGCATGATGTGATATCTGCTGAGAAACTTGTGCTAGCAGTGTTGACAATAAATTGAACATCACCTTTAACAGATAGGCTTCCTGGTCCATCATAGTAAATCGCACCACCATAAGCACTTGCCGTTGCACTACCTGCAATTGTTTTATTTCCATTGAATATTACTTCACATGATTCGTCGAAAAGAATATAGCCAAGAGAATATATCGCACCACCACCTAAAACTGCTTTTTCAGTTGTGCTTGAAGATACCTGGTTTGATTTAAATGAAATACCTGTTCCGTTGATTTTGAGATATGAACTTTCGTTGTTCATGTAGATTGCGCCACCGTGTGCATTTGTAACAACATCACTATCATCAGCACCACTAATTGAGTTTCCTTCAAAAGTTACATCATCCCCAATTGTTAAGGTGTTTCCATAGTAACAATAGATCGCACCACCACGAACACCATATTTTGTGTCTAATTTTGCCGAATTATTTTTAAATGTTGATGTTGCAACATTGAAATCACCAGTTGACCAGTGATAAACTGCACCACCACCAGATTTTGCTTGGTTGCCCTGGAAGGTTGTACCATGCAATGTTAATGCGTCAATACTATAAATCGCACCACCACTCGCCGCAGAGTTACCTGTTGTGTCTGAAGTCCCGAAATTAACTGTTGCACTTTCACCCGTTGTCACAACTCCACGAATTGCTCCACCTTCTGAAGATGCTGAATTCGATGTAAATGTTGCTTTACCCAATATTTTAACAGCACCACGAATTGCTCCGCCACTTGTTGCAGAGTTGTTATCAAATGTAACTTCAGCACTCTCATTAACTGAACAAATATTGGTTGATGCTGCACTTATTTCTGTAACATAAATTGCACCACCATAAGAATCTTTACCTTGAACACTATTTCCACTAAATAAAACATTCTTTGTTACAAAGTCTATCTTACCGCTTGATGTAACATAGATGGCACCACCATGAGAGGTTGCACCTTTTGTGCTATTATTTGTGAAAGTTGCAGACGAACCACCAAATAAAACACTTCCCGCCGCAACAGCAATTGCACCACCATTAGCGGTTCCAGCTGATGTATAGTTTTCTGAGAAATTAGACGAATAGATAGTCAATTCTTCAGAATTTGTACTCACATATATGGCACCACCATGTCCAGATTTTGCGCTTGTGTAATTCCCTTGGAATGTTGCAAGAATTGAAGATGAGTTAATTGCGGTTACGTAAATTGCGCCACCATGAGATCCTGAATGGTTATTTTTAAATGTTGCAGATGTTCCACCAATGCTTATTCCTGATGAAGCATAAATAGCTCCTCCTTGAGAAGTTGCACTATTGCCCTCACAATTCAAGATTGCAGTTTTGCTAAGACCTTCACTCATTTGAAAAGTCTCTGCACGAACCGCACCACCTGTGTGTGCTGAGTTTCCTTCAAAATTTAATTTTCCGTTCAAAAGTGACACACTGCCATAAATCGCACCACCCGAAGAAGATGTTGCCTGATTGCCCACAAACGAGAAATTTGTTTCAGCCTCATCTGCACTGAATTCAATATAACCATACACTGCGCCACCGTTTTGAGTTGCAGTGTTATCATAAAAGCCCGTTTTACTATAACAATAAATCGCATCTTCACAATAGATTGCACCACCATTTTGTGCCGAATTACCCTTGTCTGGATTACCAGTGGTAGAGTTGATTTCTCCAAAATTAGTGTTAGTTTTTCCACCACGGATTGTTATGCTCCCATTTGAGTAAATTGCACCACCATTTAAGATTGCAACATTGTTTATAAAGTCTGCGCTATCAGTTGCCCATGTAGATTCTGAGTCTATGTGCAAAGTAGGACATCCCGCACTCCCTTGATACAAACAAATTGCTCCACCATAACTTGTTTTTCTCTCAGTTTCTGAAATTGTTTTAACGCCATTAGAATCAAAGTCCGTAAGATCAACATTTACAGCGGTTGTGTAATCACTCAACTGTGAAACAGCGTAAACAGCTCCACCATAGGCAACATCATTCCTTGTTGTGTTTGCAGAAACATTGTTGGAAAATATTCCATTATCTAAATTTAACGTCCCATCAGCAATATAAATGGCACCACCGCGAGCATATCCAGTTGACGAATTCCAGTCTGTTGTTACATAGTTTCCATTAAAATATCCCCAAACATTTAATGTTGCATAACGCGACCAAATTGCACCACCTGACACTTGACCGCCTGTTGAGGTTACACGATTGTTTGTGAATGTTACCGAATTCATTGTAACAGTTATTGAACTAGAAATATAGATTGCACCACCGCTGGCATGCGTTGATGATTCAAGATGATTGTTTTCGTAAGTTTTGTAACTTAAGGTTGTTGTTTGCTTAATCTCTTCATGTGCTGCCATCTTCACAATTGAACGAGCTTCACCATAGAGAGAACGCATAGCACTTAGAGATTCAGTGTTTTCAATTTCATCAATAATTGCTATTGCGCCACCCATTGAACCTGCCGAACATCCGGACATTGAGCCCAAAGTTTCTGGAGCCGTTCCAACAGCACACACGCCACCACCGGCATATTTTGCTGAACAGTTATAAATTTCCGCCTCAACATTTGCTTGATCAATTGATCCATAAAGAAGCACCGCTCCACCATATCCGTTTTGGTTGTTAACGTTATTTTGAAGAACCACGTTTTCATGGATGTCAACATCGCCACCACTATAAGCAACAACAAGCGCCGACGAGGTTTCATTGTTTTCTTCAACCTCATCTCTGTTTCCATCAATAACAAGAGTTGCGTTTGTTGAGCGTGTTCTAGAATCACTACCAAGAGTTATTTTTGAATCACCCTTTGAAACGAACATACTTTCAGCGTTTTGTTCGCCACGAACAATTGTTGTGTCTTTCAAAGCAGTCACTGTCACTTCAGCATTATTTGTAACTTCTGCTTGTTCTTCTAGGAATATTTTTTCAACAAGAAGATTAACTTCAACTTCTTGAGATCTAGAATTATCCGCTTCACTGAAAGCAGCCGGAAGATTTGAAGCGTCAGCAACCCCATCTGAAGTCACCACAACGCTTTCGTAATATGAACCTGATTTGTAAACCTTAACAAAACCAGATTGAATTGGGTAATTAAATTCAAGTTTGTTAGAACCTTCAAGATATTCATAATCACACCAACTTGCACCTTCTGAATAATCTTTGAAATAATCGAAATCATCAAAGGCATCTTTATCTGTCGCATTAACAACATGATTAAATCCACCAATTAATCCATCAGTATTGTTAATTTCAGCACATGCTTGTTCTGCACCAGTGAAATAACAATCGTCAATCTTTATCATACTAGGAGTTGCTGCCATAAAATCAAAGTCAGCAAGATCTATCTTACAAACAATACCGCTTGCAACATTTCCATTTAATTGTGTGTCGGCAAATGAATTTGTAATTTTGTAATAACCATTTTCAACAACAAATTCACCGATCAAACCAGCAACACTATTCTTTCCTGAAACTGAACCCAATCTAACAAAGCTGTTTGAAACATTGGAGTTAACCGCTTTACCAATTAAGCCAGCAGCAATATCATCTTCGCTTTGAACTGTTGCACCATACAAACCAACATTTTTAATCTCAGCATTTTCAACACAACCAAACAAGCCATTACCTTTTATGTTGGCATTTAAGATTGTGTAGTAACCACCATCAAACTTTCCTCTGAAAGGACTACTTTCTGAACCGATTGAATTTATTTGGTGACCCTGCAAATCAATGCTCTTGTTTAGGTAAACCGTTACACCTGAAAAATCTTCACCGCTGTTCACCTGTTCAACAAAGTAAACAAAGGCAGATGCAGAATCAATCGTGTAGGTATCAATACCACGGTTGGCATAGTTTTTGTTGTTATTAAATCCCAACGCATCCACATCTCTTCCGTTCCAAGCGTCAATAGAAAAGCCTAGAGGATCAACCTCCACATTTGGATTTTTAGTTTTTTTGTTTTGACCGTAATATATTCCAACTCCAGACAAAACAAGCACAGTTGCCAAAAGGACAGACCCCAATGCAATTAACCAAACTTTAGTTTTTCTTTTTGTTAAAGTTTTCATTAACCCCTCCTAAATTTTCGATTCATGAGTTCTTAAATTTATAAATTTATTATACCATTTTTCGACCAAAAAACCAAATAATTTTTGTTTCTTTTTATTATTATTTG
>JAZQYA010000025.1:0-4980 GCA_045633245.1 Candidatus Onthoplasma sp.
CTCGAATTGAGTCAGTTTTTCGATGTGAGTTGCAATCATTATTTGAATAATTTGGTCTTGATTATTTAGGAACAAACAACCGTTTTTAATATGGGTTTCACATTGCTTTGATATGGTTGATTTTAATAAAGAAATTTTATCTGTTTTGCTCATTAATCTGAAGGCTAAAAAGTTTTCTTCGATCTCTTGTTGCTGCTTTTTGCTAAGAGATTTTTTCTTGTTTTTTTTGTCTAAAAGATAAAAGAGCAAAAAGACAAATGCTGACGTAAAAATTAAACTTAGTAGGAATGTTGTCCACAAATCTCTAATGTAAAAATTAATCCATGCATATGTGATTAAAAAAATCGAAACAGTAACAAAGACTTTGTCAATAAGATTTACAACTTTAAATTTAGACATGTTTATATCTTGTCCTTAAATTTTAATTTAAAACTTATGAAAAAACTTTTGAAAGTTGTTTGACAAAAAAACAAATAATTTATAAAATTATAACAAAGGGTGGGGTATGTTTAAAAAATTAATAGATAAAAAATGTAAAGGGGTTGAATTAACTCAAACAGATTTTTATGAGGCTATAGACAAGTTTATTGCTTTTGGAGTTTGCAAAGACTCTATGAAGTTTTTCTTAAGCTTAAATTCTTTTGGTATGTCACAAAAAGAAGTTTTGTATTTAACGAAGGCTTTAAGAGATAGCGGTGAAGTTTTGGAGTTTGATGAGTGTATCTTAGAAAAGCATTCAACTGGTGGTATTGGTGACGCAACAAGTGTTGTTCTCGTTCCGTTGCTTGCAAGCCTTGGATATAAAATCATTAAAACAACGGCGAAGTCATTTTTATTCACCAATGGCAGTGCGGATAGATTTGGTGCGATTCCAAACTTTAAGGTAACTCTAAATGGTAAAGATATTGGCAATGTGTTGGGTGCTACCAATGCTTGTGTTTTGTCTCATGATGAATTGATGTGCCCTGCAGATAAGTTGTTGTATGGTGTTCGTGAACAGTGTGGAATTGCTGAAGATTTAAATTTGCTTGCTGCTTCAATTGCTGCAAAAAAACTTGCTAGTGGTGCAAAGGTTGTTTTGGTTGACATTAAATTTGGATATGCGTCAATAGTTAAATCTTATGAAGATGCGTTAAAACTTTCTAAATTATTGAAATATTTATTCGATAAGTTCAATGTGGAAAGTATAATAGTTATAACTAACACTCTTCAAACAATTGGTGAAGGTGTTGGAAATGCGGTTGAAGTTGTTGATGCGCTTAAAGTTTTGCAAGGTCGCAAATGCTTGCTTAGAGATGTTTCAGTTGAATATGCAACTCAAATGATTTTAAAGACCAACAAAAAATTAAAAAAAGCAGATGTTGTTGATATGGTGTGTATGGCATTGGATAATGGATCAGCTTATAATAGATTTATGGAAATTATTGAAATGCAACACGGAGATGCAAAAACTGTTAGAGATGCAAGATTGTTTGTTCCTTACAAATCTGTTAATTTCTTGGCAGATAGAGATGGTTATGTTGGTAGCATTAACTGTTTGATGTTGGGAGAATTAATAAGAAGACTATGTGCTGAAACTCATGATAACAACATAGGAATTGTGCAAAGGACTAAAATCGGTGACTATGTCAAGGAAGGTGATATAGTTGTTTCATTCTATTATAAGGATGATGCAGACTTAGAAAAATACAAAAACGCTATTGCTGGCTGTATTAGGGTTACGGATGAAAAGATTGAACCTGTAAAAGTTATTAAGAAGGTCATAAATTAATGAAGACAAGGGTTAAAGGTATTAAAGAAACTGAAAAATTAGCAAACGACTTTGCTGCCAAATTAAATGGTGGCGAAGTTGTTTTGTTGAATGGAGATTTGGGTGCAGGTAAAACAACTTTCACTCAATATGTTTTTAAAGCTCTGGGAGTTAAGGATGTTGTTAATAGTCCAACGTTTGCAATATTAAAATCATATAGAGGGAAGTTTAAACTTCATCATTTTGACACTTATCGCATAACAACAGAAGAAGCAATAGAGGCTGGTTTTGATGAAATTTTCCAAGAAAAAGATAGTGTAATTTTTGTTGAGTGGAGTGAAAACATCGCTTCACTATTGCCAAACAAAACAATTTCTGTTAATATAAGGTATATAAGCGAAAACGAAAGGGAATTTGAGATCTTAAAATGAAAAAACTTTTAATCAATACTGCAAATGATGAGCTTTTCATTGTTCTAAAAAAGGACAACGAGGTTTTTTCAACCGTTTTAAACTCAAAAATGCATCATAACGAAACGATGTTGTTGGCAATTGATGAAATACTAAACAAAAATGGTGTTAAAATAAGTGAAATTGATGAGTTTGGTGTTGTGATTGGTCCAGGATCGTTTACGGGAATTAGGGTTGGGATTTCCACAATTAAAGCGTTTAGAGATGCGACTGGTGCAAGAGCAAAAGGTGTGAACAACTTGGATTATCTGTTTGCTTTAGCAAAAGCGAAAAATTCCGAGATCGAAACTGTTGCAATTGCTGGAAGTAAAGATAGTTATTTTGTTGCAAAATTAATTCATGGAATTGTATATAAATATCCACGAAATTTAACACTAAATGAACTTGTTGAAGTTGCTGAAAATAAACCTGTTGGAATGTTTAAAGAAGATGAGAATTTAAACTGTGTTGTGGTAGATCTTAACTCTGAAAGCTTCCTAAATTGTGTTGAGATATCTTTAGATGAAACACTTGTTCCTGTTTATTATCAACTTTCTCAAGCGGAAAGCGAAAAACTTAAAAGAAGCGAAGTAAAAATTGGAGTGGCAACAATTGAAGATTTAAAACAAATTGCACAACTTGAAAAAGAAAATATTCTAACAAACACAATGAATGAAACTCAAATCAAAGAGTGTTTAGACAATGAAAATTACACTTGTTTTAAGGCTGTTGTTGATGGTGCTATAGTTGGATTTGTAATGTTGAACAAAACGGATGAACTTAATATTGATAGCATTGCAGTAGACAAAAATTTTAGAAATCTTGGAATTGCTTCAAAGCTCATTGAAAAAGCGGAAGCATGTGCTAAAGAAAATCATGTTGAAATATTAAGTTTGGAAGTTGCATATAAAAATATTACTGCGTATTTGCTTTACAAAAAACTTGGTTTTATTGAACGCAGAACTCGCAAAAACTACTATAACAATGGCGACGACGCAATTGAAATGATTAAAAAGATTAATTAATCTAGAATAAATAATATCTTTAATTACTAAAAAATAATTTTAATTATAATCATCAGGAAGATCGTTTAAAAGAAGCAACGTGTCTCCATGGTTTAATTTGGCAAAATGTTGTTTTGCATCTTCTAGAGATGATGAAAAGTAAACTTGAGGTTGAGGATTGTTTTCTTCAATCTCTTTTTTTATTCCAAGAGTTATCGCGTGTTTGTTTTCGTTTCCAACAACCACAACGAAATTAAAATGAGCTAGTTGTTTACCGAGATTAAAGTTAATGTTAAATTTTTCTTTTCCACACTCAATGATTCCAGGAGTGGCAATCATTTTCTGATTTGGAAATTGTTTTAAAACCCATAGCGATTCTTTTGCGCTTGTGGGAGAGCAATTGTAACTATCGTCGAGAATATTAATATGGGTTTGAGCGAGAGTCAACCTGTGTGGAACTTGGCTTAAATTCTCAATTGTGGATAAGATTTTTTCAACAGGAACTTCTAAATGATAAGCCAAAGCAGCGGCCAGGCAAATATTTAATACGTTGTGTCTGCCCAACAAATTGGTTTTTAAAGAATGAGTTTGGTTGTTGATGTGTAAATCAAAACAGGTTTTAAAATTTTCAATTCGAATATCGCTTGCGAAAATATTTGCGGTCTGATTTGTTGAAACTGAAAGTTTTTCACCAGTTTTTTTGTTGAGCATTCTAAGTGTGAAAAGGTTATCAATATTAAAAATGCAGAGTTTGTTTTGAAGAAAAATTGGAAGCTCAGACTTGGCTTTAAATATGTTTTCAATTGATTTAAAACTTTCCAAATGTTGACTTGCTATGGTGGTTACAATTCCGTAATCAGCGCCGTATAAATTGCAGAGTTTTTTTATGTCGTTTTTGCGTCTTGCTCCGTATTCTAAAATTAAATATTTGGTATCAAATTTTAGTTCGTTATTTATAAATTTTGCAATGCCAAGCGGGGTGTTAAAACTTGCCGGTGTTGCTTGAACTTTATGATGACTTGAAAGGATTTTTTGCAGGATATTTTTAACGCTGGTTTTCCCGCTGCTTCCTGTTATTGCGATAATTTTTGTCCGATAATTCAGAAGTTTTTTTCTTGCGAGATAAATGTAATAACGATTTTTAATTTTGTCATATATGTTTATAAAGTTGGCAACGCAAGGAATTGAAAATGACGTGCTCACAATTAGCAAGAATGAATATTCATACAATGACAACATAAACAAAATAAAAAAACTTTTCAAAACATTGTTAATCTAAATCTCACATTTGCAACCAAATTCAGTTGCCCCATTATGCTTTTCTGGGGAGCGCAGGATATGAGTACAAAAACATGGATCGCAAAAACCCTAAAAAAGCAAAACAACGCCCAATTTATAACAACAAGAAGCGATCATTTCGCATACTTAAAAGAAAGTTTTAAATTTAATCACAATGTGCTGAATTTTATCAAAAACTTATAAAATTACATGAAAAACACATATTTTTACTCATGTTTTTAGCATTTTAATCAATTTTTTATAAAAATTATCTTTAAAATAAAATTTTTAACAACCAACAAAACTATTGAAAGAAAAGGATTTACATGTTCATTTACCATCTTTTTAACTTAATAATCTTCATAACTATTTCTTTAAATTTGCATAAATTTTTTCACATATATCAACTAAAAGATTACAATAATATGCGATATATTAAATTCTTTTATCATAAAAAATCATTATATTTGTTGTTTTGTTTAACAATGTTTATTTTTGA
>JAZQYA010000026.1:0-35503 GCA_045633245.1 Candidatus Onthoplasma sp.
TTCATAAGGTCTTTATCAAGATAGCCAAAGTCTTCCATTTTTTGAACGAATTCACTTGCTGTTGGCGCAAGCATTTTATAAATTGGATTTTCACTCTCAGCGAATTGTTGCATCCAACCGCACATATAATTTAATTGACGATAACTAACAGTGTGTTCCATGCTTGCAGGTGTCATAACTGATGTGAAATACCTGGCATTTTCCATTGCCAATCTTCTTATTCTATCTTCAGAAAAATATGATTTATCTCCATATTTCATTGTTATTAATTCAATGAATTTATTCAACCACTTATCGTAAAGATATTTTTCAACACCTTCTAATTCCATTTTTGTATATCTCGCAGATTTCTCGCTTGTGATGTAAACTTTCTCGTTATTAAGTAACATTGCGAATAATTTTGGAACTCTTTCCATTTGCAATGTAATATATCCATGACCAAAAACGCTATGATGACCTCTTTCTCTTGTGCTTTTTGCACGTTTGATTGACTTTTCAATAGGTTCATTTGTTAATTTTTCAAATTCCATGTTTGTCATATAGCAAGTTCCAGCAGCTTTACCCGCAATATATTGCAAGTCTTCACCAGTTGCTTGATGGTCATATTTAGTGCTTGCCATTACTTTAATATCCATAATTTCTCCTTAGTAGTCGATTTTTTATAAACAAAAAGAGATAAAACACTAAAGACAGATTTACATCTCTCTTCTATTGCTTACCCCCTACAATTAGATATTATCATAAATTAATTTTTAAGTAAAGAAAAATGATAGCCTAAGAAAAAAGAGTTTTAAAACTCTTCGACTTCTTCTTTTCTTTGAATTGGTTTTTTCTTTTTATAACCAAAAAGTTTGAGCCTACCTTTATTGAACGCAGTAACAACCAAAATATACATACTGCAAAAACCAATAAACACATAGATAATTCTACTAAAAACATTTGCCTGAGTTCCAAAAATTCCTGCAATGAAATCATATTGAAGCGCACCAATCATAAGCCAATTTAACCCACCCAAACAAGTAAAAATAAAAGCAAACAATCTAAACATACCATCTCCTTTTTATTGTAGTTTTTATTGTTTGCTTAAATTTATTCATATTTAAATGTATGATTATTGGCTTTGAATAATTGTGATTATAATAGCAATCACAACACTATAATAAAAGCAATTTAAATTAAAGCCTCTTTATATTAAAGTAAGGTTTGATTACTCAAACAACTTAGCATAGCGTTTAGCTAGTTACAACAAGCTGAATCTACTTATTGTGCCTTTCAATTTCTTTCAACATCGCTTTATAAGCAGGTGGTGTTTTTTGTTGAACAACATTATAAGGGCATGCTGTGATACATTTATTACAAAAAATACATTTTTTATAATCAATTTCAGCGTATAGTTCACCCTTGTTGTCATATTTCATCATTATTGCATTTGTTGGGCATATTTTGCTACAAATCTTGCAACCCTTACACTTATTTTTGTCTATCATTGGTCTTTGTTGGTGTTTTTTGAAATATAGTTTTGGGTGTTTTATTTCTGTGTAAGTATCAAAATCCACAACCGAGAAATCACTCAACTTAAATTTTTCGAGTTTTTCACCCATATTCTTATATGGTTTATTCAAATCAAGAAGCTCTCTGTTTTGCGCTTGCTTCAAAATCGTGTTCTCATACTTGATATTTAAAATGTCTAGCATAACAGCATCTAAAGCATAGGCGCTCTGACTCATTGCCAAGCAGTTTAACATTCTTTGTGTTTTGTTGGCTTCTAATGCAACAACAGCATCTACAATATTTAAAACGATCTTATCTTTTATTGTTTCGTGTAGATCAATTATGTAATCATTATAATCTGCCAATGTTGATAGTCTGTTTCTTATGAGAGATTTCATTTCTCCTGGTATTAAACCAAAAACATTTGCCGTTGCTCCAACATACCCCAAATTATCATCAAATTTTAACTTTCCAATGTTAATTATTGCATCTACATCATTAACCACATCCAAGATGGTTACACCTTTAGTTTTTAACCCATTTGCAATTTCAATATTGCAAGTTTTCAAATTGCTATTCAACTCACAAGTTGTTAAATTTGCCATCTCTAACATTCCCGTGTTGAAATACACCGAGTTTAAGTGCTCTTCGTTAAATTTCTTCTCGGGGCTGTCTGCCACAATGCATTTAGCTCCCATTTTTGTGATAGTATCAACAACTGCACGAACAACTGCAGGATGTGTTGTTTCTGCACTATCTTTAGAAACAGCATCAGGTAAACACGCTTTAATCAACACATTCATATCTGTCTTGATTTGATTTTTAAGATTTAAAACTTGAAAACCTTTTTCAACTGCTTCTCTCAATTCTTCAATGCTATAATCATTTAAATATTCTAATGTAACCAATTTACTCATGAAATAATAATATTAAATTTATTTTTTTTTGTCAAATAAAATAAATAATAGAAATTATAAGTGCATATTTTGAAACAATTAACACATCTGTTTAAATCAGTGCCCAAATGAATTGCTTTTTTTATTTTTTTTTAATAAAATGTAATAATATGATTAAAGTTTGGGGCAGAGTTATTAGTAATGAAAAAGTTGTTAAAAGTAAAACGGTAAAGGTGGACACGGAAAACACCACGTTTTTTGATATGCTCGCAGGATTGTGCCACGCATTAAATATTCCAACTCCCGTTTTGTTAGATAAACATGTTTATGATTTTAATTTGTTTAAAATTTGCACCTTTAAGTATGATGATTTTATTGAGTCTATTCCATTTGACCGATTTGTTGTTAGTCTAATGAGAGATTTTTAATTTTTTAGGAGGGGTTATGAAAATTAAAAAAATTGCAGTTTTAACTAGCGGTGGTGACGCTCCTGGTATGAATTCCGCCATTTATGGAATTTATTCTGCTTGTCATGAAAAAAATATTAAATTGATGGGATATATCGGCGGGTACGATGGTCTAATTGATAATAAATGCATTGAAATAGATTCAGAATTCTTAACAGGTAAAATTAACACTGGCGGAAGTTGCTTAAAAAGTGGAAGAAGTCCAAGATTTTTAAAGAAAATTCATTTTAATAAAGCGCTAAAAAATTTAAAAGACAATTCAATTGATGCTTTAATTGTTGTTGGCGGTGACGGAACCATCAGAGGCGCAATTGAATTGCGAGATGCTGGCGTTAAGGTTGTTACTCTTCCAGCAACTATTGATAATGACTTGAATTTTTCATATACTATCGGTTTCAACACTGCATTAAATAATATTGTTGATTCAATTGATAAAATAAGTGATTGTTTGTTATCTTTTAACTATGGTGGCGTTGTTAAAATTATGGGTCGCGAATGTGATGATTTAATTAACGCAGCAGCTTTAGCACTCCACACCGATCTTATAGTGAAACGTTCAGATTTTAATTTGAATGAATTAGTTAAAAACATCAAAAAACAACACAAAGAAGAACATCTTCCAACAGTTGTTTTGGTTCGAGAAGATTGCGTTAATTGTAATGAACTGGCAACAATTCTGCAAGAAAAATGCAAATTTCAATTTAGACCGCATATACTAGGTTATATTCAACGTGGAGGAACTCCTTCTGCATTTGATAGATCTTATGGTTACTCTGCTGGTCAATCTTGTATAAATTTTATATGCAGTAATGAATACGGATTTACACTTGGGATGGAAGGAGCAAAACTTATTCAAAAATCGTTTGAAGAAACAATTAAAATACGATAAAAACTCTTGACATTCTGCTCTATCAAGTGATATAATCACTCCGGTTTAAAAAAATAGTCGTTGCGATAGTTCATTCTATTGCAACTATTTTGTTGCGAGCACAATAATTCATCAAGGAAGTTCAATATAAAACAATCTGCAAATTTATTTGCAAACAAAAATATAAAATTTAAAGGAGAATTTATTATGGAAGAAAAAACATTTATGACACAAGAAGGTTATGAAAAAACAGTAGAACGTCTTAATTTCTTAAAATCTGTTAAAAGACAAGAAGTTGCAAATAAAATTGCAGAAGCAAGAAGTTATGGTGACTTAAGCGAAAACAGTGAATATGATATTGCAAGAGAAGAACAAGCAAGCACTGAAGCTGAAATTTTTGATCTTGAAAATAAGTTGAAATCTGCTGTTATTATCGATCCCAAAAAAGTAGACACAAAAAAAGTTGGTGTGGGTTGTAGAGTTAGTATAACAAATGTTAAAACTAATCAATCATTTAACTACACAATTGTTGGTGACACTGATTCTGATCCTCTCAATGGTAAAATCAGTAACGCATCTCCTATTGGTGCTGGACTTATGGGCAAAAAGGTAAACGAAATTGCAGCCATTAAAACTCCAGCTGGCATTGTTCAATATAAAATAACAAAAATTGAATTATAATAAATAAAAAGCACACGCTGTGCTTTTTTGTTTGGCCTGATACAATTAATTCATTTGTAAAAAATCATAATATATGATATACTATTTCCATGATTGAAACCATAAAAGATACCAATTTATATAAATCCTTAAACCTGGGTAAAAATTCACACCATGCGTATCTTTTTTCATCGTTAGATCAAGAATTGAATAACAATATAGCTTTAAGTTTTGCAAAAACATTGTTTTGTGAAAATAAAAACGCGTGTGGAAATTGTTTTTCATGCAAACAATTCAATTCTAATTCTCATCCTGATTTTATTTTAATTAATCAAAAATCAATTAAAGTTGAAGACGCAAATAATTTGATTGACAAGCTAAGCACTTTACCAATTGCTAGCCCTCACAAAGTGTTTGTTATCTTAAATGCTGATAGCATAAATGAAATAGCTCAAAACAAACTTTTAAAATCTTTGGAAGAACCAAACGCTCGAAATATATTTATCTTAACAACCTCAAAAATTGACAAACTTCTTCCAACAATTTTAAGCAGGTTGCATAAGGTTTCAATTCCAAAAATTTCAAATCATGATATACAAATAATAAGCTCAGAACTTAAACAAAACAATATTAATATTGAAAAATATAATTTAACTGATTTAAGTTTAACTGAAATGCTTAACTTTGAGACAAATGAAAACTATTTAAAAACATTAAATAGTATTAAATATATCTTTGAAAATCTAAAATCTTCTCAAGATATTCCAAAAGTTTCTAGTTCAATTCCTGAATATGACAAAAACTTATTTTTACCAATTTTGCAGTCTTTATTTTTGAGTTGCATAAATGATAAACCATTCGTAAATAATGATTTAACATTAATTGTAAAATCAAATTATCCAACTAAAGCGCTTATTAAATGCCTTACACATATTGAAGACTCATATAAAAAACAAATGTCTAACGTTAACTTAGCATATATAATAGACAACCTATTATTTAATATATTAAAGGAGAAATTCTTATGCAAGCAATCGAATTAGCTTTATTAAATTCACCAACAACACTCCACTCTGTTCTTGATAATAAACAATATAATAAAAAAGATCTAGTTGTGGTATCAATTTCTGGAAGTTTGGATCTAGCCACAGTTAAAAATTTTGTGGAAGTAAAACCCGATGTTGAATTTGTTGAAATCGTACGCGTTGCAACTGCGCAAGATAGAAAACAAAATTGTGAAAATTGCAAATATGCTAAATCTCTGCTTCCTGAAATCAAACAAGAAGCAAACAAATTAAATCTAAATATGAAAATTGGCTTTATTTCTGTAAATTTGGATAGAACTAAAATCATTGTTAGTTACACCGCTGATGATAGAGTTGATTTTAGAGATTTAATTAAAGTTCTTGGTTCAAAATATAAAGCCAGAATTGAAATGCGCCAAATTGGAAATCGTGATGAAACAAAACAAATAGGTGCGATCGGTGTTTGTGGACGTGTTACCTGTTGTAAGGCGTTTTTAGACGACTTTGACAAAGTTAGCATTAAAATGGCAAAGAATCAAAACATATCGTTAAATCCTAGTAAAATAAACGGAATGTGTGGACGCCTACTCTGTTGTTTTAAATATGAAGACGAATATTATGCTGAAATGCAAAAGAAAATGCCAAAAGAAAATTCAACCGTTATCACTCCTGATGGCAAAGGCGTTGTAACAAGCAGAGATTTCTTGAAAGAAACTGTAACAATTGCTTTTACAAAAGATGAAAACACTGAAGTTAAAGTTTTTGAATTAAAAGATATTCAAATTACATCAAAAGATAAAAAATAATTTATCAAAAAAATAGATAATTTTAAACTTGAACACTTTGATAATGGTATTTCTTTTAGCAGAAATTTAAAGAAAATTTCTGTGTAAATTGAAATTAAGGAAACTAATGAAAAAAATAGATAATTTTAAACTTGAACACTTTGATAATGGTATTTCAATTTACCAATCTGACAATTATTATAAGTTTACGCAAGATGCCATCATGCTTGCTAAGTTTTGCAACATAAAACATAGTGATGATGTTTTAGAATTATGCGCTGGAAGCGGAGTTATAAGTTTTTATGCTTATTCCATCTATCCCTTTAATCATCTATATTTTAATGAAATTCAACCTGAAATGTGCAAAATAATTGAAGAGAACATTTCTTTTAATGGCTTTAAGCGTCGAAGCAAAATATACAATTGCAACCTTAAAGATTTAAAACTTACAGACTTCAAAAAACACCTTGATGTTATTATTTGCAATCCACCTTATTTCAAAGTAGAAAAAAATCATAAAATTAATGAAAAACATGAAATTGCAATTGCTCGCCATGAACTTGAGGCAACACTAGAAGATATAATTCAAAAATCAAGTGAATTGTTAAAAGACAGAGGAAGACTTTATATGGTCCATTTAGCCACTCGTTCCACTGAAGTTGTGACACTCTGTTCAAAGCATAATCTAGAAGTGAAACGTATGAAATTCGTATTTAATGGCAATAAAGAAGCTTATTTAACTCTTTTCGAAGCAGTTAAAAATGGCAAACCTGGCGTTAGGATAACAAAAAACAAAGAAAATTAAAACTTTAACTATGAAAAAACGAGTCTTAAACTCGTTTTTTGTTTTATTTTACACATATTAATGTTTTTATGCAATTTTATAATTATAATTCTATTATTAATTTATTAAATCTCAAAGTTAGCAGTGTTTCTATTTATTCTTAGTTTTGATTTTAATATTTCGGCTTGTCTTTTTAAGGCTAATTTTTTTAATGATTTTTCCAATTTTGATCTAATTTTCATAACATCTTTTGGGTTTGTAAAATCATCTTTTATTGATTCAATATATTTTTCAATTCTATCTTCAGAAACATGAACTACTGTTTCGTAAAATTTTTCATCAACCAAAAATTCTGGAGTTATATCAGCCATTTTCATATTATCATCATTGATAAATCTATAAATTTCTTTTCCACTTTCGGTTTCCTTATGTGATAATCTTCCAATAGTATCATAATACATTGTTTTACCATTTCTATAATTTATGCATTCATGGAAAACGGCATTATCATCTTCAGTTGTTGTTGCTTTCGCATAAGTTTGATAAGGGTACTTTGGTGTAAACAATCTTGTACCTAAATTACCTCTATCATCTTTAATAAAAATTTCTTCACCCCTTTTATAAAATCTTTTATTAGATGTTCTAAATTCTCCAACAATAGAACCATTTTCATCATAAATTCTATAGGATATATTAAGCAACTTTTTCCCATTAATATTTGCTATTTCATAAAAATCTAAATATTTTTCGCTCAATGTGTTTAGATCAAATGCTTTAATGCTATCATCGTATGAAACATAATATATTTCATTTAAAAATATGTCATATTTTTTAGCAATAAGTATAATAGGGATATTGGGTTCTTGTTCATCATTTATTATTATTTGATAATATCCTTTATCATTTTTTACAATACAATACTTTTCATTTTCTTCAATTGGTTCAAGCCCCTTAATTTCTTTTTTTTTCCCCATAAACGCTCCTCCGTTTTTAATATAATAGCAAAGAATAATGTCTATGTCAAGATTTAATTTGAAAACCTTTACAATTTAAAAAGTTTTATATATAATTGAACTGAGGTTTATATGATTATGAATTATAAAATTATAACTCTTTGTGGTTCAACAAGATTTAAAGATGATTTTATGCGTATTCAAAAAGAGTTAACTCTTAAAGGAAATATTGTTATTTCTGTTGGTTTATTTGGTCATTCTGGAGATAATGAAGTTTGGGAAAACATGAGCGAAGGAGAACTAACAAAAACTAAAATTATGCTTGATGATATGCATAAACGTAAAATTGATTTAGCTGATGAAATTTTTGTTATAAATAAAAATGGTTATATTGGTGAAAGCACAAAATCAGAAATTGAATATGCAATAAAAACTAATAAAAAAGTTAATTATATGGAGGAAATGTAATGCTCTACTTTGTATCAACCCCTATAGGCAATTTAGAAGATATTAGTTTTCGCGCAATAAACACACTTAAAAGCTGTGATATTATTGCTTGTGAAGACACTCGCCACTCTAAAATATTATTAGATCATTATGAAGTTAAAGCAAAAACAATTGCCTATCACAAATTTAATGAAAACAATTCTGCAGATGGAATTATAGAATTATTAAAACAAGGGAAAAATATTGCAGTAATCTCTGATGCAGGAATGCCTGTGATAAGTGATCCTGGCAATATTTTAGCAAAAAAGCTTATTGAACATGACATTAAATTTACAATAATACCTGGTGCAAACGCTGGGCTAAGCGCTTTAGTTTTAAGTGGATTTGATGCAACAAAGTTTGCATTCTTTGGTTTTTTGAGTGAGAAAAATAAAGAACTAAAATCTCAACTTAATGACATTAAAAATTTCAACGGAACAAAAATCATTTATTCTTCAAAATACAATTTAAACAAAGATTTAGATAGTATATACTCCTCTCTTGGTGACGTTAAAGTTGCTATTGTTAGCGAAATAACAAAAATGAACGAAAAAGTTGAGTTTGCAACACTTCCATTCACTTATGAAAACCCAAAAGGCGAATTTGTTATTGTTATTGAAAACAAAGAGCATAAACAAGTGGAAATAACCGATGAAGTTTTACTCAACGAAATGAAAGAATTATTAAAAGAAAATGATAAACAAACAGTCTTTAAAACACTCAAAGAAAAATACAATTTAACAAAATCTTATATCTATAATTTGTATGAAAAAAACAAGGATTAAACCTTGTTTTTTTTAAATTGTTACTGTTTCATCAGTTTCAATTCTTTGAGCTTTATTTTTATTTCCTCTTTTTTTAATATATGCAAATTCTTTATTAAATAATTCAAATAATTCTTCATTACGATTTGGTCCAAAACTAATATGTTTGGCTTCTTTTAAGTCACCAAAATCCATTAAACTTGCAGAATTAATCACTAAACGACGCACATGTCTTAATTTACCCAAACTTGTAACATGACAAGGTTTAGAATCATCTAATAATGACAACATTCCCTCTACCACTTCTAAGTTACCTAAATCTCTCAAATTTGAGTTATTGATATTGAGATTCGAACCTAGGAAAGTTAAATTTTTCAAAGACTTAATTTCATTATTTATTCCAAATGTTCCATAAACGATTCTAAGATTTCCTAAATCTGTAATTTTTGATCCCCTAATATTAAAAGCATAATATATTGGATATTTCTTCATATCAGTAAAATCCCCTTGTGCATTATGAAGTTTTTTTCCAATAACCACTTCTAATTTTCCTAAGCTTTCAACATCTGAACCTTCAAAATTAGCAAAACCAGTAATAACTTTGTATGGACAAACCTTATCGCCTGTATCTCTAGCAATATAATCACCAATGCAAATTTCGCTTGGCTTACAATTGAATTCTTCAGCCAATTCTTCTCTTGTCATAGAATGATATTTATCGATTTTTTCAACAAGTTTTGAATTCATAACAGTTCTCCCACAAATTTATTTTTATTTCGTTCGAATAATAACACACAAACCTCGTCTTGTCAAGACTGAAAAACAAAAAAAAAAGAACTCACAATCGTGAGTTCTCATAAGGTTGATGGCAACGATCTATTTTCTCGGGCCGTCTCCTCGTCGCAATTTTCATTCATAATCATTTGCTCAATCTTTCGCAAATTTCATCTTTTATTCGATTGCTCCTCTTCCCTTCAAAACATTCGTTTTGTGGGAGCCCTTATAAATTTGGCTGGAGACAACATAAAAAAAGAACCCGTATCAAACGAGTTCTTATCAGGTTGATGGCAACGATCTATTTTCTCGGGCCGTCTCCAGCCAAATATCGTCGACGTGCGAGAGCTTAACTGTTGTGTTCGGAATGGGAACAAGTGGATCCTCTCGGCTATAATCACCATCATGGTTCATTGAACATCAGCTATTGCTGATTTAGAACAATGACAACTGCATATTTTCATTAAATACTATCCGTAATTTTACTAAGAATCATTTCTCAAAAGGAAGGTGATCAAGCCCTCGACCTATTAGTATCAGTCCGCTGAATGAATTACTTCACTTACACTCCTGACCTATCTACCTCTTAGTCTTAAAGGGGTCTTACTAGCTTATGCTATGGGATATCTTATCTTATGGCATGTTTCACGCTTAGATGCTTTCAGCGTTTATCACTTCCGTACTTCGCTACCCAGCCGTGCCACTGGCGTGACAACTGGTGCACAATCGGTACGTCCACTCCGGTCCTCTCGTACTAGGAGCAGCCCCATTCAAATATCCTACGCCTGCGATGGATAGGGACCGAACTGTCTCACGACGTTCTGAACCCAGCTCGCGTGCCACTTTAATCGGCGAACAGCCGAACCCTTGGAACCTACTACAGCTCCAGGATGTGACGAGCCGACATCGAGGTGCCAAACCCACCCGTCTATGTGTACTATTGGGATGGATCAGCCTGTTATCCCCAAGGTAACTTTTATCCGTTAAGCAATGGTTATTCCATGTTAAACCACAAGATCACTAAGTCCTAGTTTCCTATCTGCTCGACTTGTCTGTCTTACAGTTAAGCTCCCTTCTGCCTTTGCACTCTACAGATGATTTCCATTCATCCTGAGGGAACCTTTGAACGCCTCCGTTACTTTTTAGGAGGCGACCGCCCCAGTCAAACTGCCCAACTAACACTGTCCTCATGCCAGATAATGGCCACAAGTTAGAACCTCAAAATTATCAGAGTGGTATCCCAACGTTCGCTCCATGAGAACCAAAGTCCTCACTTCTCAGCGTCCCACCTATCCTGTGCAAACAATTTCGAAATTCAATATTAACCTACAGTAAAGCTCTATGGGGTCTTTCCGTCCAGTCGCAGGTAATGTGCATCTTCACACATACTTCAATTTCACCGGGTCCTCTGTTGAGACAGTGCCCAAATCATTACGCCATTCATGCAGGTCGGAATTTACCCGACAAGGAATTTCGCTACCTTAGGACCGTTATAGTTACGGCCGCCGTTCACTGGGGCTTAAGTTCAATGCTTCGATTGCTCTAACATCTCCCCTTGACCTTCCAGCACTGGGCAGGCGTCAGCTCCTATACATCATCTTACGATTTTGCAGAAACCTATGTTTTTGGTAAACAGTTGCTTGGGCCGATTCTCTGCGACCACCATTGCTGGTGGCACCTCTTCTCCCGAAGTTACGAGGTCATTTTGCCGAGTTCCTTAACAAAGGTTATCCCGCCAGTCTTATGTTTCTCACATCGTCCACCTGTGTCGGTTTGGGGTACGGGCACTCAATATATATCTAGCAGCTTTTCTCGTCAGCGTGAATTCATGCACTTCGTTACTATATTCACTCCCCATCATCACTCATAGTTAATAATTTGGCGTACTTCACTACCTAATCCTACTCATGATTTAGCCGCGGATTTCCATTCCCGCGGATGCACTATCCTTCTGCGTCCCTGCTTCGACTCTTTATCTATATTAAGTGGTACTGGAATATCTACCAGTTATCCATCACCTACGGCTTTCGCCCTCGGCTTAGGTCCCGACTTACTCTGGGTGGTTCAACCTTCCCCAGAAAACCTTGGACATTCGACCGCGTTGATTTTATCAACGCTCGCGCTACTCATGCCGGCATTCTCTCTTGTATGCAGTCCACACGCCCTTTCGATCGTGCTTCTGCCCAGCATACATTGCTCCTCTACCAATATATAAAAAATTATACATTCCTAAACTTCGGTTTACAGTTTTAGCCCCGATTATTGTCGGCGCATACCCACTCGACCAGTGAGCTATTACGCACTCTTTTAATGAATGGCTGCTTCTGAGCCAACATCCTGGTTGTCTATGCGTTTACACATCCTTCCACACTTAACTGTACATTTGGGACCTTAGTTGTAGGTCTGGGCTGTTTCCCTTTCGACTACGGAACTTATCTCTCGCAGTCTGACTCCCTGCTATCGATACGTTGGTATTCGGAGTTTGATAAGTTTCGGTAGGCCGCGAAGCCCCCTAGACCATTCAGTGCTCTACCCCCAACTATCTTTACACAGAGGCTAGCCCTAAAGCTATTTCGAGGAGAACCAGCTATATCGAGACTCGATTGGAATTTCTCCGCTATCCACAAGTCATCACCTACTATTTCAACAGGAGTGTGTTCGGTCCTCCACAGAGTGTTACCTCTGCTTCAACCTGCACATGGATAGGACGTCTCGTTTCGGGTCTACCACACGCAACTAACTCGCCCTATTAAGACTCGCTTTCGCTTCGGCTCCAGTACTTAATACCTTAACCTCGCTACGTATGATAACTCGCCGGCCCGTTCTACAAAAAGTACGAGATCGCACTGTATTGCTACGTAGTGCTTTCTCTGCTTGTAAACATATAGTTTCAGGTTCTATTTCACTCCCCTCCCGGGGTTCTTTTCACCGTTCCCTCACGGTACTATTCGCTATCGGTCACTAAATCGTATTTAGCCTTTGGAGATGGTCCTCCTATCTTCACGCAGGATTTCACGTGTCCCACGTTACTCTGGATCCTCATTCGCTTGATGCTCATTTCGTTTACGAGGCTTTTACTCTATGTTGCCCACCTTTCCAGGTATGTTCAACTATAAGCACTTCCACTACTCACTGAGTCCTAAACCCCACAGATATTGCTACCCGTGGTTTGGGCTGTTACCTTTTCGCTCGCCACTACTCAGGTAATCGTTAATTTACTTTCTTTTCCTCCAGTTACTTAGATGTTTCAGTTCACTGGGTTCCCTTCATAACATTATGTATTCATGTTATGATACTATGGCTTCACCATAGTGTGTTTCCACATTCGGAGACCTGCGGATCATTGCTCATTTACAGCTTCCCGCAGCTTATCGCAGTTAGTCGCGTCCTTCATCGGCGTTTAGTGCCAAGGCATTCTCTATATGCTCTTTGTAGCTTGATCGTCTTTTTGTTCCTTTGATAAATGTTCTTTGGCAAAATTACAAATTGAAATTGAAATAATTGCTTAATGCAAATTACTTTATTCTCGTATTTGAATTTTTCAAAAATATGCAGTTGTCATTGTTCTCATACTGTATAATTAAGAGACATAAGTCACTTTATACAGGCGCTTTTGCAATTTCGCTTGGTGCGTTATTACATGTTGCGCAATGCTAATATAACACACTTTAAACCTTTTGTCAACAGTTTTTTCAAACTTTTTTTAATTTTTTTTGAAAATTTTTAAAATTTCCTAAACTTTCGACATTTTATTAAGATTTTGTGTGTTTGCCACGCCTTTGCGGTGCGTGACTGAGGCTATATTACACCATTTTAAAAATTAATGCAAGCGTTTTTAACAATTTTTTTAAAAATTTTTTATTTTTTTAAAAAATTAATAAATTTACTCCATTTTGGCTCTTTTTAAATAAGGTATATATATTATATATCTAATTATAATTATTAAAAAAGGCACCGTTATTGAGATGCCTTTTGTTTAGTTATCATTATTATTTTTGTTGATGATTGATTGAACACCCGCAAAAATTAATAACACACAACTAATATATCTTGCTGAAACATGATATTCTTCATCATCTTTTCGAATTACCCCGATTTTTTCAAGGAAAGACAAGTGATGGTAAAGTTTTCCTGTGGTTGAGAATTTAAGTTCATCCATAAGACCACGTGCTGTTAAATTTTTTTGGATTAGCGCTTTAATAATATTAATTCTATCTTCACTTGAGAAAGCATCAATAACTTGTGCCATTTCAAATGAACTCGTTTCGAAAAGTTTTGAAATTTTAATATTGTCTGCACCAAAAGTTGAACCCAACTTTCCATCAGGCGACTCATACTTGCCAACATATGACATTCTTCCTTGCTCCATATCATCAGGGCTGATTGTTACACATTTAAGTTTTTCACCCTTTTTCTCTTGCTTTACATCCTCCATTCTTTTAAGTCTAAACTCCATTTCTTCAAGCCTACTTATAATTTCTTTCATCTCTGTCATATTATTTCCTCCCTACTTAATTATGTTATTACGTAATTACATAATATCATAATAGGTGCGATTTGTCAATGGTTTTTATTAAAATCTTTTAAAGATTTTCACTTTATATAGATCCTACCAATTTAATGCAAGAAAAAAGATATCTATTTAGATATCTTCATCGTAATCCTTTTTATCAAGAACTCCAGCAATAAGCATTGCTTTTAGTTCTGGGCTAAGATTTTTAATTTCTTCTGCAACGTTTTTAGGTTTTTGAACCGATCTTCTCATACGCCTTGGAAAGTAAGGAGATGTTCTATCAACAAAATCTTCTGACAACTCCATCTTTGATGGTTTTGTTGTGGGTTGTCTACGATTTAAATAATTCTTAAAATCTTCTGTTGAAATCTCGCTTGCTATTGTTTGCTTTTTGGTTTCTTTAGGTTTTTCTTCAATTTTTACTTCTTTTGGTTCTTCTTCGGCTTTGATTTCAGCGTATGTTTTTGTTTTAGGAGACTTCTTTTGTTTGCTTTTAAATTTAATTTTTATTTTTGGCAACACCATAAACAAAGCAATAATTGGCACCACACAAACTAACACTATTATGAAAATTTCAAAACTTGACATATTTTCTCCACTTTTTAAAAAGCCCAACAATCGTTAGGCTTTTGATAATTTTTAATTAAGCACCAAAACGATCTCTTGGTGGTCTATCTTCATCTTTTGGTTTTTCTTCCTTGTTTCCACTGATTGAATTTCTCATTTTAGTGTCGGCGTTTAAATTTTGAAGTTTATAATAGTCCATTGCACTAAACTTACCATTCTTAAGAGCGGTTGCCATAGCCTTATGAACTTCACTCTCCGCTGCAAGAACGATCGCTTTCATTTCTTGTGTTTTCGCTTTCATTTCTTGTTCTAATGCAATTGCTTGAGCCTTTCTTTCTTCTGCAGCAGCTTGTGCAATCTTTTTCTTACTTTCAGCATCTTCTATCTTGAGTTTTGCTCCAATATTGTTACCAACATCAACATCACAAATATCTATTGATAAAATTTCATATGCAGTGTTTTTATCTAAATGGTCCGCCAATATTGTTTTTGAAATAATTGAAGGATTTGAAATAATTTCAGTGTGGGTGTTTGCTTTACCAATCGATGTCACAACCCCTTCACCAACACGCGCTAATATTGTTTCAGTGTCAGCCGTTCCAATTTGCCTATCTAATTTTGCTCTAAGTGTAACTTGCGCCATTGCTCTGACTTGAATGCCATTTTTTGCCATAGCTTCAATCCAATTTGTTTTAATTACTTTTGGTGTAACACTTGATTTTACAGCTTCAACCACATCACGTCCCGCCAAATCAATAGCCTTTGCCATTTCAAGCGGCAAATCAAGTTTTGCGCTGTGAGCAGCAATAAGCGCATCAACAACTTTTTCTATATCTCCACCAGCCATTAAATGTGTTTCAAGTTCAACAATTGGAATATCTAGGCCAGCCTTTTGAGAGATTATGTAAATATTAATAAGCTTTTTATAATCAACTTTACGCATCTTCATACCAACCAATCTCAACATTGAAACGTGTGCACCCGAAACCAAAGCTCTTAACCACACCCCCATAGGGACCAAAACCAAAATTCCCGCAATTAGCAACACAACAATAGCTAATACAATAATCAAAACTGCCCAACCCGGCATTAACATCATAGAATACATATTAACTCCTTTATTCAAACCACTTTCTAACCATAATGTTGTTATTTTTTATTTCAACAACTTTTATGTTTTTATTGGCTTCGATATAACTCGAAATTGACACAACATCATAAATCTTTCCGCGAATTCTTGCCTTACCACCCAGATTTAATTCACTAATTGTTTTTCCATTTTTACCAACTAGTTTTCTAAGTTCCTTATCAGCCTTATTATAATCTTTGGATAATGTTGAACTACTTTCAAACAATCCTGATTTTCCCAAGAATCCATATTGAGCGCCCCAAACCATAAGCATAAATACCAATATCAAGAACCCTAAAACCATTAAAATTAAGGTTAATGCTTGGCTTATGTTGAGTCCAAAACAAATTCGCACAATAATTCCAACAACTAAAGAGCTTATTCCAGATATTCCAAAGAAACCAAATCCCGGAACAAAAACCTCAATGATCATCATAACAATTCCAATTATAAGCAACAATGCTGGAACCCAGTGCATTTCGGTAAAGATTTGTGTAAATTCCATCAAATTCTCCTTTACTGCCTTAAGTATATCATACAAATTACATTTGTCAAGACTAGATTTTAAAAATGTGCAGGGTGATCCGCACATAAAATAAATATTTATTTTAACTTGTTGTCTCTAAAATAATAGAAAAAATATTGTTGAGCATAACCCGAAAGATTTCCATATCGTGTTGTTAATATATTGGTGATTTTCTTTCGGTTTGTTTCTATTGAATTTGTTAGACTGTTATAAACTTTATTTATCCAAGTGTCAACCGGGAAAACATCTTTCCTTGATAAACCAAATAGCAAAATACAATTTGCAACCTTTTCCCCAACACCTTTCAACGAAATTAAAAATTTAAATTGTTCATCTTTAGACTTTGTTTCTAACTCTTCAATTTCTTCCAATGTTAATTTTTGAATAGTTTCAAACATTTGTTCAGCACGATAACCCAATCCAGCATCTTTGAAATCTTTGATCGTTGCATTTTTAAGTTGCTCAAGAGTTGGGAATGCAAAATAATCCCCCTCATTCTCACCAAAATGATCACATAAATATTCAATTGATTTTTTTATGCGTGAAATATTGTTGTTTGCCGAAATAATAAAACTTACGATCATTTCAAAGACGTCATTTTTTAAAATTCGAATTCCATAACCATAATCAATGGCAGACATCAAAAACTCATCTTTCTTTAATACACTCTTGATTTTTGAATAATCTGTTTTTAAATCAAAAAAATTTTCAAAATAGTTTATATCTTTTGTAGTGATTACAACTTTATCTTGCTCAGTTTTAATAATAGCTCGTTTATCTTTGGAACAAACAATTGCAACATCATCTTTAATTTCATATCGAAAAATTTGACCACAATCTAAGGTTTGTTTAACATTAAAATCTTGTGGATCATATATTATAATTTCATTGTTTGTCTTAATATAATGCATTAAATTTTTTCCAATTTATAAACAGCAACTGTTCCATATTTTTTTCTCTTGACATCATAACCATCGAAGTCAAGTTTAAACTCTTTTTCTTCACTAGTTTCAAATATTATAACACCTTCATCATTTAATAATTGTTTTTCAATTATGAATTTAATAGCGTTTATTCCAAAATCGGTGTTATATGGTGGATCAAGCAAGACAATATCAAATTTTTCTTTAGAGTTTTTTAAAAATTCTAAATAATCAATTTTAACAACCTCAAAATCACCATCAATACCCTTTAAATTCTCTTTAATTAGATCTATTGCCTTTTGATTATTGTCAACAAGATAAGTTTTCTTTGCACCGCGAGAGATTGCCTCTATTGCAAGTGCACCTGTTCCAGAAAACAAATCCAACACAACCGCGTCCATAATATCAAATTGAATTAAATTGAAAATTGCTTCTTTAACCCTATCCAAAGTTGGCCTTGTTGAATTTAGTTCAAACTCTTTTAATTTTTTTCCTCTATATTTCCCTGCTACAATTCTCATAACTTTATAATAAATCAACAACGCAAAAATTGCAACAAAAAAGTTTGGATTAACCAAACTTTTTATTTATTCAGTTTTGTTTTCAACTTCAGTTTTTGCTTCCGCATCAGCTTGAGCTTGAGAATCTTTAACAAATTGATCAATCATCACTCTATCTTTTTTGTCCATCAAAAACAAAAACACTAAACATGCAGCAATTCCCGCAACTAAAGCGATCATAACAAAATACCATACTGAAAATACAAAAGTCATATTTCTCTCCTATTTTCTTTATAATACCAAAAAAGAATTTAAAAGTCTACTAATTTTAACAAAAAAGTTCTTTTTCAAGAACTTTTTTAATAATTTATTTTTTTGTAGTTTTCTTTGCTGGAGTTTTTGCTGCAGGTTTTTTTGCTTCAACTTTTTTTGCCGGAGCTTTTACTGCTGGCTTTTTTGCTTCAACTTTTTTTGCTGGAGCTTTTGCTGCTGGCTTTTTTACTTCAGCTGCTTTTGCTGGAGCTTTTGCTGCTTTTGGTGCAGCCTTTGCTGTTTTTGCTGCAGGCTTAGCTTCTGCTTTCTTTTCAGGTTTTGCTGGAGTTTTTGCAACTGGACCAACCACCTTCTTTGGATCCGAAGCTTTTACGACTCTAACAACAGATTTCTTTTCTGCGGCTGCAGGTGCTTTTGTCGCTTGAGTTTCTTTTTTTGTCACTTTGTTACCCTCCTTTTTATTTTCAACCGCAACCGATTTGGTTAAGATTGAATTGTTTGCAGCTTTTTTAACTGCAGGTTTTACGTCTTTTGACGCGTTAGTTTCTGTTGCTGGTTTTGCGTTTAATTCCATTGGAGTGTTGTCAAGAACTAGAATTTTTTCTTGGAAGTCTTTTTTGATTTTCTTATCTTTTCTTACTAAAATAATAAGAATGATACTTAAAACAACAACCACAAGTAAAATCAGAGCAACAATCCACCAACAATTTTTTGTGAACCATTCCATAAATTTACCCCTTTTATTATGATAGAATTATATTATCACTATTTTTTTTAAAATCCAAATGTTTTTCAATAATTTTTCACAAAATACGACAATATTTTTAGTTTTTTTTAGGTTAATAGTTTTTTAATACGTTTAACGAGATTTATTTTTTTTGATAAATCTTATTAGACAACAATAACGCTGTTGGTTCCACAGTTTTCAAATTGATTAAATGTGCCTTGTATTGCTGCCGTTGGCCCACTCCATAAATCACCAACATATATTTTTGTAAGAGCAGCACAATCCTCAAATATTCCAAAGAAATCATCTGTAATTGTAGAACTACCCAATTCAATACCATAATAAGCATAATTACTACTCGATGTCACAAAACTTCTTAAATCTAAAACCTCTAAAGCTGAACAACCATAAAACATTATTGCCATGTTTGTTACATTGCTTGTGTCGAAACATGTTAGGTCCAACCTTTTCAAAGAAGTACACATACTAAACATTCCATAAGTATAAATATAACTGCTACCTCCCATTATTCCGCCACCTCCACCTTCACCACCCATATTGGTTGTTCTGCTTGTGTTGAAGTTGTTGAAGTCTATTTCTTCAAGAGCTGTTAAATTATAGAACATCCCTGAACAATCTTCGTTTGCAAAAATAACGCCTGAACTTAAAACATATGTGGTTTTGGTTGTTTCGTTGTAGTATAATTTAATATCGTCTGTTTCTTCATTGTTCATATCAATCGAAATATTTGTTGCTTCGAGACCGATTACTTCGGAAGATTTGTTTTCATATTTATCAAATATTATTTTTGTGCAGTTTTCATCAATTGCATTTTTGAAATTATACTTAATTGAATAACCCGCGGTTAAATATCCAGGATTTGAATTTTCACCATCAACGCAAGCATAGGTTTTATCTTTTGGATTAGAATTGTTGTAGGTCGTTCCATTCTGACCGACTAGTTTTTCACAATAGTAGAACATATTTTCACTTGACGTTACTGATGAAGTGTTCCAATTTGCTCCAACATATATTGTGGTTAGTTGTGTTTGTTGAACTGTCACATAAGAACTTTTCTCGTCGCTACCTTTTTTCAAATCTGCCGCAGCAAGCATATAGTCCATATTTGTCACTTTTGATGTGTTAAAAGAAGTTAAATCTAAAGAGGTTAAACTTCCACAATAATTAAACATGTAACCCATGTCTGTCACATTCGATGTGTCAAAATTCGAAACATCAATATTTTCCAATGAAACACAATGTGAAAACATATTGCTCATATTTGTTACTTTTGTTGTTATAAATTTATTTTTATTTAATTTTATTGTTTTTAAGTTGCTCTTATAATAATCATATTTTTGACTTTCATACATAGCTGCAAAAGAATAGCTATACTTATTTCCCGTATCAAACATTCCGCTCATATCTGTCACTTCTGACGTGTTGAAAGAACTAACATCCAATGAGGTTAAAGAAGAACACCTATAAAACATTCCACTCATATTTGTTACTTTTGATGTGTCGAATCTATATAAATTTAATGAAGTTAAATTAGTGCAGTTAGCAAACATATAACTCATGTCGGTCACTTTTGATGTTGTGAAAAAATATCCTAAAGTTATTGAAGTTAAATTGTTATAGTCATACCCTTCTTCTCCCAACGCCCAAAAACTCAAAGTTCCCAAATCAAACATGTGACTCATGTTTGTCACATTGCGAGTGTCAAAATTCACCAAATTTAAACTTGTTAGCCCCACACAACCATTAAACATGTAACTCATGTTAGTTACATTCATCGTGTTAAACATTGAGATGTCAAGAGATGTTAAGGATTTGTTCTTAACTTCTGATATCAAACTAACATAACTCAAATCAAACATATAGCTCATATTTTGAACATTGCTTGTGTTAAAATTGTTAAATTGAATTGATGAAATTTGATAGCCACCATAGAACATTTTTGAGCAATCTTCATTTGCCATGATAGTGCCATCACTTAAAACATATATGGTTGTTCCAACTTTGTATAGTTGAATATCTGATGTTGTAGACACTCCGTTACTTGCCAACGCAACATTTGTTCCTGTCACGCCTGAAACTTCTGCCGCCCTATTGCTATATTTATCAAAAATAATTTCCGTACAACTGCTTGAAATATAGGTTTTAAAATTTGATCCTGAAATCAACTTGTATCTAGCAGACAAGTAACCTGGGAGAGTTTTTCCATCTATCACAGCATAGGTTTTATCTTTTGGATTAGAGTCCGCATAAATTGTTCCATTTTGACCAACCAATTTCACGCATCCTGAAAACATATTTCCACTTGCTGTTGCAACAGACACATCCCATTGTGAATTAACATAAATTGTGATTAATTCTGAGCAGTCTTGAAACATTGATGATACATGCTGAATCGAGTCGGTTCTAAACTTAGCCAAATCCAATTCTTTCAATTTGGAACAACCATAAAACATGCTTGCAAATGTTGTAACTTTCTCGGTGTTGAAATTTGACAAGTTTAAACTTGTTAGCGATGAACAATTTGCAAACATTTTATACATGCAATTAACATTGCTGGTGTCAAACATAGACAAATCCAACAATTGAAGTTGCAAACAATTTTGAAACATATAGTTCATTTGGGTTGTTCGGCTTGTGTTAAAATTATTAAATGAAATATTTTGTAAATTCTGTTTGTTATAAAAGATTTCTAAGCAATTTTGATTTGCATAAATAGTTTTTTTGCAAAGAACATACACCGTTTTATTAGTTGAATCTTCAAACAAACAAACACCATCAGCTTCAAGTGAAGCGTTAGCATAGTTCACAGGAACTTCGTTTAGCCCTGAAATTTTATCATCATAAACGGAAGAGTATGTGTCAAAAATTATTGTTTGACAATCATCTGGTATTTTTGAATTAAAATCACTCCCAGCAAAAAGAATAAACGGACATTTGTAATCAACAAAAACAGAACTTCTTAAAATCACATTTTGTGCCGCAAAAGCAATAATTGATGAAAAACCCACTGCTGACAGAACAGTCAACATGATTGTGATAATGAATTTAATTTTCGCTTCAATTTTTTCCAATTTTATCTATTTTAAATAAATTTTTGCTTTTATTTATAATTAATTTAATAATAATATAACCAATTTTCAAATTTTTTGTCAAATATTTTATCCTTAAACAAGAAAATCAAACAAAAAAAGAACACCCACAAGGATGTTCTTTGTTAAGCATAAAGAATTATTTAAGTTCAACTTTTGCACCAGCTGCTTCCAAAGCTGTTTTAAGAGCATTTGCTTCTGCAGTAGGAACATTTTCTTTAACAGTTGCAGGAACACCTTCAACCATAGCTTTAGCTTCCATCAAGCCAAGTCCAGTTGCTTCACGAACTGCCTTAATAACAGCAATTTTGTTTGCGCCAACTTCTGTAAGCACAACATTAAATTCTGTTTTTTCTTCAACAACAGCTGCTTCTGCAACTGCTGGACCAGCAACAACTGCTGCTGCAGCGCTAACGCCAAATTCTTCTTCTAATGCTTTAACTAAATCGTTAAGTTCAACAACTGTCATTGACTTAACTGCATCGATAATTTCTTGTTTTGTCATAATTTTTCTCCTTTTTGATTGATGATTGCTTGCATTTCAACAAGCGAAAAGGTGATTTTTATATGAAGTTTACTTCAGTATAATAATTTCTCCTTTTATAATAAATGAATTTTATCAAGCGATGATAAAATGTATTTTTTGTGCTAAGCACATAGTCTTAATTGTTTAAAACGAATAAATCTTATTCCTTTTCTGCGATTGCTTTGAATGCACGAGCAAGACTTGCAACTGGTGCATTGAGGACATATAGTAATTGAGCAACGAGTTGTTCTTTTGATGGAATTGAAGCAAGAGCATTAACTTCTGTTTCATCAATGGCTTTTCCGTTATATAAACCAGCTTTGATTGAAAGAGCTTTGTAATCCTTTGTTGCTTTCTTAACCAGTCTTGGAGCAGCTGTTTCGTCTTCACCACCAAAAGCGAATGCTGTTGTTCCGTTTAAAGATTCTTCCAAACCAGTGATGCCAAGTTGTTCACAAGCTTTGTTGAACAAAGTGTTCTTAATAACCTTGTAAGTAACATTGTTTTCACGCATTGATTTACGAAGAGCTGTATCGTCACTAACATTCAAACCTTTGTAGTCTACCAAAACGATAGATTTAGAAGATGAGATTAAATTCTTAATTTCCTCGACCGCAGTCTTTTTAGCTTCTAAATTTGCTGACACTTTAAATCCTCCTTTATGCCTTTAGAAAAACAAAAATTCCTTTTGCCCAAGACAAAAGGAACACAATTACAAAGTTTAATCGACATTCTTTTTCATCTCCTCGATAAGTCAACTTAATGTTTACGCATACCTGCACTTATTGTCTTTGGCGCTTGAAAATTTCTATTAATCTGAACATTATTATACTCAAAAAAAATCAAATGTCAAGAGATTTTATAAATTTTTTTATTTTCATTCCTAAATTGAATTGTAAATTATTTAAATATATGTTATAAATATCATAATAAGGAGCAACACATGAAAAGAACACCTGAACAATTATGGAAAGAATTTCAAAAGGAACTCAAAGAAAACGATAAGAAGGTTCAAGAAGAAATTAACAAAAAAACACAAGAAGAAAAAGCAAAGGATTTTGCAATGTTTATAAAGAAAAACGGCTGTAAAGTTATAGTGGGAGGCAAAAATGGAAAATAAAGACCCACTCTACTTTGCAATTGACTCAGACATATTGCGATCTTTAAGATTTCTTGATTTAATTATGGAATCTGGTCAACGATATGATTTTGCCAACTCTCCAGATCCTTTATTGAAAAAATGGGGAGGATATTTAAGAAAACTATATTCGAAAATGAAAAATGATGAATTGAGATTGGTTATTGTTGATGCAGTTTTTCAAGAAAGTCAGCACTCTGTAAGTTTGCTTACATTTATGAAAAATTATTGTTATTTTCCAAAAGTTAATTTAGTAAATTATCAAAGAAAAGCAGCTGAAGCAAGACGTTTAGCCAATGCTTACTGCGAACCTTATGAAGTTGGCGATAGAGAATATTCCGCTCCAATGAAAAAGGTTTTCAACGCCACAAGTGGCGCTTTTGCACCAACTAATGATTGCTACATTATGGCACAAGCAACCATTGAAGGAATTTCTTTAATCACAGCAAATGGTAGGGATTTTATTTTTGATGATAAATTAGGCAAAGAAAATCACGATAGAGCTAAAGGAATTATGAATGTTAATATTTCTAAAGGCTATTACACTTCAAAACAAGATGGTTTTACAACTTCAAGACCTTTCCATATTCAAACAATTGGACCAATGCTTAAAGATGAAGTTTTAACCATTGAACTTACAACTCCAACAAATTCTTTTGATTTGGGTGATGATTTAATTAGTGAAGAAGATTTAAAAATCGAGCAATAATGCTCGATTTTTTCTATAACAATATGCAAAGAATTCCACCTTTGCCTTCGTTTACGATTCTTCCAACGGTTTTACGCAGTTTGTTTTGAAGATTAACTGGCATGCTATTTAATTTTGAATTAATTCCCTCATTAACTAAACTTTCTAATGATTTACCAAACATGTTTGTTTGCCAAATACCCCCAGGATTATTTTCAAACTCTTGAAGAAGATACTTAGCCAAATCTTCACTTTGTTGCGCCCCACCCATAATTGGACTCACTTCTGTTTCAACATTAACTTTCATGATATGCAAACTTGGCGCTTGCGCTTTTAATTTAACACCACACTGACCGCCTCGACGAACAATTTCCGGTTCTTTCAGTTCCATTTCATCCATCGATGGAACCACTATGCCATATCCGTTTTCATCAACTTTATCAAGCGCATCACGGATTTTGTCATATTTTTTCTTTGCATGTGTTAAATCTTTCAAACAATTTATCAACATAAAATCATCCTTGATTTCAGCTCCACATTGTTCGCTCAAAACATTATAGAACAACCCTTCCTTAGGCACCACTTCAAACGTAATTTCTCCAGTACTCATCTCAATGTTATTGTTTAAAATTGGTTCATAACAAGATGAGTTTTCAAACAAAACCTTATTTGAATCATACTCACCCACTCTTAACGCCCCATCCATTGCACCATTTATTTCATCTAAAATTTCTTTGATGGTTGGGTTCTCAATATCCAATGGTTTTAACCATTTTGGCATTTTAATATTAATAACTTCAATTGGAAATTCTTTTAAAATCTCTGTCATAATAATGTCCACATCTTCCTTTTTTAATTCATTCACATTTAATGGAATAATTGTTGATTGATATTCTTTTTCTAAGTTACTAACTAATTTTTTTGTGTTAATATCATTTGGTTTTGTTGTGTTTAGAATAACAATAAATGGTTTCTTACTGCTCTTTAACTGACTAATTGTTCGCCTTTCTGCTTCAACAAAATTTTCTCTTGGAATTTCACCAATTGTTCCATCGGTTGTTAAGGCAATGGCTATCGTTGAATGTTCTCCTATAACTTTTTCTGTTCCTATCATTGCCGCTTGAACAAAAGGAATTTCTTTATCACTCCAAGGAGTTTTAACTAGACGAGGTTTACCTTTATCTAGCGCTCCTTCAACACCATCTACCATAAAACCGACACAATCAATCATTCTTAAAGACATTTGGGTATTGTTTATTTTTATTTTCACCGATTCGTTCGGCACAAACTGTGGCTTTGTTGTCATCACCATAATTCCATCGCCCGCTTGCGGCAATTCATCTATTGCTCTTTGTTTATCATGCTTGTTGGTTATATTTTCAATAACGAAATTTTTCATAAAGTTTTGAATAAAAGTTGATTTGCCACATCTTACCGGGCCCACCACACCAATATAAACATCTCCATTGGTTCGTGTTGCAATATCCGTGTAGATGCTAGAATTTTTTTCCATTTCTTCCTCCAATTTATCATAACTTATGTTTGGCGAAATAGAATTATGACATAGCACAAAAAAAAGATGAACTTAATCATCTTTAATTTGGTTTTTTAGATTTTGGACCTAGATTGAAAATTTTCATTATTTCATCAAGACTCATTGTTGGATTAAGCGCTTCTTTAAAATCAAATTGACCATCAATAGAACTTTCTATTAATTGATCGGTTGGACCGCCTCGTTTTTCATCTCCTCCAACTTTTTTATGATCAAAGCAATCAATAATATTTCTCAACAACTTCTTGATTGGGTCTTCAACAACAGTTTGTTTCTTAATGTCAAGCGAAACCGAATCTGCGCTTTTTTCGCTTAGATCACTAAATACCATTGATTTAAACTTTTGACTCATATCTTTAAGTTTTGAATCCTTTTTTAAATCGGGATATTTGTGATATAATTCGTTTATAACTTGTTCCATTCTTAAATACATTAATCTGCTTCTTTGAATATCTAGTGAATAAAGTTTCTTTCTGCTTGCTTCTAATTGATTAGCATGATCAATACTTGCAATAATTGCACTTGAAATGGTTTGTTCTTTGCTTTTGAATTCATCAACTTGCGCTCTTAATCTTGCATTTGTAGCCCTTAGTTCTCTGATTTGCGATTCAAGTTGTGCAATTTTTGATAAATCTTCTCTCCTATCCATTGGTTACTCCTTTTTTGAATATTAACAAGTTTGCCACAAAATATACAACAAACCAAGATATCATAATTCCAACATACCACCACAATCCTAACAAGTTTAATGAGAAAAGTAAAGTAATTAAACCAAACCCCAAAAACAAAACAAATAATTTAATTTGAAGTTTATACTTAAAATACATACCGGTTATTAAGCATGCAAATGCAATTGAAAATAAATAATAAGGCACAATCTTTAATGTTGTTAGCCACAACCAATCAAACACGATTGCGAAGTATTGCAAACCATTAAAAATACCGAACCAAAACAATATTATACCAATAAACATACTGCTATCTAATTTCAATTTTACCGCTCTAACAAGTAGCAGCAAACCTATCAATATTAAAGAAACAGCAAAACTTATTCTAAAGAAAGTGAAATTGATTCCCGGAATTAGATCTAGTAGAAAACATACCACATTAACTATTAAAACTGAATAATATAAAATCTTAGATTTTTTACCCATTTGTTTGTTCCTTTTTTAATTTAATAGATTTATAAATATTAATTATAAAAATAATTAGTCCCGCCACCACTAAAAGCATGCTTAAAAGTTGAGAAACTCGAATTCCGGTTGAACCAAGATACAAACTATCTGATCTCAATCCTTCAATCCATGTTCTGCCCACTCCATACCAAACAAGATAACTCGCAGTGATATTTCCCGTTTGTTCGCTTTTGAAATAAGCAAACAATAAAAGAGCAAATCCAATTAAGTTCCAAATACTTTCATAAAAGAATGTTGCTTGAAACCAAGCATTTTCATCTTCAATCCAGACCGCAAAAGGAAACCACTGAAAATTTGGATTTGTTATCATGTTTCCATATGCTTCTTGATTAAAGAAATTTCCCCAACGTCCAAGCGCTTGACCTAAAATCAAACTTGGAACACAAATATCCATAAGCGTAAATATAATTTTCCAATTTCTCTTTATCGCTGCGAAAATAATAATTCCAATTATTCCGCCAATAACTCCACCATAAATTGCAAGTCCGCCTTGTTTAATATTGAATAATTCCCAAAAAGAATAATCATATTCATAAAAGAAGCAATAATACAATCTTGCCCCAACAATAGCGCATGGCAAAACAATGAGCGCAAGCATGTAAATATCATCACTCTTCACCCCTCGCTTTTTTGCCAACTTGCAAGCCAACAACACACCAATAAGCATTGAAAAAGCCATAATCAAGCCATAAAACTTAATCTCAATGCCAAATATTGAAAATCCATCAATCGGCGGATTATATATCTTTCCCATATTTGCATTATATAAAAAACCAAACAAAAAGGCAAATAAAATCAAATCTGTTTTTTTGTTGCCAATTGTCAAGAAATGAAAAAAGAGCGTTTGGCTCTTTTATTCAAAGAAAACTTTATAACTTTTTAATTTAAGTGTTGGTGTAACAGTATACGTATTACCAATTTTTAATAAATCATAATAACTTGACAAATTTCTTAAATTAAATGATTGTACTCCTTGCCCCTCAGGCTGATACCAGACACTCCCATAACTATCAATAGTGTGCGTTGTTTGAGTTATATGATATGTTACAATATTTTCCCCGATTTGAATTATTATTGTTGTTTCCACCGCACTATGACTACAAGTAAGTTCAACAATGTCTCCATTGTTAACCATTATTGTTGTCCCACTCACAAAAGATGAACTCTGAGGATTAAATGAACCTATTGAATTAAAAGAAAAATAAAAATATCCTTTGGTAAAGTTGGCTATAAACATATATCCATCATCCGTGTCAACTGTCCATTTTGAAAAAGCATTTCCAAATGTTGCATTTGCCTGAACAGTTTGCCCAAAAATTTGTTGCAAACTTTCTGTTGGCTTATAACTCAGTTTTTGAACAAGTTCCGTTGGAATTAAAATTAATGATTTAGAAACGGTCCCCATATATTCGTCATTAGATTTAAAGTTAATTTGAGTCCAATCCATAAACATTGTTAAATAAGGATAACCATCATTAAATTCGTGATAATAATACCACACGCAGCCATCAACACCAGCCTCATTTGAAAAATCCAATCCCGATGTTGAGTTTGGTGACGAATGACAATCAACTACAGGCTGCGATGTAAAATAATTAAACTCACAAACTGAAGAAGGTGTTGAAGTTACATATGATAAATTATTTGCATTAACAACACAATCACTAACAGAAACAATGGCGTCTCCACTTGCTGGATCGTTACCAACAATACCTCCTACATTTTCAATTACAAATTCACTTTCTCCCAATATTGTTATTCTATTTATTAAACAATTTGTGATAGTTGCCCCCATATGCGGATTACCTCCAATAATACCACCAATAGCAATACCATTTGAAGCTTCTGCCTCATAAGAAATCACACACCCATCAATTATGCAATTATCTATATATGCTTTCCCATCACCATCCATCGCCAAAAATCCAGCTATCCCACCAATTGACGAGCCCATATATGCAGCTGTTGTTACTGTATACATATCATGTGTTGAAGATATTTGATAATTGTATAATCTTAAGTTTTTAACAATTGCCCCTTTGTCTAACGCAGCGAAAAAACCACAACCACTTAACATTCCGGCACCGCCACCATAATAAAGCGCAAAAGCATCTTCAATAGCAAAATTTTTTATTGTATGTCCACCACCATCAAAAGTACCAGCAAACGGAACAATAGCCTCGTCTGGATCATATGAATTTTCTTCATCTATTCCAATTGGATAAAAAGTTTTACCACCACAATCAATATCGCTATCCACTACAACAGTTTTCCCAGAATAATTATTTCCATTTTTAACATCATTTGCAAATGCTTGCAAATCTTCTAAAGTTGAAATTGTTAAATCGGTTGCTTCAACGTCATCATTTGATGTCTTTAATTTTGTTAAATTAAACAAGCAACATGTTAAAGATGAAAAAATTAATGTTGCAAGCAACACACTCATTATTATATTTTTTTTACATACTACTCGCCTCATATTATATATGTTAATGCTTATTTAATATTTTGTCAAATAGTTTCTAGAATAATTATTAAGTAAAGTTAAAACATTTGCTTAAAAATTAAAATCGTGTTAATATTTTTTTATGAATTACACACTCGAAAAAACTTGGAGTGAGAAATTATCTTCTCGCTTCTCTCAAGAATATAAAAGAGAATTGTTTACTTGGTTGGAAAAAGAATATGCAACAAAAACAATTTTTCCACCAAAAGAAAAAGTTTTTAATGCCTTAAATCTTGTTCCAGCAAATGATGTTAAAGTTGTTATCATTGGTCAAGATCCTTATCACGTTATGGGGCAAGCAGATGGTCTGGCTTTTTCCTGCCACAATGGAACACCTCAACCAAGTTTGAGAAATATTTTTAAAGAAATAACAGACGATTTAGGCTTTTCAATGAGCAGTTCAACTGATTTAACTCCATGGGCAAAACAAGGGGTTATATTACTTAACACAAGCTTAACAGTTATTGAACACATGCCAGCCAGCCACAGCAATAAACTTTGGCACACTTTCACAACTGAAATTGTTAAGATCCTAAACGAACTTAACCAACCCATTGTGTTTATTCTTTGGGGAAATCATGCCAAATCTTTCTTAAAAATTCTCAACAACCCTAACCATTTAGTTTTGCAATCTGCCCACCCTAGCCCATTTTCAGCTTACAACGGCTTTTTTGGTTGCAAACACTTCTCAAAATGCAACAATTTCTTAATGGAACATGGTTTGAAACCTATTGATTGGAAAATATAGCTCAAACAATTGACAAAACAATTTGTTTTTGATAGAATATTATTAATGTTAAGTTTCATTTTAGCAATCGTTATTATTGGTTACATTATTCTACCAATCAAGTTGTAGAAATGCGTTTTGCTGGAAAGAAATAATTTAATGTCAGCATAAACGCTGGCATTTTTTAAAAATTAAGGAGAAAAACATGCATAAAGAACAAGGTAGTTTGAATTATGTCAAAATGGAAGAGCAAATGCTCAAATTTTGGCAAGAAAACAACACTTTTGAAAAGTTAAAGGAACAAAACAAGAAAACAGGTAAATATTTTGCCACTCTTGACGGACCTATCACCGCAAACTATAACATGGGTCTTCACCATGCTTACGGAAGAACTTTTAAAGACGCAATGATAAAATTCAATGCTCTTTGTGGCTGCGATCAACATTATCAAAATGGATTTGACTGTCATGGTCTTCCTGTTGAAAACAGGGTTGAAAAAGAACTTGGCTTTGAAACAAAAAAAGATATTGAAAATTACGGAATTGAAAACTTTGTTGAAAAATGTTTGGAAACCGTGAAGAAATATTCTGCAAGTCAAACTCAAAGTTCAATCCGCCTTGGTCAATGGATGAATTGGAATGACAGTTACTACACCAACAGTGACGAAAACATCACAACAATTTGGCATTTCCTTAAAAAATGTCACGAAAAAAATTGGGTGGGACTCTCTTATCGACCTATGCCATGGTGCACGCACTGCGGAACAAGTTTAAGCGAACACGAAATGAGCGATGGGGACGCTTACAAAGATGTAACTCATATTGCAATATTCTTTAAATGCCCTATCAAAAACTCAAATAATGACATCTTGGTTTGGACAACCACTCCTTGGACATTAACTTCTAATGTTGCCGTTGCCGTTAATCCAGAGTTTGATTATAATATTGTTAAAGTTAAATCAAGCGATAGAAACATCATTGTTTGCTCAAGCGCAATGAAAGTTTTAAAAGATGACGTTGTTGAAGTTGTTAAAACTGTTAAAGGAAGCGAACTTGTTGGCTTAACTTATGAGACATGTTTCCCAGAACTTAAACCTCAACAATTTGAACATAAAATTGTTGCTTGGGATGAAGTATCTAGTGACGATGGATCTGGCGCTGTTCACATTGCTCCAGGATGCGGCGCTGAAGACTTCGAACTTGGAAAATCCTTAGGACTAAACAACATTATTCCTATTGACGAAGAAGGTTACTTCTACCCTGAATTTGGTGTTCTTGCCGGAAAAAATGCAAACAGCGAAGAAACACGTGATTTCATCTTTAATTTAATGAAAGACAGAAACAAAACTTATTACACTCATAAAATCAACCACAGATATCCACATTGTTGGAGATGTAAGAATCCACTTGTTTTCCGTTTGATTAACCAATGGGTTATAAAAATGGATGAAGTTCGTCCTGATTTGATTAACGCAATTGAAAACGTTGAATTCAGCCCTGAATTTATGAAAAAACGTATGTTGGACTGGCTTAACAATATGGGCGACTGGTCAATCAGCCGTTCTCGTTATTATGGCGTATGTTTGCCAATTTACCCATGTAAAGAATGTGGAAAGGTAACCATTGTTGGCTCTCTTGACGAGTTAAAAGAATTGTCTAGTGCGGAAGAAGTTGAATCAATGCCTCATATTCACCGCCCTTATATTGACAACATTAAAATCACTTGTCCACATTGTCAAAGCAAAGTTGAAAGAATCAAAGAGGTTGGTGATTGCTGGCTTGATGCTGGTATCACCCCATTTAGCACTAAAAAATATTTCACCGACAAAGAATTCTTTGAAAAGAATTTCCCAATTGAATGCGTTATTGAAGGAAAAGAACAAGTTCGTTTATGGTTCTACTCTCTTCTTGTTATGAGCGTTGTTTTAACCGGTAAAGCGCCTTATAAGAAAATTGGTTGCACACCAATGCTTCTTGCTCAAGACGGAAAGAAATTATCTAAGTCTAGCCCAAATAATATTCCGCTAGACACAGCATTCGAAGAAATTGGTGCAGACATTATTCGTTACAACTTCGTTGCAACTCCACTTATTAATGACGTTAAATTCGGTAGAGACACTTGTGATGAAGTTAAACGTAAATTACTTGGTCTTTGGAATGCTTACATTTTCTTTAACACGTATGCTTGCATTGATAATCCAGATTTAACAAACTTCACTCCAAACGAAAGCAATTTAACTTTTATGGATAAATGGTTAATTAATCGTGTTAATGAATTCACTAAAAACGCTTATAATTGTTATTCAAATCAAGATTTTGGAGGTGTTAGTAAAGACTTTGAGATTCTTGTTGACGAATTGACAAATTGGTATATTCGAAACAATCGTCGCCGTTTCTATAAGAGCGAAGACAATTTTGATACAATGAACGCCTATTACTGCTTGCATTATGCGTTGAAAAACATCTCAATGGCAATGTTCCCAATTATTCCATTTATTAGTGAATATTTGTGGCAAAATGCTGTTAGAACTGTTGATAATAATGCTGAAGAAAGTGTTGCTCTTCACAGCTACACCATCGCTGAATTTGAAGTGAAAGACGAAGGTTACACAAAATTGACAGATTACGTTCGTGAAATCTTCACAATGGCAAGTAAACTAAGAAACGAAAATCAAATCAAAGTTAAACAACCTCTCAAAACTATGTTTATTAATGGAAACGAAGACGTGACCAAAGCTGTTGAACTTTATCGTGACATTATTGAAAGCGAACTTAATATTAAAAATGTTGTTATGGAACAAGATAATTCAAAATTTAATATAGAATTCTTAAATCTTGACTTTAGAAAAGCTGGTGCTGTTCTTAAAGGCGATGTTCAAAAAGTTAAAAACTATTTAACCAATGCAAGTGACGCTGAAATGGCATGTTATGTTGCTGGTTACAAAGCTGGAAGCGTTGATATTCAAGAATTTAAAGGCTTAGCAAGCGAATTGTTTGTTATTCAAACAAAAGCAAAAGAAGAATTTGTTGTTTCAACTGAAAACAATTTAACTGTTGTTCTTGATATTACATTAGACCGTGAACTCATGCTTGAAGGTTTGGCAAGAGAATTGATTCGTTCAGCGCAAGTTATGAGAAAGAGCGCAAACTTTAACGTTGAAGATAGAATTGATATTGAACTTATAACAAATAGTTCTGATTTAAATGAAATTATCAATAACTTTGCTGATAAAATCAAAGCTGAACTTCTTGCTAGAAACATTACAACTCTCAGCAATCCAGAATATTCTGAAACAGTGGAAATTGGCGAAGAAGAAATAACAATAAAACTTAAAAGATAACAAAAAAGAAGCGAAATTCGCTTCTTTTTTAAATGTCTTTTTTATAAAACAATATAAGTTCATCATCCTCAATAATATGTGTTACAAATTTAGTGTAACCAAAATGAAGGTAAATTCCTAAATTTCTACTTTCTTTTGCTTCACTTCCAATTGTTAAGTATTTAAATCCTTTTTCTTTTGCATAATTCTCAGCCATTTTAACAAGTTTTGAAATATGACCTTGACCTTCATATTCCTTTTCAATTCTAAAAGCATTCATATTGGCAGTGATTTTTCCATCACACAGCATCGGTCTATCTTTCACTGCTGAACAAATCGTTGAAAATAAAACAGTGATTTGACCAATGGGTTCATCATCATTTAAAACAATAAAAGTTGTTGCTTCGCCATTTTTGTTGTAATTAATATATTGTTCCTTCCATCTAACCCAACATTCTTCATTTTGATTATTTTTAATATCTTTATTCCAAATTTTTTCCAAGTCGTCGCTTGTTGCTCTCCTATAAGTAAACATAATTGCTCCTTTATTCCACCAAAACAACTGCGGTGGCATATTCTTTGCAATGACTAATACTTATTTCAATTCTTGATTTGAAATGTTCTTTTAAAATTGAATTTATGTATCGAGTTTGATTAATATATGGCTTTCCATTTTCATTGTGCAAAACTTCAATTTCCGTGTAAGCAATTCCATCATCATCGAGCGCTTTAACAAACGCCTCTTTAACGCAAAAGAAACCGCAGAAGTGTTCTAGGTTATTTTCAAACTTATTTGCGTATTCAATTTCGTTTTTGCTGAAAACACGTTTGAAACCTTCTTCAGTCCAATGTTCAAATCTGTCAATTTTTTCAATATCTATTCCTATCATTTTTTATTTCCTTTTGTTATTAAATTTTTATAAAATTATAAAAAGTTGCAGTATTTGCGCCATTTTAAGATGTTTTTAATATCTTTTTGTTAATTTTAATAAAATTTTTATCAATTTTCAACATCGCACTTTAGTTTATTAAGAGTTGATTTTATTGTCTCCCAACCATAACCCATTCCTTGCAATCTTCTTATCAATTTTTCAATTGTTGGCTTGTCAATGGTTTTGTTTTTAAGATACTTCTCTGCATTTCTTTTACAACTAAGATCATCATCAACTTGAGTTAAACTATTATCCAAACTTTCACTTCTAACGCCACTTAAAAATAATTTTTGCTTAAGTTTATTTTTGCTAAAATTGGGGTTGCTTCGAATATATGTTTCTGCGTATGTTTTATCATCAATAATTTTATATTCTTTCATCTTTTCAACCACCGCATCAACCGTTTGTTTGTGATATTCTTTTTTATATAAATAATCTTTGATTTGTTGCTCAGTTTTTAGCCTACTTCCAACATATTTTGCAGCTAAATTAAAAGCTATAAGCTCTGAACTTTCTTGCTCTGCCTGATTAAGTTTTTCAACATCGCACTCACCAATCTTTATCCCGCTTTTAACAATAATATCACTATGCAGTTCACAATCTCCAACATCGGTTGAACATATGAACACATTTGCATTTCGTTTACTTTTTAACCTTAAACTTAAAATTTCCATATCATGAGTATATTATTTTATTAA
>JAZQYA010000027.1:0-2670 GCA_045633245.1 Candidatus Onthoplasma sp.
CGTTCAAGTGGATGCGTATGGATTATCATTTGAAAAAAGTGATGATGGTGATTCATATGTTGTTGTGACGCATGACGGAATAAGTTCAGATGTTGTTATTCCAAACAAAGTTAAAAACAAGTATGTAACAGCTATTAATGAGGCGGCGTTCTATATTGAAAATAACTTAGAGTCTGTTTATATTCCTGCAACAATTAGAGATATTGGAATGGATGCCTTTATGAATTGCGAAAACTTAGCAACCGTAACATTTGAAAGTGGATCTGCCTTAACAAATATTGGAAGTTCTGCATTCTCTGGTTGTTCAATTTTAAGTTCAATTAATTTGGAAGTTTGTTCGAACTTGAATGTTATTGACACTGGGGCGTTCTATGGTTGTCGTGGTTTAACGCAAATTTATATTCCAGCAACAACTACAAATATTGGCGCTTCTGCTTTCCATAATTGTGGAAACTTAACAACTGTAACATTTGAAAGTGGATCTGCCCTAACAAATATTAGCGCTTACGTGTTCTCTGAATGTTCTAATTTGAATTCAATTAATTTGGAAGCTTGTTCAAGCTTGGAAACTATTGATGAGGGCGCATTTGGAAATTGCGGAAGTTTAACTAATGTTAATATTCCTAGAAGTGTGCTTGGAATTGGTAGTGACGCATTTAATAATTGCTTAACATTATATGATGTTACTTTTGAAGAGGGAAGTCAACTGATGAGAATTGGCTCATATGCATTCATGAATTGTTCAAGTTTATCAGCAATAACTATCCCTGAAAATGTTGAAGATATAGGCGTTGGAGCATTTGATGGCTGTGAAAATCTTTTATTTGTTGCTATTTATAGTTTTGACGTTTATGAGAACTTAGGGTCTGAAGATTCATGTGGTGGCTTGGTTGCCTACGCTAATGAAGTTATAGTTGATAGTGCAGTTGTTAATGCTGGAACAAGTGATTATCTTGAAAGCATTGAGTTTACATGTACGTTTAGTGAAGAGCATAATATTTATTTTTACACACGTAGGGAAACATTTACATTGTCAGTGTCAAGCACAAATGTTGAGGTGGTTGCATTGGATAGATATGGGTCAGTTCACTTAAAAAATGGTGACACAATTTATGAAGGTGAAACCTTGGAAATTTCTTACAATGTTACACCTGGTTATGTTATGAGTGTGTTTGAAGTTAATGGTGAGCCATGCAATGGAATCGTCTCTGTTGATGTTGGAAGCAAAGTTGAAGTTGTTTACTCAGAATTTGAAATGACAGCTGTTACTTACACTCTTAACGATGAAGGAACAGAATATTCAGTTACTGCGTTTGATGATTCAATAACTGATGTTGTGATTCAAAGAGGAATTAACAACATTCCAGTTACAGAGATTGATGATGAGGTGTTTAAAAATTCTCATATAACCAGCATTACTTTGCCATCAACACTAAAAACTATTGGTTCGAATGCATTCCGTGCTTCTCGCTCATTAAAGAGCGTTAACATTCCTGCAAGTGTTACAACAATTGGAACTCAAGCATTCTATAGTTGCGATGCATTAGAGAGTGTTGTTTTAGAAGATGGATTAAAAACTTTGGGAACTAACATGACATTCACTGGATGTACAAGTTTAACTTCAGTTTCAATTCCATCAAGTGTTACAGAAATTCCATCACAATGTTTCCATAATTGCACAAGTTTGACTGATGTTGTAATTCCAAATGGTGTAACAGATATCAAATATTCGGCATTTGCTGGTACAAGTTTACCAAATATAGTTATTCCTGATAGTGTAAAATCGATAGGGAACCATGCTTTTGGTAGTTGTGAAGACTTAGTTAGTGTAACACTTTCTAATTCAACAACCAGTTATGGGGAGAGTGTATTTGATGGTTGTTCAAGTTTGCAATCTATCACTCTTCCATCTGCTGTTACTCAAGTAACTAAGAGTATGTTCAGAAATTGTACATCATTGAGCGAAATTGTAGTTCAAGGAGAGTTAACAAGCATTGGTGATGACGCTTTATATGGCTGTCCAATCACTGAATTTAAATTCGGATCTTCACTTCAAAGCATTGGAGCAAGAGCGTTTGGTAGTACGTCGTTATCAAGTTTGTCAATCCCATCAAGTTTAAAAAGCATTGGTGATAATGCATTCCAAGCAACATTATTGAGGGGTGTTACAATTCCTACCACAGTTACAAATTGGGGAAATTATGTGTTTAGTTTGTGTAAGGAACTAAGAAATGTCACAATTGCTCAAGGAGTAACAGCAATTCCTGATTATATGTTCCAGCAATGTTCAAGTTTGCAATCAATTACACTTCCAACAACACTTCAAACAATTGGTCTGGGAGCATTCCACTATACAAGTTTGAATAGTATTACCATTCCTGCTAGTGTAAGCAGCATTGGATATAACGCATTTGGAGGATGTAGCAATTTAAAAAATGTTACTATCAAAAGTGCAGCAGTCTTTGCGGCATTAACCTCACAAACTGCATGTGGAAATTTGATTTACAACGCAAACAATATTCGTATTGACTCTACGATTTTTAACAATACTGCAAATACTTACTTAAAATCTTCATCGAGTGGTTATACTGCGTCACATCAAGGAGGCACTGTGTTGTTATATAGAGAGGAGTTTGAAACACAATAATAATAATAAAGAAGCGAGCGTAT
>JAZQYA010000028.1:0-6103 GCA_045633245.1 Candidatus Onthoplasma sp.
AATAACTATTGCATCATAATGGTCAACTATATTTTTCATCATAACAATTTTTATTATATCACACTTTTGTTAAATTTCAACTACATGACTTCAATTTCAATTCCAACAACGCCATATTTTTCTTGCTCTTGAATTGTGTAAAACGCCTGCATGTCTTCCGGTTTTGCTGTTTCGTTTTCGCTGTAACCTAATTTTACTTTATCAAACTTATCATAAAGGTTTTTAAAGGTTTTAACTTTATGTAAATTAATAATTTTTGTTGTGATAATTTCAGTTTCTTCAGGGCGTTTTTTAAAGATTAAAATGTCTCCAACTTGATATTGTTTTCTCTTTTCATCAAGCAGACGCATTTCAATTATTTTGGTTTTATTTTTTATTAATTCAAAATATTTTGCATGCAATCTTAATTCAAAAGTGTTCATACAAACTCCTTATTTCCCTAAACAGAACTTAGAGAAGATTTTATCAATAATCGCTTCATCGCTTGTTACGCCACTCACTTCACCAAGCGAGTTCCAAGCGGTTTTAATCTCACTTGAGATGATATCCATGGTTGAAAAATCAAAAATTTTAACAACGTTTTCCAGTGATAATTTTGCTTGTTTTATTGCTTCAATATGGCGAGTATTTGTGAGATAAAGTTTGTCAGATTTCAAACTTCCGCTTATTGTTTTGTTGAAAATTTCTTGTTTTAAAGAGTCAATATTTTCGTTGTTTGTTGCGCTGATATAAAAGTACTTATCATCTTTTTTGTTCTTCAAAATATCGGTTTTATTAAATACTTCAATATAAGGCTTGTCTGTTTGAATTTCGCAGATATCATCAGGCGAACTAACCTTTAAAACCAGGTCGGCATCATCTAAAGTTTTAAGTGCTTTATCAATGCCAATTTTCTCAACAATATCGTCGCTTTCGTGAATTCCTGCAGTGTCGAAAAGCCTAAAGATTATTCCATTAAATTCATACTCTGCTTCAACAATGTCACGAGTTGTTCCTGCAATGTTTGTAACAATTGCTTTATCTGATTTTGTTAGAGCGTTAAGAAGACTTGACTTTCCAACATTTGGTGCGCCAACAATGGCAACTTTAATTCCGTTTTTAATCATTAAACCGTTTTTACTTTCGTTAATTAAAGATGAAAATTCGTTGATTAAAGTGTTTAATTTTTCTTTAATATTAGAATTTTCTTCATCTGTGTATTCATATTCAGGGTAGTCCAATTTAGCTTCAATTTCTGCTAAAATATCAGTTAAAGAGTTTTGGTATTCTTCGATTTTTTGTTTTAGTTTTCCTTGCATTAAACTGCTTCCAGCTTTGGCTTGCATTTCACTTTCAGCATTGATTAAATCCATAATTCCTTCAGCCTGATCAATGCTCATTTTTCCGTTAATAAATGCGCGTTTAGAAAACTCTCCCGCTTCTGCTAATGAACAACCTAAATTCACACATTCATTAATAATTTGTTGAGCAATATAATATCCACCATGAGATTGAATTTCTGCAACATCTTCGCCTGTATAACTCATTGGATTAGCAAAAAAAACAACAAGACATTTGTCTGTTAACTCGCCGAAATAAACATTTTTTAAATACATTTTTCTGGGTTCAAAATCAAGGTCTTGTTGAATGAGTTTCTGCAAGATTTCTTTAGACTTTTCACCGCTAATTCTAATAACAGCAACACCGCTATTTCCAGCAGGAGTTGCAAGGGCAACTATAGTTCTCATGTTATGTATTATAACATGTTATTTAAAATCTCGCAAGATGTATTAAATATTTTTTTTGAATAAAAAAAGCATCATACGATGCTTTAGAATGTTATTGTATATTGATTGTCAATAATATCACCAACATCAATAATTTTTTCACCTGTCTTAACACTCACAAAGTATTCAGTTTCTGACAAGTCTTTCAAGTTTGTTTCTTTCACTAATATGTGACCACGATATATTGTGATTTCAATATCTTTTTCTGGTGGCAAAAAATCTGATGAATGGTTGCTGTTTTTCACTTTAATAGAATTATAAATCTCAAAAACCTTATCTCCATTGTTGTTAAAGAAAACAAATGATTTGCTGTCATGATAATATTTGCAACTTTCTTTTAATGATAACAATGCTCCGTTGGGATAAAATGTAATTGAATGGCCGCCCGAATCGTGCAAAATTTCTTCATTAAATGTTAAACATTCATAACCCTTGTTTGTGTTTGACATATAAAATGGTGTGCCTTCTTTGCTGATGGGTTCTAGGGGTTGTTCTGATTTTATTCTTGAATAAATAGACATAAAGTTTCTCCTAAAAATGTACAACGTGAGTATACAATAGTTTCGACAAAACGTCAATTAAATAGTTGGCAAAATCTTTGGTTCGAACGAAATATTTCTTCTATTCAATTCTTGTTCAATAAGAGCAATTTTTTGATGCAAAGATTCTCCAAAATATTCATAATCTTTTTCGCTTAAATTTTCAAGTTGAGAATTGTAAAGATTATGAAGATATAGAAGTTGTTCGTCTGTTTTAGATTTTAATTCATTGTTAATTTTAACTAAGATTGATTTTGCTATTTTCATAATTCACTCCTTGATTTTAATTTTATCTTGACAATATAATATCACATATATTTTAACTTTTCAATACTCTTTTCAAAAAAATTAAACAAAAAAACTCGGATTAACCGAGTGTTGTGGTGCGTCCTAAGGGATTCGAACCCCTGGCCTTTGGTTCCGTAGACCAACGCTCTATCCAGCTGAGCTAAGAACGCATACTTTTATTCAACGTAAGTTATTATATCACAATCTTTTTCTTTTTGCAACACTTTATTTAAAAATTGTTCCAAAGAATTATAAATGGTTTAAATATTACCCATTGAAACAAAAGTAAAAAAAGATAGCGCAAGACTATTTTAATCTTGCGCCACATTTTTGTTTTTGTGTTTTTTTATGAGATGCTTAATGATCTCGTAAGCAACAACAATTACGATTATTGCTATGAAAATGTAAAATAGATAATTGTTTAACCATGGGAAGAACTCTAAAATTAGCGCTATCAGTAGTCCGGCTATTATATTTCCGCCTATTACTGAAATGCAAGTTGTGAAATAGTCTAGTCCCAAAAAGACTGCGACGCACGTTCCTGTCCAAATGCCAGTTAAAGGTAATGGTACAGCAACGAATATAAACACACCTAAAACTTTCTTCCAATAAGACTTGCTAAATCTAACACTTTTTTCATTGTTATCATTTATGCCACTTGCCTTGCCTTTTATTCGATTTTCAATACCTTCAGCAAGCTTATGAAACAACCTTGTTTTTTTTAGCCAATTTATAATGGGAAGAAAAATCAAAGCTAAAATCGGAACAATTGCACAGCTTCCAAGCAAACTCCATCCGAACGATTCCCAATGATTTAAGGCTAAACTTCCCCAAAAACCAGGATTTGTCCCAAAAGGTATTGCTCCTCTAAGCTCTATAATAGGTATCATAGAAATTAATATCGTTGCTAAGATGACATTATCATTAAAAATTGTCACAAACAAATTATGTAAAAACTCAGTCATTATTTCCTCACACAATAAGAATATTAAAATTAGATGTTTAAGTCAACGATATTTTCACCTAAAACAAAAAAACTAAGCAAAAGTTTAAAAATACCATTAAAAACCGCTATTTTTTAGTAAAAATCAATAAAAAGTGAAAAATATTTTAAATAAACAATTGATTATTTTATAAAAAAATATTAATATATTAACAGGAGATATTATGGGAAAAATTATAGCAGTAACAAATCAAAAAGGTGGCGTTGGAAAAACCACAAGTTGTGTAAACCTTGCAGCATATATTGCTAGCGCCAACAAAAAAGTTTTATTAATAGATATTGATCCTCAGGGGAACGCATGTTCCAGCCTTGGCGTTGAAATTGAAAAAGATCAAAAATCAATATATGAAGTATTATTAGGTGAAGCTAACATCAGTGAAGCTATCTACCCTTCTGTTATGAAAGGTCTTGATGTTGTTCCTTCAACTGTCGACCTATCAGAAGCCGAAGTTGATTTGGTTTATATGGAAAAACGAGAAAAAATTCTCAAAGAAGCCTTATCAACAATAAAAAACAATTATGATTATATATTTATTGACTGTCCACCATCTTTAGGTCTTTTGACTGTAAATGTTTTAACCGCAACAGATTCGATAATTATCCCAATTCAATGTGAATATTTTGCTTTAGTTGGATTGAGTCAATTAATGAATACTGTAAGACTTGTTAAAATGCAGTTAAACCCAAACATTGAAATTGAGGGTGTTTTGCTCACAATGAAAGACAATAGAAGCAATCTTGTATCACAAGTTAGTGATGAAATTAAAAAATATTTCGGAGAAAAGGTTTATGAAACCTATATTCCAAGAAATATTCGCCTTGCAGAAAGTCCAAGTCATGGAAAACCTATTGTAATGTACGACAACAAAAGCAAAGGGGCTGTTGCATATAAAAGCCTAGCTGACGAATTCTTAAAAAAACAAAATTAATAAACAAAAATGTTCCACGTGGAACATTTTTTTATTTTGTTTAGTAAGTTTAAGTTTAACCACAATTTTTCCATATATAAATAAGTATATGTATAATTATAGTATATGTATATTTGTATCTGATCTAAAAAATAACAATTATATTTGTGTATCAATGAAAGTAATGTTCCACGTGGAACATTATTAACTTTTTATCGGAAGTAAATATTTAGATTTTAAAAAAATTATTAAATCAAACATATTTTATTGACACGCAACATCAAATCTGATATAATAATTGTATAATGTTCCACGTGGAACAATTGGAGGTATTATGAAGATGGGGTTGGGAAGAGGTTTAGATAGCCTTTTAAAAGTTTATGATGAAGAAGTAAAAACTGTGAAACCAGAAAGATCTATTACAAATTATGAAATGAGACAAGGAGATGTTCAGAAAATTGAACTAGATAAAATATACACTAATCCAAATCAGCCTAGAAAAAACTTTGATAAGGAAAGTTTGAATGAGTTGGCTGAAAGTATTAGAATTCATGGATTAATTCAACCTATAATAGTAAATGAGATGGATGACGGTTATATGGTTATTGCTGGTGAAAGAAGATATAGAGCTAGCAAAATTTGTGGTTTGAAAGAAATTGATGCTATTGTTAAAAAATATTCTAGCAAACAAGTTGCCGAAATTGCCATAATAGAAAATTTGCAAAGAGAAGATTTAAATCCTGTTGAAGTTTCAAAAGGAATTAAACAATTAATGGAGGAGTTTGGGTTGACGCAAGAGAAGGTTGCTGAGCGTCTGGGAAAATCGCGCTCTGCAATTGCTAATTCTCTTAGAATATTATCATTATATCCTGAAGTCTTAGATTTGGTTGAAAGAGGAAAGGTTTCATTTGGTCATGCAAAAATTTTGGCTTCAATTGATGATTATGCAACACAGGTTATCTTGGCAAAGAAAATTGCGAAAGACAAATTGACTGTAAGAGATCTTGAAAAAGAAGTTGAAGCAATCTTGGGTAATAAAAAGAAAAAGAAAGCTGCTAAGTTACCTAGTGACGAACTACAAGATTTTATTGGGGAATTACAACGTAAGTTTGGTACAAAAGTATCTGTTATCGGCAATGATAAAAAGGGCAGAATTTACATTGATTACTACTCTCAAGACGATCTTGATAGGATTTACGATATAGTTTTGCGTCGATAAAATTAAAAATAAGCGCTTATAAATAATTTCTTGGCGCTTATTTTTTGTTGTTTTGAAATTTATAATAAAGTTATAAAGTCTTTAAGAACTTTTTCTCTAATTACAGGAATAGGTTTGGTTGAAATGTATGCTGCTGCACCATCATGGCCACCACCACCATTTTCTTTTGCGATTTGAGATACTTTAAGACCGCCTCTAGATCTCATGCTGACATAATAACAGTCACATTTAGGATAAACAAAGCAAACTAGTTTAGAATTATTTATCGTTGCAAGACGATTTATGATTCCGATAAAATCATCAAACTTGGCATTAAGAAGTTTTGCTTCTTCGCTTGAGATGTGAGAGATTAATATTAATCCATCGTTGTGAACAGAAAT
>JAZQYA010000029.1:0-23307 GCA_045633245.1 Candidatus Onthoplasma sp.
ACTATCAAACAACGTCGATGCATTATAATCTTTGTTGTTTTCAATTCTTTCACGCAAAAATTCATATAATTCTCTCAACTCATCTTGCCTTAAAAACAAGGTTGAAATATTTTCAATTTCTGCTTTTTTGTAAAGCATTGATGCAAGAATAAAAATTTTGCTTTCTTTGATTGCATTGTTTTTGATGTCATCATATGAAACATCTGATTGAACTACTTCCATTTCTTTTTTATCAGCTTTGTTTAAACTTTTTCTAAGCGCATCAATTGGCACTCTAACCAATTTTTGAACAACACTAAGATAAATTTCTTGCTCTGCTGGAGACGCGAACTTTGAAATATAATCTAATGCTTCTTGAATATATTTAGACTTGTCCAAATTTGAAGTTAAATCATATTTTTTCGCACTATCAATGAGAACAAAATCAACACAATCTTGACCTGAATATAATTCCTGTAAGAATGCATCTTTTCCAAACTTTTTTATGTATTCATCTGGATCTTTAGCTTTATTTAGCCTTACCACTTTAACATTTAAACCAACTTCTTTTAATGTGTCGATTGCTTTATATGTTGCCATGGATCCAGCACTATCTCCATCCAAACAAAGAATTACGTTGTCAACAAGTTGTTTTATTTTCTTTGCATGAAGTGCGGTTAAAGCCGTTCCCATACACCCTATCGTATTTGTTAATCCAACTTGATGACAAGCTATAACATCAATGTGCCCTTCAACAATTATAATTGTGTCTAACATATGTTGTTTTTTCAAGTCCCTAACAAAGTTATAGCCAAATAAAATTTCACTTTTATTGAAAACTAATGTTTGTGGAGTGTTTTTGTATTTTGCTCGTTCAGGATTTTCTTCAACCGCTCTTCCTGAATAAGCCACAACATCTCCAAATCCATTAAATATTGGGAAAAGGAGTCTTGTTCCATAGAAATCATAAGCTTGACCACTTTCTTTCTTACCCGCAACTCCAGCCATCACCATATCTTCATATGAATAATTTAAAGATTTCAAATGCTTAATTAAATCATCATAGTTTAAACTTGCACCAATTTGGAATTTTTTAATCATTTCTTCACTAATGCCACGTCTTTTCAAATATTGGGCTTGCAAACTATTCGGATTTTTAATTAAATTGTTATGATAAAATTCGGTTGAAACTTTTAGAACTTGATAGATTTTATCTCGCTCTTTTTTCTTTTTTTGCATCTCATCGGTTTCTGCACTCGTTGGCATTTGCATTCCGCAATTCTTACAAAGAATCTCAACTGCTGTTAAGAAATCAACATTTTCGGACTTCATCACAAGTGTGATAACATTTCCACTTTCACCACATCCAAAACATTTGAAAAATTGCCCATCTTGTTTAATTGAAAAAGACGGTGTTTTTTCATGATGAAACGGGCAACACGCCCAAAAATTTGCACCACGGCGATTTAAAGTCATATATTTGCTTGCAATATCAACTATATCATTTCTGCTTCTTAATTCCTCTAAAAAGTCTGGTGTGAGATTTGTTTGATTCATTAAATCTCCCTAATTTATTAACTTAATTAAACAAAAATATGAAAAGTCCTTAAAAAAATTAAGGTTTTTATTCAAACTTGCACACACATAAAAAAAATTGGTGCATTTTGATTACCCCTCTTCATTACTTAATACACCATAACTTTTTATTTTCCTAAGATATTTTAATTTTTTTTTAAAAAATCATTAAAAATAAAAAAAGCGAAGAAATTTCTTCGCTATTTCTTTATATTAATCTAAACCAAAACCCCTGTTAAACGGACTGTTTAGTCGTTATTTTGTCTTTAGTGTAATACATATATTTTTCTTTAGTTTCTAGGGTTCTTAATATTTGCTTGAGCTGCTGCGTGTCGCAAATCTCACTATTGCTAGTTTGCTTATCGCAAACATAAGCCTTTTGTTCGTTTGCTCCTTTTTCCCTTCCGCAAACAAGTTGCGGTGGGAACCCTTATAAGTTTAGCCTTGCTCTTTTAGTTTCTAGGGTTTTTGAGATTAGCTTGAGCTGCGGCTAAACGGCTATCTGATATTTTAAGAAAACATCAGGACGCTGCAACTTGCTTCTTCACCATCAAACATTAAGCACGAGGTGCTTTAATGTTAGCTTGTGCAGCGGCAAGTCTTGCGATTGGAACGCGGAATGGTGAGCATGAAACATAGTCAAGACCAATTTTGTGGCAGAATTCAATTGAAGAAGGATCTCCACCGTGTTCACCACAAATTCCAGCATGCAAGTGAGCATTTTCTGGACGACCAAGTTTCAAAGACATTTCCATAAGTTTACCAACACCTGTTGTGTCAAGACGAGCAAATGGATCGCTTTCGTAAATCTTATTTTCATAGTATGAAGGCAAGAATTTACCACCGTCATCACGGCTGAAGCCGAATGTCATTTGAGTTAAGTCATTTGTTCCGAAACAGAAGAAATCTGCCTCACGAGCAATTTCGTCAGCTGTTAAACAAGCTCTTGGAATTTCAATCATTGTTCCAACTTCATAACTAATATTAGAGTTAGCAGCCTTGATAACAGCATCAGCTGTTTCAACAACTAATTTTTTAACAAATCTAAATTCTTTAATTTCACCAACCAATGGAATCATGATTTCTGGTTTAACGTTCCATTCAGGGTGACGAGATTTAACTGCGATTGCAGCCTTTATAACTGCCTTAGTTTGCATTACAGCAATTTCAGGATAAGTTACAGTTAAACGACAACCACGGTGACCCATCATTGGGTTGAATTCGTGAAGATCATTAATGATTTGTTTGATTTGAGCAACAGATTTGCCTTGAGCTTCTGCCAAAGCTTTAATATCTTCTTCAGCTGTTGGAACGAATTCATGAAGAGGTGGATCCAAGAAACGAATTGTTACTGGTTGACCTTTAAGTGCTTCCATCAAACCTTCAAAGTCTTTTTGTTGCATTGGTTCGATTTTAGCAAGAGCTACTTCTCTTTCTTCTTTAGTGTCTGAACAGATCATTTCACGGAATGCACCAATTCTGTCTGGATCAAAGAACATGTGTTCAGTTCTGGTGAGTCCAATACCTTGAGCGCCAAGTTCAGCAGCACGAGCAGCATCAGCTGGAGTGTCAGCATTTGTTCTAACGCCAAGCGCTTTATATTTATCAGCAAGTTTCATGATGCGACCAAAGTATCCGCTGTTTGGATCAGCTGGAACAGTTTTGATCATGCCATCATAAATTTTACCTGTTGAACCATCAAGAGATAATTCATCTCCTTCATGGTAAACTTTACCAGCAAGTGTGAAACATTTATTTTCTTCATCCATTTTGATATCGCCACAACCAGAAACGCAACAAGTTCCCATTCCACGAGCAACAACTGCAGCGTGAGATGTTTGACCACCACGAACTGTTAAAATACCTTGTGAGTATTTCATACCCTCGATGTCTTCTGGGCTTGTCTCTAAACGAACAAGAACAACTTTTTCACCTTTCTTGCCATGTTCTACAGCATCTTCAGCAGTGAACACAATTCTTCCTGCTGCAGCACCTGGAGAAGCTGCAATACCTTTTCCAACAACGTTATTTTTGTCAGCATATTTAAGGGCTTCAGCGTCAAATGTTGGGTGCAATAACATATCAAGAGTTTTAGCATCAATTTGCATTAAAGCTTCTTTTTCTGTGATCATACCTTCATCAATCAAATCGCAAGCGATACGGATTGCAGCGGCTGCTGTTCTCTTTCCGTTACGAGTTTGAAGCATATAGAGTTTTCTATCTTCGATAGTAAATTCCATATCTTGCATGTCACGATAGTGATTTTCCAAAATACCACAGATTTCAACGAATTGATCGTAAACTGCTGGCATAACTTGTTTCATTTGGTCAATAGGCATTGGAGTTCTAACGCCTGCCACAACGTCTTCACCTTGTGCGTTCATTAAGAATTCACCCATTACACCTTTTTCACCAGTTGCAGGGTTACGAGTGAATGCAACACCTGTTCCTGAAGTTTCACCCATGTTTCCGAAGGCCATCATTTGAACGTTAACAGCTGTTCCCCATGAATAAGGAATGTCGTGGTCCATACGATAGATGTTAGCACGAGGATTATCCCATGAACGGAAAACTGCTTTAACAGCTTCGAATAATTGTTCCTTTGGATCGCTTGGGAAGTCTTTTCCTAATTGATTTTTATATTCAGCTTTGAATTGAGTTGCCAAAGTTTTCAAATCTTCTGCAGTTAAGTCAAGGTCACTTGTTACGCCTTTTTCTTCTTTAAGTTGATCAATAAGTTTTTCAAAATATTTTTTACCAACTTCCATAACCACGTCTGAGAACATTTGAATAAATCTTCTATAGCAGTCCCACGCCCAACGAGGGTTGCCACTTTTATTTGAAAGAGTTTCAACAACTTCGTCGTTAAGACCAAGATTAAGGATTGTATCCATCATGCCTGGCATTGATGCACGAGCACCTGAACGAACAGATACTAATAATGGATTTTCTTTATCACCGAATTTTTTGCCTGTGATTGCTTCCATTTTTTCAATGTTTTCCATGATTTCGGCTTGGATGCTTGGATTGATTTGTTTGCCGTCTTCATAATACTGTGTGCAAGCTTCTGTTGAAATTGTGAAACCTTGAGGAACTGGAAGACCAATCTTTGTCATTTCAGCAAGGTTTGCACCTTTACCACCAAGAAGTTCTCTCATGCTTGCGTTACCTTCACTAAATAAGTAAACGTATTTCTTGTTCATAATTCTCCTTTTTTATTTGATTTTTTGTTTACAAAATAAGCAAATTAAAATGGGTTATATATCTTCTCTAAGATATAATTCTCCTTTTTTAATTTTATTTTTGCGCTTGTGGCAAATATTTATTACCACAAATTAGTCTACAAAATCCCACAAAAAAAAGCAACTAATTGAGGTTGCTTTTTAAAATATTTTAATTTTATTCAAAATTTGGTGTATAGGTTTTTAAACTCACAACTATAGATATTGCAGTATCACTCTTGATTTGATAACCACTCGATCCCACGCAGAGCTTTTCACCTAATTTCACTTGTGACATATATCTAAGATTACCCACCAATGTGTATTTAACAACAACTTTTCCAGTTTCTCCATATGGCTTAAATTTAAACTCACAAGCTTTTACTGCTCCTCTTTTACCAAAAGATGTAATAATTACTTCGACTTCTGTTAAAGTTGCTATTTCGTATTCGCTGTTTCCTTCTCTAATCAACTCCCCAGCAATTGAGTCTTGAAATGTGAGAGTGCATTTTTCGGAAATAAATTGTGCAGTAAACACCATTGGAGATGTGTTGGTTGTAATTGTCCAGCTATAAAACTTATAATTTCCATTCTGAGGATCTTTTGCTTCTAAATAAGACTCATATTCGTTATAACCTGTTTCAGTGAAAGTCTCATCATAATCACACGTTCTGTAAGAATAAATAGTTATTTTGTTTGAACTTAAATTATCATTAAAACTGGTCCCTGGCACTTTTGGTATATTAAAAGTGGTAAGGCTATCATCTCCTGAGAACGAGATTGTTCCACCACAATTCTCTGGAGTCACTCTCCATTCTGCGGATGTCACAAATGTTTTTAGATATAATGTGAACTTATCATATTCATCAATTTTTGTCCAATTGTCAGCATTATTATTAGTAAAAACATCAGCCGTGCTCCTAAAAGTATTTAAGTCATAAACGTTATCAATATTTCCTAGTAAATCATCATAAGGATACTCTGTTCGATCTATTATACATGGTGGTTCACCTAGAGAATTTGCACTGCCAACAATTGAAACCACTCCTCTTGAGTTAGTGATGCAATATTCTATATCATAGTTCATCCCAAGCAAATATTTATTCACCTTCCAATCAAACATTTCATTTTCACCAATAAATCCGCGTGCTGGAGAAATATAAGCACAAACGCCTTGATCTGCAGAAATCAGAGCATTCCATACCATGCAATTTTTTATTGATAATTTGGTTTCTTCTCTCATATTACCACCACCATCAGAAGGCAAATGTGTCATTTGAATACCAACCAAACCACCGGCATAACCCTTTTCTTGTGGATCTAAATTCACATTGTTTACAATACAATTGCTTATTTCAACAGAAGATATAATCTTATAGTCATCAGAAGTACCGTTAATTTCTTTTAGACATTCATGCACCCCAGTATAGCTTAAACCTGCTATTGTGCCAACATAACTATAACTACCCGATCCATTTTCTTGCAACGCTGCATTAAAATTATATAATTGCAAATTCTTTACTTGAATAGTATTTGAATATTCATAAAATCCTGAAGTTTCAAGTTTTGTTGAGGATGGATATATAGCATACATTCCCCCACCCAAACAAGCAAACAATCCAAAAGAAACATTATCTTGCGTTCCCAATGAATCACCTTTTATATTAATGTTTGAAATTGTGTAACCATTACCATCAAAAATTCCACTAAATGGTTTAAAATCATACCGACCTTCATCGATTTTAGCACCAATAGGAACAAAATTTTTCTCGGAGTAATCCAAATCGTTTTGCAATTGAAAATAAGTATTATAATAATCTGCCCCATTATAAATGTTGGTTGAAAGCATTTCCATGTCAGAAATTGAATATATTTTATATGGATTGCCAGCAGTTCCAGCGCCATCAAAAGCCAAAATTTCCATAGTTTCATTGTTGTTCGGTTCATCAGTTTTATTAGAATAGTTAATAACAACAATTCCTAACATAGAAAAAATTGCTGCAACCAACGCAACACATAAAACCCTTAGACCTTTTATAAGACGTAAACTTTTCATTTTACGTTCAACCCCCGATAAACTTACTATTTTTAATAGTATAACCCATTTTGAAAATTTTTGTCAAACAATTAAAGTTTATTTACACAAAATCAAACGATTTAATTTCAACTCCAAAATGGTTAACTATCACATTGTTTAACAATCTTAGAATTTGTTTTAAAGTGGTTTGATTAAATTCTTCAATTTCCCCCTTGACAATTTTATTAAGCGTTGAATAAACCTGTTTGTCGATTTGCAAACAAAGTTCTGTTCTTTTTTCTGAAAATTCACCTGTTAGCCTATCAAAAAAAACATAATCCGCACTTGGCAAATCAACCTTAAAACCAGAAAATGTTAAAAACTTTATTATATAATCAATCGTTGCAACAAACTCGTTATTTTGTTCAATATTCTTAAGTGCTGAAATTGCAAGCAAAAATAAATCTGGCTCTGATTTTTCTTCTGGCAAAATCGACTTTAGAATATCTAGAACAATGTAGCCACAAATGGTTTTATTATAATCATTCAAAATTGAATAAAAATTATCAATCAAACTTGCGCCCGAAACAACTCTGTTGTTTGCTTTTGTTGCGAAATTAAATTCTGCAAAAGTAAACGGTTGTGCAATGGCTTTTAGTTTTGCCTTTTCCTTTTTAACGCCAACGAATTTTGCGGTTATCACGCCATAGTCGTAAGTAAAAATAGATGCGAGTTTGTCCGCATCTTTATAATCAATTAATTTTAGAACTAAACCTTGTGTTTTCTCTTCGTTCATTTCTCGTCCCAACTCGACACATGCTAGATTGCTAACACAATCATAAGCCTTTTGGTCGGTTGCTCCTCTTTTCCATTCGAAGCACTTCATTTGCTTCTTTGGGAGATCTTTTGTATTTTACTTATAAAATTAAACCATCTTCTTTTTCAATTTCTTCAACCAAGTTTATGTTTTTTTGCAATTTTTCAACATTTTTGGCGCGCATGAAAAACTCTATCTTTCCTGTTTTATTAAATAAATCGGTATAACCTTTGATAATTTGTTCTAAATTTTCCATATGCACCCCTTATCTTAAAATATTATATGTGGAAATTAATCAATTATTCACTAACACTTAGTCCAAATTCTTGAATAGCTTTTTGATCATTTCTCCAATTTGCTTTAACTTTAACATACACTTGAAGATTAACTTGCTCGCCAACTATTTTTTCAATATGTTTTCTTGCCATTGTTGAAATCTTTTTGATCATATCACCATTTTTACCAAGAATGATTGCCTTATGACTTTCCTTTTCGCAATATAAATCTGCATAAATCGGAATCGGTTTTTCGCTTTCAACATAAGAATTCACAACCACTTGAATTCCATGCGGAATTTCATCATCTAAACATAATAATGCTTTTTCTCTTATAATTTCCGCCACCATATGTCGAAGATTTTTATCAGTGTACTCATCAATAGGATAATATCGTTTCTCATAATCATATGTTGGCAAGAACCTTTTAATCATATCAAGCAGAACATCAACATTCTTTCCGTTCATTGCTGAAATTGGCAAAATTTCATCAACTTTTGCAACCGCACTAAGTTCCACAAGTTGCGGATAAAGTTTTTCATATTTGGTTTCATCTATTTTATTAATTAAGAGTATTTTTTTTGCATCGGCACTAACTTTTTTTATAAGTTTATTATACTGCTCAACAAGTGGTTTATTTGCAACAATAAGCATTAAGAGAATTTCTGTGTCTTCTTGAGCGTTTTCAATATGCTTATCCATCTCATCATCAATTTTTGTTGCTCTTTTGTGATATCCTGGAGTGTCAACAAACACTATTTGAGTTGTCTTATCATTATATATTCCTTGAATGTTTTCACGTGTGGTTTGACTCTTAGGGCTCACAATTGCAACATGTTCACCAACAAGTTGGTTGATAAGTGTGCTTTTGCCCGCATTGGTTTCACCAACAATGGTTACAAATCCACATTTAAAAACATCACGAGTAATGTTAAGATCGTTCATTATTTGCTCTTGCAATGCGGTCATTTTTTCCTCGTCTTGCTTTTCTATATGGTCATAACCCGCAATATGAAGTAATCCATGGCAAAGTAAGAAACAAACCTCTCGACGCAATGTGTGATTATATTCTTTTGCCTGCTCTTTTGCTCTATCTAAGCAAATGTAAATATCTCCGATTGTTAGCAATCCTGTTCCCAAATCAACATTTGCTTTATAATCGCTAATTTTTAGTTTTTTACCAACAGCCAAATCAACATAAGGATAGGTTAAAACATCGGTAACTTTATCAATTCCACGTGTTTGGTTGTTTAGAGTTCTAATTTCTTGCTTGGGAATAAAGGTTAAATTCACATTAACTTTCTTAGGAAATGAAACAACTTGGCTTACACGTTCGTAAACCCTAATTAAATCTTTTTCAAAATCAGTTGAGCCAAAAATTGTTAACACGTCACAATCCTCACTTCTGCCAGTTTGCTATTCGCAAACATTGTCCTTTTGTTCCTTTGTTCCTTAACACAACGAAGCACTACGTTTGCTTCTTTGGGAGCCATTCTATTTTCTTAAGTAATAATTCCATAAACCATGATGGTTGTTATTGCAAACATTTTATCATCTAAAATGCTGGTTTGCGTGCTTTCATTAAGAATGTTACCAACGGGAAGATTTTCGTATGCTATTTTAATGCTTTTATCAATCAAATTTTGCTTTTCTGATTCAAAATCTTTAAAAACTTCCTTCTCGATTAATTCATAATGTATAATCACATCTCGGTTAAGTGGCACTACGTCACTTATATTTTCATTATACATAACCGATTCAAAAAGCGCAAATGAATTTTTGTTTTTGCTCGAAAATAATTTATTATTATTAAACTTGTAAATATATGTTGTGGTGGTCCTTCCCGTTCTCACCAATTCGATTTCTGTTTTGCTTATTTCACACTTGGAAACAACATAAATTTCAGCCTTGATTTCAGCAACTGGCTTAACACTCACCTTTTCACCATTTGAATTAATGTTGAACGGCAAAACCAAAACATCTCCAGCGTTGACATAATCTCCCACCTTAACATTTGTTGTCCCTGTGATTATGTTAATTTCTTTAACAATCCCAGAAAATTTTGCTATTATTGGATCAAATTCACCTTCAACATAAACCAACTTTTCACTAATGTTAATTACGATTGCGGTTCCCTCACGAATAACTGAAACTTGCGCAATTCTGTCATAGTTATTTAGCAAAATTTCTTCAATTTCATCGCTTGTTTGGTGATTGATTTTTCCTTTTTTGATGCCATTATCACTTAAAACTGAAATTATGTCGTTTTCACTCAGTTCTTCCGTGCCATAAACTTGAATTTGCCAAGTGTAGTTAGAAGCAAATATACCAAATAAAACACCCATAAAACAACCTAAAATAACACCTAAGTTATTAAGAAGAATTTGTGGAAGTTGTTTAAATTTAGATAAAGTTTCTTGAACTTTAAAGTTAGCAATATATCTTTTAACTTTTTTATGGTCTTTGTCCAATATCTCAAAAGAAACTTTGTTATGTTCATGGCGAACAACATTCATTAAAGTTATTTTTTTTGTGTATAAGATTTTTAATAAATTATCTATATTATAACCGGTTAAATCAATTTTCATCTTGTTTCCACCACCTTAATTTCACCAACAATAACACAAGTTGTTTTATCTAAATATTTAACTTTTAAATTCTCACCCAAAACCACTAACAAACACTTTTTAAGTTGAAATTGCATTTCCGTTTCGCCAAAACTCACAACAGATTTAATTCCTTCTATGTAAACACTAGTTCCACCAAGATTAATCACCCTAAAATTTGCGCTAGTTCCCACATCTCCCATTAACTTTTCTATTTCACTCATCAAACTCATATATGAATATATGAAAAAACAAAGAAAAAAAGACATTATTTGTCTTTCTCTTTTTCTATTTCTAAAACGTGCTTATAAAAATATCTTTTATAATTTGCAAACAGAACCCGAAAAGTAAATTTATTTTTTGCTTGCACAAGTTCATTCATTTTTTCTTCCAAATCTTCAACTTCAATGCTAAATTTTGTCGGGTTTTTAAGATTTTCCAATATTAACGCATCGTCAAGCGCTTCGATAAAATCTTTATCATTTTTAAATATTTCTCTTAATGTATTTATTTTTTCTTTCTTTTTCATTTCTTCTCCTTTGTACAAAATGCTTGTACTTTAAGCATTAATGTACAAAATATTTGTACAATTGTCAATAATAAGAGTGATTTAAATGAAAATTTCCGAAAATATTAAATTTTTTAGATTACAATTAGGGTTAACACAAGAAAAGTTAGCCAATCTTTTAAATGGAAAGAAAAGTTTAATTTCCAACTATGAAAATGGTCATTCAACTCCAGATATTTATGTTTTAATAAAACTTGCTGATATTTTCCAAATAACATTAGATGAGTTAGTTGGAAGAGATTTTAAATAATAAAAAAACGAGCGGTGAGCTCATTTTTTATAACTTTTTTTATTTTTTCATTTGAGTTTCACAGTACGTATCGTAATCAATTTCTTTGTCGTATTCAAGCGTACTATTAATTCGAATAATGCGGTTTGCAACTGTTGAAATAATTTCTTCGTCGTGTGTTGAGAAAATCATACAACCTTCAAATCTTTCCATTCCCTTATTGAGCGCTGTGATTGATTCCAAATCTAAGTGGTTTGTTGGTTCATCAAGAAGCAAGAAGTTTCCAGATTGCAACATCATGCGTGCCAACATACATCTAACCTTTTCACCACCTGATAAAACCTTTGCTTTCTTTTCTGCTTCTTCAGCCGGAAACAACATTCTTCCAAGCCAAGAACGAAGGAAAGTTGAATCTGTTTCTTTTGTGAATTGACCAATCCAATCAACAAGATTTAAATCACAATCTTCAAAGTATTCGTTGTTGTTTTGAGGAAGATATGTGGTTGAAATTGTTTTACCCCACTTCACTTCACCCTTATAGTCTGTGTCTTTACCAGATAAGATATCAAACAATGCTGAAACAACATTACTATTATCGCTCATGATTGCAATTTTGTTATCTGGGCGAACTGTGAAAGACACATTTTCAAACAATCCCTTCTTTGTGAGATTATTCACAAACAAAATATCATTTCCAATACGTTGATCAAACTTCCAATCAATGAATGGATATTTTCTACTACTTGGTTTAATATCTTCAATCGTAAGCCTTTCCAACTCTTTCTTTCTTGAAGTTGCTTGTTTACTCTTACTTGCGTTGGCCGCAAATCTTGCAATGAATTCTTGCAATTCTTTTGCTCTTTGCTCTGCCTTTTTGTTTTGGTCTTTCTGTTGTTTTAATGCCAATTGACTGCTTTCATACCAGAAATCATAGTTTCCTAAGAACAGGTTGATTTTGCCATAGTCAATATCGCAAATGTGAGTGCAGACCTTATTTAAGAAGTGTCTGTTATGGCTGACAATGATAATTGTGTTTTCAAAGTTTAAGATGAAATCTTCAAGCCAACGAATTGTTTTAACGTCTAGGTTGTTTGTTGGTTCGTCCAAAATTAAGTTATCTGGATTTGAGAAAAGAGCTTGCGCAAGCAACACTTTCACTTTGATTTTACTATCAACATTAGCCATAAGTTCATAGTGAAGACTGCTTGGAATCTCGAGAGAATTCAACAAACTTTCGGCATTTGCTTCGGCATTGTAACCATCAAGTTCCATAAATTCAGTTTCAAGGTCCCCCAATCGCATTCCATCTTCTTCTGTGAAGTCTGTTTTTGCAAAATACATTTCTCGTTCATCCATGATTTCAACCAAACGTTTATGACCCATTAAAACAGTTTTCAGAACTGTTTGGTCGTTATATTTTTCTTGGTTTTGTTCCAAAACTGACAATCTTTCTTTTGCTGGAATTGTTACATCTCCACGATTTGGCTCCAATTCTCCAGAAAGAACTTTCATAAAGGTTGATTTTCCCGCACCGTTTGCACCAATTACACCATAACAATTTCCTTTAGTAAATTTTAAATTAACTTCGTCAAAAAGCTTTCTGCTTCCAAATTGCACAGCAACATTATTAACTGATATCATTTTTTTCTCCTTTAATTTGTTTGTGTAATGCTTGCATTTAAGCAAGCAAATTTAAGGTGACATGATATATTGAACCCGTTTCGATATATCATAATTTCTCCTAATTATTAATTATTTTCTTATGTAATGTAACATACTTAAAAAAATTTTGCAACCCTAAAGATGCAAAACTTTCTTTTTTTTATTCTTCAGTTTCTGTATCTAACACTGCTTGTTCTTTATCTTTTAAGAATTTAAACATTTTGCTGTTATAAACTATTAAGCATACAACAACAATTGCGTATGAAATTAAGAAACCTGCAATTATGTCTGTTAGATAGTGAACACCCAAATAGATTCTAGAAAATCCCATTGCAACAATTACAACTGAAAACAAAGAAACTAAAGTTATTTTAAGCGGTTTGTTTTTAAGTGTTTTCCAAACAAAATGAATTGCTAAAGCAAAGAAACATAAACTCATCATTGCATGCCCTGAAGGGAAACTAAAACCTGTTTCTTCAATTATCATTAAATGTTCAGGTCTGGCCCTTCTCACAATTTGCTTAATCACAAAATTCGCAACGCAAACTACGGCAAATGTTCCAGCATAAAAGGTGCTCATACGTTTATTTTTCATCACAAACCAAATTAAAACAACACTTATTACCGCCAAAACTGCTAATGTATAAAACGAACCTAAATGTGTGAAGATTTTTAAAAAACCTGTCCAAAATTTGTTGCGATTGTTTGCAACAAACACATTAAATTTGTCAATTTTAAAAGTGTGATCACACATAACCAAAATAGCTATTGCAAGAACCCCTATAAACGCAACGATTGCTGTTGACAACCATGTTATTAAACTTTTACTTATTGTCTTTTGCATATATACTCCTACCCATGATTATAATAGCACAAAACAACTCAAAATACAAACAAAAAAGCCCTAAATTTTAGGGCTTTTTTACTATCTATTAATAAACCTTCTAACTTCATCAAAAGTTTCACATTCTGTGTGTTGTGTGAAATAAACCAAACAAGCCATTGAACTAACTTCCATGAGAACTTCAAGAGCCACAGAAACAATGTCCTTAGTTGAAATTTCTTGTTTTTGGAGTTGCAATAATTTGCTTTCAATTTTATTAACAACATCTTCAATTGAAACACTTATATCTACACAATATGTTGCATATTTGATGCTTTCTGTTAACTTTTCAATTTTAAAAGGTTCACGCATATTATCAACATTTGTCACAACCATTGGATTTGTTTCAACTGTTTCATAAGTTGTGAAACGCTTTCCACAAACCAAACATTCCCTTCTTCTTCTAATGCTGGTGTCCTTCAAATATCTACTATCAACTACCTTACTATCAATATTACCACAAAAAATACAACGCATAATTTTCTCCTTTTCGTTTGTTGTTGTTTGCAAATTGCAAGCAATTAATGGAATTTCATATCGAACATGTTTCGAATATGATTTGTCCCTTTAAAATGGTTTGTCCAAACCAACTTTTATCATTGCTATTATGGCATATATCGACAAAAAAACCAAACGAATTTAAGAGAATTTTAAAAAATCTTGAATTTTATTTTTGCAAATTTTCTCCCCTATTTAGAGTTATGCACTTATCTTTACCACTATCTTTGGGGTTGTGTTTATTATGTTTATTATGGTTATCATCAATATAAAGTTCAACCAAAATTACATCAACTCCAATTTTACAAACACAATCAAAAGGAATAAAAATATCTTTTCCGCCACGAAAAAGCCCGAAAAAACCCTGATTAGGCTGTGGAACAACAAAACCTAATGCCTTAGCGCAAACCACATCAAAAACAATGTCTGTTATATGCCCCAAACATTTACCATCAACCGTGTTAATCACTTGCTTGGCCTTTAACTCCAAGAAAGAAGCTTCCATATTTTAAAATATGCCAACTTTCGCCAAATGTTGCAAGAATGTAAATTTTTATTTGTTGAACAAGAAAAAAGTCGAACTCTGGTTCGACTTTTCTTATTTATTTTTCTTCTTTATTTTTTTCAGCAATCTCTTTAAGAGTTTTTTGCATTTCTAAATCTGGCAATGCTAAACAATATAACCATGATAACGGACCAAACAAAAATCCGATCCAATATTTTGCTTGATAACCTTTTTTCACTAAAAGATCCATGGTGAGCTTTGCGCATAAATGCATTAAATAAATAGCTAAGCCTATTCCTGCTAAACCAATCAATACATATAACAAAATTATCAATGACACCATAACACTATTTTTCCTCCTAGCGAAATTCTAGCATAGGGGGGCATAAAGTCAACTATCTTAAGAAAAAAGCCGATTTTTTCGGCTTTTTTATGAGATTCGCTCCACTCGCTATCGCTCGGTCGGAATGACAAGGTAAAACGAGAGAATTTTACATAAGTGACTTAGCGATAGCGTTTAACGAATGGTAAAATCTCGAGTTAATTTAAATAAAGTCCTATATCTTTAAGGGTGAGTTTTGCTTTTTTAACTAGTGGTTTTGCTGTTGCAGTTCTAGTTGAAATAGGAATCTCATTAACATCAACTGCATGAAGACCATCTTTTGTTTCCAACACAACTTCACCTGTGATTATTGGTGAAATTATTCCAAAGATTGTTTCTTTTCCACTTGTGATTTTAAGACCCTTTCTGTTTCTTGCACCAACAGGAATTTCGTTTAAACTAAACTTCTTTGCGTTGCCTTCTGGAGTTATCATAAGAACTCTATCAAGAGTGTTAACTTGGCTTGCGAACATAACTTTTTCTTTTTCATTTAAGTTCATTCCAATAACTCCACCGCTATTTCGTTTTGTTACAGGAGCGGTTTTAAATTCACAATTAACTGCCATACCGTCAGTTGAAACCATTAAAACAGATGGAAGATTATCATTGATTTGAACACCAACAACACGATCAAAGTCTTTAAGTTTAAGCGCAATGCTTCCACTCTTCAAACCATTAAATTCGCTTGTTTCACAACGTTTAATATAACCATCTTGAGTGTACATTAAAAGTTCTGGATTACTTAGCATATCTTGTTCGTCAAAGAGCGCCACAATCTTTTCTTTTGTTTCCGCATTTGAAATTGCACTCAATGCAGTTCCTTTCGCACTAAACTTAGTTGTTGGAATATCTCTAACATTAAGGCGGAAGAAGTTACCAAAGTTTGTAAACATAACCACCGCACTATTAGTGCTTGTATGTGCTGTGAATTTATGAAGCGCATTAATGTTATCATAACTATAAGTTGGGCTTGCATTCTGAACTTGTTTCATATCGATTTGTTTTAATCTCAAACCATCGTTTGTAACCGCCACCACACAAGGATTATCCAACAATTTTTCAATTGGTGTAATGTCATATGTTTCGTAAGCATCAACAATCTTAGTTTTACGCTCGGTTGCATATTTTTCCTTGATTGCAAGCATTTCTTTCTTTATAACTTTGAATTGTTTTGATTGACTGGCGAGTATTGCTTGATATTCAGCTATATCTTTTCTTAGTTGCGCCAATTCGTCTTGAAGTTTAGTTGTTTCCAAATTAGTTAGTCGACTTAATCTCATATCAAGAATTGCTTGAGTTTGAATTTCACTAAGACCAAATCTTTCTATTAATTTTTGTTTTGCATCTTGGTTTGAAGCTGAAGATTTAATAATTCTTATCACTTCATCAATGTTTTGAATTGCAATACAAAGTCCTTCAACAACATGTGCTCTTGCTTCAGCTCTTGCTAAGTCAAATTTAGTTCTACGAACTACAACATCAAGTTGGAACTTTGTGTAATAACTAAAATAGTCAAGAATTCCAAGTTGTTTTGGGCTTCCATTTGCAATTGCAACCACGTTATAGTTGAAGTTGATTTGCATATCGGTATGTTTAAGTAAAATTGCAATAATATTATCAACATCAGCATCTTTTTTGAGAGTTATTATTGCTCTAATACCTTCACTGCTTGATTCGTCTGTTATATCAGCAATGTCCGCCAACTCATCTTTCATTTTTTCTTTTAAGGCACCGATTGATTGCAACATATCTGCTTTATTCACTTGATAAGGAATTTCAGTGATTACAATGTTTGTTTTTCCGCCCTTTTCATCTTCAGTGTGGAAAGCGGCACGAATTGGAACTTTTCCTCTTCCTGTTGCATACGCTTCACGCATTTCGTTGCCGGCACAAATTATTCCACCCGTTGGAAAATCTGGACCTTTAACAATTTTAAGCATTTCATCAAGACTGATGTTAGGATTGTCAATATAAGCCACAACACCATCAATCATCTCACCTAAATTGTGAGTTGGAATGTTTGTGGCAAGTCCAACCGCAATTCCCATTGCACCATTAACAAACAAGTTTGGGAATGAACCCGGAAGATAGTCTGGTTCTTTATATCTATCATCAAAGTTAAGGCTGAAATTAACACAATCTTTGTCAATGTCTTTCATTAGTTCCATTGATAGCGGCGTTAATTTACACTCTGTGTAACGATACGCTGCTGGGCTATCACCGTCTATCGAACCAAAGTTTCCGTGACCATCAACTAAGCGTTCACCCATAACAAAATCTTGCGCCATACGTGCAAGTGCTCCGTAAACTGAGCTATCTCCGTGTGGGTGGAATTTACCAAGAACGTCACCTACCACGCCGGCACATTTTCTATATTCTTGATCTGGAGTTAATCCTTGAATTAACATATCATACAAAATACGTCTTTGAACAGGTTTTAATCCATCTTCAACACGAGGCAACGCTCTATCTAAGATTACATATTCACTATATGGAAGCATTGAAGCAGTCATAACTTCTTCAACAGTTTTATGAAGGAGTTGACCGGTTGGAACAATGTTTTTTATTTTTTCAATTTTGTCTTTTTTGCTAGCCATTAACCTTGTCCTCCTTCTTCATCTATTTCTTCAATTTGTTTTTGTTCGAATTCATCAACCCTATTAAAGTTTGCATGCCTATTAATGAATTCTTTTCTTGCTGAAATTTCATCTCCCATCCAAAGTGAAATTTCTTTATCTGCTTGAACGGCATCTTCAACACCAACTCGAATAATTGTTCTTTTTGCCGGATCAAGAGTTGTTTCTCTTAGTTGGTCATAGTCCATTTCTCCAAGACCTTTATAACGTTGAATTGTGTATTTCTTAAGGTCTTTAGTCGCTTTCGCCAATTCTTCATCGCCATAGCAATAAATTATTTCGCCTTTAGTTTTAACACCATATAATGGTGGCATTCCAATATAAACATTTCCGTTTGTGATAAGCGGACGCATATATCTAAAGAAGAATGTTAAGAGAATACAACGAATATGCATACCATCTGGATCGGCATCACTCAAAATTATGATTTTGTTATACTTTAAGTTTTCAAGTTTAAAGTCTTCGCCAATTCCCGTTCCTAATGCGCCAATAATTGTTCTAATTTCTTCGTTTGCCAGAACTTGGTCAATCCTTTTCTTTTCACTATTCAATGGTTTTCCACGGAGAGGAAGAACGGCTTGAAAATAACGATCTCTTCCTTGTTTTGCTGAACCTCCTGCAGATTTACCTTCAACAATAAATAATTCGTTAATATCTGCATTCCTAGATGTACAACTAGCAAGTTGACCAAGTAGCATGCTGCCTTCAATAGAGTTCTTTTGACGAGCCAAAGATTTTGCTCTTCGAGCTGCATCTCTAACCTTTGCTGCCCCCTTTGCTTTTTCAATAATGATATTACCAATGTTTTCATTTTTCTTGCTTGCAAAGAATTCATTTAAGCCTTGAGTACACACTGTTTCAACACGTCCACGAGCTTCCACATTTCCAAGTTTGGTTTTTGTTTGACCTTCAAATTGAACATTTTTCATTTTAATTGATAAAACCGCCACCATACCTTCACGGAAATCGTCACCAATGAATGCAATATCTTTTTCTTTAATAAGGTTATGTTTCTTAGCAAAGTCGTTCAAAACCTTTGTTAGCGCAGTTTTAAAACCAACTTCGTGTGTTCCACCTTCTGGAGTTGGAATATTGTTAACATAACTAAATATATTTTCAGTGTAGTTATCCACATATTGAATTGCTAAAGACACATAAGTATCTTCAATTTCATTTTCAATGTAAATTGGTGGCACGAAAAGTGGCTTTTTATCCATGGTGAGGCTTGAAACATAGTCTCTAATTCCGCCTTCATAACACAATGTTTCACGTTTGTTTGTTCTTTCATCAATAAGTTCGATATTAACACCCTTGTTTAAGAATGCTGTTTCTTGCAAACGTTCACGAACAGTTTCATAATCAAACTTTATATCTTTAAACACTCTATCATCTGGTAAGAAACGAACATAAGTTCCTTTGAGGGTTGTGTTACCAATTTCATGTAGTTTTTCAACAGGAACACCACTATGAATTTTACCTTTCTTTTCAACACTTTCAAATCGTGCAAAATACTTTTTACCATCTTTACAAACTGTAACTTCCAAATAACGAGACAATGCGTTTGTAACAGACGCACCAACGCCATGCAAACCGCCCGAATATTTATAGTTATTGTCACCAAACTTACCACCAGCGTGGAGTTGTGTGAAAACCACTTCAACACCGCTTATTTTTAATTTTGGGTGTTCACTTACTGGAATTCCACGACCATTATCAAGAACTGATGCAGTTCCGTCTTTATGCAAAGTCACTTCAACTTTATTTCCATATCCGTTTGCAACTTCATCAATTGAGTTGTCAATAATTTCCCACAACAAATGGTGAAGACCTTTCACGCCTGTTGTTCCAATATACATACCTGGACGCATTCTAACTGCATCCAAGCCTTCTAAAACCACTAAATCTTTTGAATCATAACTAGCCAAAACTCTACCTCTCCCCTTAAATAATTTTCATTACTTATGTATTATAACAAAATAAAAAAATTTTAGCAAATCAATTTTAGTGTTATCAAAAAACTGCTTAAAATTAGTTGTTTAAGGCAAAGAAAAAAGCCAAACCGAAGTTTGACTTTTTAATATGCATTAACCGTTTTGATTTTCACTAAACATTTCTTTTTTATAGTATAAAGTTCTTAGTTTATCAATACCTAAATCATCAGGTTTAAAAGTAAAACCATAAGAGTTTAGTTCTTCCAACAAGCATTTTCTTTGTTCTTTTAATGGAAGATGATAATAATCGGGATTATCGTAATAAACAACTAATCCAATTTTTTTAATCTTTTGCAATTGAATTCGGCTTTTCATTTTATCGTTTTGATAGTGATAATCCTTTTTTATTGTGTCAAAAACTTTATAATAGCCATCATTAATTAGATGTTGTTCTTTTTCTTTATCTTCTTTTTTAGGATTTCTAATTCTAACACAACTTTGTTTAATCTGATTTTCAGTTAAACCTTCGAATGATTTTTCTTTTGTGTAGTACACATCATGAGTTGTGCATTTAAAAACCTGTTTAAGTCCATTGTTTTTCAACATTTTTTTATAAAAGCTTAAACTTTTGTCAAGTTTCATTCCCACTTCAACTATTAACTTATCCATAAGCTCTCCATTTATAGATAAGTATATTACTCTTTAAGACCAAAATCAATTGTTTAGCCAATACAATCCTTGACAAATTTAATTAATTTGGTATAATAACGTAAATAGGAGAATTTTATGCATAGACGTAGAGACGATATATTTTCAAGTAAAAATATTTATTTATATTTCAATCCCAGACTCAAAAAGTTGGTTGCAACACAAAGTGACAATGGAATTGGGATTCCTTTCATTTGCACACCCAACACTAAATCTGATATTGAAAGCAGTATTATTTATCCTTCACACAACCTATACAACATAATACAAGTTGGCGGAATTGAATTGTATCCAGAACAGATTGAAATTTTAAATAAATATAAAGACAGATTAATTAAAAGAAACCATTCAACTGATCAACACCCATCTCTGCTAACACGAGAAGATATCCATAATATTTTGGTAGAATTTAATCGCCACATAACAAAAGAACAACTAGAAATTATATCCCAAAATAAAGGCATCAAAAACACATTATAAAGGAGAAACAATGTCAAAACAAAAGCCAGAAGAAATATTACACTATGTAACCGATCAAACTTATCTTTATTATGATCCAAAATCTGATCATATCATAATCTCAGTTGACGAAAACTCAAATTATATTCCTTTTGAGGGAGAAGATTTAAAAACTGATAAATGGCACACATACCAAGACATGCCAAAAAACTCTCTTTATTTTATCTTTGCAACCAATGCACACGGATTTAACTTAGAACAAAGAGCAACAATTATGAATATTAAGGAACTTTTGTTAGGACACACAAATCTAAATCAATCTCCAATTTTAATCAGCGAGAAACATCTCTTTGAAATTATTGATGAATTCCAACACTCTTTAACTAAGACTCAAATCAACGCTTTGCTCACAAAAGAATTTTATAGCATATTCATTTAATTTAACATCTAGATACAAATACTTTTATACGTGTGTTATATAGATTATTATTAAAATAAGAATGGTATAATATTGGTTAATAGTTTATACTTACGTTATTATTTAAACAGATACAAACTTATTCCAACAACTATTGTTAATTACCCTGAAATGCATTTTGTTTTCACACGTAACCATCATTTAAATCTTTTTGTCTTTTAGAATTTGCGTATTAAAGTACGCAAATTTTTTTATATCTTCTGCATTTTCAATTAAGTTTTCCGTCAAGGTTATATAATCAATTCCAAGTGGTTCATATAGGTAAAACGCCATACTACCTGGAATTGTGTTGATTTCGTTAAAATATAAGGTGTTTGTGGCTTTATCAAATATATAATCAATTCTAACAACGCCATTCATTCCAAGTCGCTCATAAATTTTAGAAGTGTAGTTTATAATTTGCTCTTCAAGTTCTGGACTGATATTTGCTGGAATTTCCCTATCACTTCCCTTTGTTTTTGATTTGGTCTTATATTTATCTTCAAATGTTAAAAAGTCATGTTTGCTTATTGGGTGTTCAATTGCACTAAGCACCAAACCATCAATTGATTTAAAACACGCCTGATTATATTCTTCAATTTCAACAACACGTTCTTCAACAAGAGCATCATCACCCATTTCAAAAATTGCTTCAATTTGGTCAATATAATTTTCTACATTGCACGCCTTAACTCCAATGCTCGAACCAAGTGAATTAGGTTTAACAATTAAGTCAAACGAATAGGTTTCATCAATTTGTTTTGTAACATCATCAAAATTTGATTTTGTGACTTTAACACCCTTCGCAGTTGGCACAATATCTTTAACCAACTCTTTTGTTAAACTTTTATCCATTGCAATATGCGAAGCAAGAGTGCCAGCACTCGTATACTTAATTTTGTTTACTTCAAAAAATCCAGCAAGGTCGCCGTTCTCACCAACACCACCATGACAACAATTCACAACACACTCAACATCAAAAAGTTTTTTGAGCATTATTCCCTTTTTATAAACCGCACCAGAACAAAAAATCACTTCGGGAAGTTTTATCTTTTGCTTGTTCTCAAAAAATCTCAAATCTTCAATTTTGGTTGCAAGATAAAATTTGTTATCAAGACTCAAATAAATTTTTTCAAAATCTTCTGTGTAAAAATTTTTCGCCAGTTGCATTCCTGTGATGATTGAAATGTCATGCTCTGGGCTTTCCCCACCAAAAATAACACATAATTTTTTCATGTTGTTATATATGTAAAATTTTGTCACTTTTGTGCATATGTATTAGTATGAAATATTTATTCAAAAACGAAGTTGTGGATTACGACTTTTTTGACAACAAAAATAAAAATACAATTTTGTTTTTGCATGGTTGGGGTGGAAACAAATTTTCATTTTCTCAAACCATTAATCTACTCAAAAATCAATTCAACATTTTATCAATCACCATACCAACAATTTTGACAACAACATCAATTTGGAACATGTTCGATTATGTTCAACTTATTGAAAATATTTTATCAATTCACAATATTGAAAATCCAATTGTTATATGTCACAGTTTTGGATGCCGAATTGTAATGTTACTAAACAAAAAAATTAAAATTTTTAAAATTGTTATCACCGGCGGCGCTGGAATCAAAAAACAAAACATTTTTTTAAAAATTATTAAAAATAACAATAAAATTCTATTAAAAAACAAGAAAAATTATTATTTATTTAAAAAAATTGCAAGCGAAGACTATTTAAAACTATCTAAACAAAATAAAAAAACTTTTCAAAACATTGTTAATCTAAATCTCACATTTGCAACCAAATTCAGTTGCCCTATTATGCTTTTCTGGGGAGCGCAGGATATGAGTACAAAAACATGGATCGCAAAAACCCTAAAAAAGCAAAACAACG
>JAZQYA010000030.1:0-2215 GCA_045633245.1 Candidatus Onthoplasma sp.
TTATACCTGTTAAGTTGGTGAAACGATTTTGTTCATTGAGATTACCAAACAAATATTGTGAATCGGATGGAGCACAGATTATTCCACCAATTGGGGACACGAATGCCAAATGATAATAAGTTGTTCCACTAATCTCTTCAGTTTTATAGTAAGCACGAACATCATCTGTTTTAGCCATGTTTGTTGCACTTGTTGCACCAACTGAAACATAATTGCTTGGAGTGAATCCGTTTGGAAGAATTGTTCCATTAACAAATTGAATTGTTTTAACATTTGGGTTGCTATATCCGCTAACTGAAGTCATTTCAGATTGCCATTTGTTATTTAAGTAAACACTAGGCCTATCACCCCAATTTGCATAGAAGGTTACATTTGAACTAAATGGATAAATATCTCCACTTCCAAATGTTGTTTCTCCAGTTCTTAAATCTAAAGAAGTTCCATAATATGAATTGGTTAATGTTTCAGAATTTATAATGGTTGTTTTATCTTCTCCATTGCCTAAAAGGGCAAACTCAAGTGGAGTCACACTGTTGGTGCCATTCTTTTCACAAATTGCGCCTTGTACATAATATTCTTTAATAAGTGCGTTTTGTGTTATTTGACCAACAAGTCCTCCACAATAAACACTCGATGCAGTTTCCTCATTTGCACCATTTAAGTCATCATATGCAATAACGGTATTAATAACTCTACAATTTGCAACTGTTCCGCGTTGAACTGTTCCAACGAGAGCCCCTAAAGAGATTTCTTTTTTTGCAGCATTAATGCTTACGTTAATTGTTGGATTAACAATAGTTACATTAACAACTGTTCCATAAACATTTTGATTTCCAACATATCCAAACAATCCACCATAATAAGTGTTTGTTATTTCTGCATTTATATATAATTTGTGAATCTCAAAGCCGTTACCATCATAAGTTCCTCGGAAACCTGTGTTATAGTTCAGACCAATAGGTGTGAAGGATGCTTGATTTAAGTTGATGTTTTTAGTTTGTTTAAAATATACACCCTCATAGTTCTTAACAGCACTAGCATTGTTGGCAAGTTGATAAGAAATATATGCCAAGTTTTCGCCATTTTCAATTAAGTAAGGATCACTTCTTGTTCCGCTTCCCCTTGGAGCTGTGATTGTTTCGCCATCCCAAGGTTCTGCATAGTTTTCATAACGCCACTCAGAAATTGAATTTTCATTTGCTAAAATTGGCAAACTCAAAGTTCCACCATAAATTGTTGTTACAACGTCAGGACTAATTTCCACACCATTTCCGTCAAGGGTGATTGTGTAAACATCTTGCGTCCATCTAGCATACATTGTGACATCTTCTGCAGGCATTGTGAAAATATCATTATATTGAGATCCACCAGTTGTTGCTGTGTACCAACCATTGAATGTGTAACCCAATTTTGTGTCCACTGGTAAGGTTATTGTGCTTGTATAATTAACTGCTGAATAGATTTCACTTAATCTTTCGCCACCAATTTGACCATCACTAACAAATGTTATTCCGAATGGTTTTAGCTTGTATCTAGCATAAATTGTGAATGTTTTGTTTACAGTGTCTGGAACAAACTTAGTTGTTTCAGTGAATTGGGTTGTTAATGTGAGCTTTGTTCCACCAGTTTCAGCTGTGTACCAACCATCAAGGATGTATCCTTCTGGTGATGGATCTGGCAATTCTGTTACTTCTGCAATATCATCTTTATCAGGGTCTTCAAAAGTTGCTGAATATAAGATCTTTGTTGGAGCAACTTCATTACCCACAATTCCATTGTGAGTTGTTACGTAAATAACATCATATTCATCCCAAGCCCACTTGAGATTAAGTTGAACGTCTCCATTATGACCAGAGCCAATTGCTTGACCAAGTTCATATCTTGTTCCTTTCACCCATGTTCCAACTGATTCGAAAACTTCGAACCATAATACTTCACAATATGTTTTTGTGATTGGATATTCACTATCTGCAGCACCTGGAATGACGATTGCAGTTTCACTAGTGTAATCAATTGTTGCAGGTCCGTCATAAGTGATGGTTTTTCCACTCATGTTTCCAAGAGTGATTGTGTAACCAACCTCTTCCCATTGAGCAAACATTTCAACATCACCATCCAATGTGACGAATTCTTCAACAATGTTTCCACCTTCAGGCGAATCAAACCAGCCGATTAATTCGCAGCCTTCTTTGGTTACTGTTGGATATTCTATACC
>JAZQYA010000031.1:0-10053 GCA_045633245.1 Candidatus Onthoplasma sp.
TTATTTTGGTGTTACAACAGATTATTTATTAGGTCTAGAAGATTAAAAAATAAGGTCAATACAACCTTATTTTTTGTTTAAATTATATTCTTTCCTGTTCTGCTCATCCACATTAAGAATAACCCCAATCGCGCTCATAAAGACAAGTAATTATATTATCATTTTTACATATTAAAAATTACAATCCTAACTCTTCCCCTATATTTACGTTAGCCTGTTTTTTCAAATATCTTATTGCTGATAAGAGTTGAGAATCTTTATCTTCTTTTAAATCTTCAATAGTTTTAGGAATTAATATATCTGGTTGAATGCTTCCTTTTGTTCCAAAGACTTCACTAAAATCCCAATATCTAGTTGAAACTGAAAACCTTTTACCTTCAACTTGAAGGTTTTTGTTATATCCATAACTCGCAGCGGCACCGCCAGTTGGCTCTCCAATTAATGGTGTGTTAAATTCTCTTTTAAAATCTGCAACAGCCCATCTTCCAGAGGAAAATACACCGTTGTCAATCAAGACTACACCATTTAGTTCCAATTCTTTAATAGCTTGCGTAAGAGACCTAATTATTGAAGAATCCCCACCATGATTACCTCTTAAATCCAAAACATATTGTGATATGTTTTTAGATTTAATTTGCTGTTTTACTTCTTCCACAAACTTTGTGAAAGGATAGTCTTTATCTTCAACACACGCCCTATACTTAATTAATAGAATATTATCTTCTAGCATTTTATGAATATAAAATGGCGAATTATCAACAAATCCAAGCTCAACATATTTTTCACGAGATATTGGATTAATTGTTACATGTTCTTCTTTCCCATTGTTGTCAACAACACAATTTAACGAACCATCTTCTTGTGCTATTTTCAACATTTCATAATAAAACTTATTGTTTAATTCTGAATTTAAACAATCTTTTAAATATGCATTTGTCTCATATGCTTGCATACTTGAAATTTGTTTTAGAATTTCTTTCGCATCCATTTCTCCGATGCTAATAACTTCTTTGTATTCTTCCCCATCTTTCAAATACATCTTTTTATCAATAAATATTAACTTTTTATCTAAATAACCCCTTGGTATGTAATATCTAGTATGCGCATCTTTAAATTTTGCAAAAAGTTTTAGCATCTCACAATCAAAGTCGAGTTGGCTTAATTCATCTAAATTTGTTAAGTTTGAAATGTATTCTTCAATTTCTTGTTTGCTAATACTATGATATAAGTTTATATGTTCTTTTTCCATAGTCGATAAGATATTTTTTAATATTTCACTATTTTTCATACATTTATTATATCAAACTTACAAAAAAATGTATACGAAAATCGCATACATTTTGATTCTTTCGTGATTCACTACTGAATCGCATTATTTCTACTCTGACGGTCAACATTTAAAACAACACCGATTGCAGACATAAAGACTAACAGCGAAGTTGAGCCTGCAGAGATGAACGGAAGAGGTAATCCTGTTGGAGGGATTGAACCCGTTACAACGGCAATGTTTAGGATTGTTTGAATTGAAATTATTGCACCTATTCCAAAGCATAGAAAGGCGGAAAATTTATTATCCGCCTTCATTCCAACTTTGAATATATTAATGATTAAAATTAAGAAAACCAACATTAAAAGAACACAGCCAACAAAGCCAAGTTCTTCGGCGATTATTGAGAAAATAAAGTCACTTTCGCTAAATGGAAGAAAAAGTTCTGCTTGCCTTGAATTAAACAATCCCACTCCCCAAACTCCACCACTACCTATTGCATAAAGAGATTGAATAAGTTGATAGCCTTCATCAAGAGGATTTTCCCAAGGGTTTATGAATGCAACAAGTCGACTTAATCTATATGGTTCCATTAAAATTAGCACAACCACTAGTGCTATTGCTGGAACAATCATCATTGCAAAAACTTTTAATCTCATTCCACCAACAAAAAGCATGAAAATAAGCGTGAACGCAACACACATGGTGATACTCATATTTGGCTCAAGCATGATTAAAACGCAATAAATTCCACCCAAACTTAAGGTAATAATTATATGTTTTAATTTACTCAGCCTGTCACCATCGCTAAGATAACCCGCCAAAAAGAAGACCAAACAAAATTTAGCAACTTCACTTGGTTGCATTGTAAAACTTCCAATTCCAATCCAACGTGTTGCACCATAACTTGTTCTTCCAAGACCTGGGATGAAAACTAACACTAAAAAAACAAGTCCAATAAAATAGAAAATCCAATAAAATTTCTTGTAAATTTTATGATTTATAAAACTACAAACAACCAGCCCAATTAGACCAATTACAACACCCATTATCTGCTTTTTAAGATAGAAAAATTCGTTGCCATATTGCGTGAAAGCTGAATGCTTACTCGCGCTATACACCATAACACAGCCAAACACTGCCAGTGCAAGCGTGCAAATTATTATAATTATACTATTTTTTCTTATTCTTAGCTTCATGATCTTTCACCAAAGAATTAAAGTGTTTCCCTCGTTCAACGTAACTAGAATATTGGTCATAACTCGCTGTTGCCGGAGATAAAAGAACTGTGTCATTAGGATTTGCATTTTCAACAGCGCATTTAAACGCTTCAGTTAAATCCTTGCACTTTTGAATTTGAAATTTATTATCATTATCAATCAATAGTTGATTTGCAATTTCACCATAAACAACAATCATCTTTACTCTTTTGGATAATTTGCTAAACATTGGTTTATAGTCCAAATTCTTGTTTGAACCTCCCAAAAGCAAAATTATTGCACCCTTTACTGTTTCAACGCCGGCAATTGTGGAAGCTATGTTTGTTGATTTGCTATCATTAATGAAGTTGATTTGATTAATTCTTCCCACATTTTGAATTCTAAATTGCTCACTTTGGAGATTGATGAGAACATTTCTTATTTTTTGAGGTTTAACTTTAAAAATATAAGCAAAACAAATTGCACACATAATATTATAAATATTATGCTTACCTTTCAAGTTTAACTCGTTTAATGCAACTATTTTTTGGTCATGCAAAAAAATACAACCATTTTTCACACAAACATCAGCGGTCTTATTATATGAATATGTAAGAATATTGGTGTTATTTGTTGGTTTAATATTCAAATCCAAATTAACAACGGCATAATCATTTTGTTTTAAGTTTTTAAAAATACTCTTTTTTAAATTTGAATATTCTTCCATGCTCTTATGGCGTATCAAATGGTCGGGCTCGATATTAGTTATTGTTGCAACTCTTGGAGAAAAGGTTTCAGCATGCTCGAGCATAAATGAACTAATCTCAACAACTTTAATACTCTTTTTACTTTCCAATACCGCTCGCGACAATGGATATCCTATGTTTCCGCATGAAATCGCTTTATATCTACTTTGCAATAATGAAGTTATGATTTTCACAGTGGTTGTTTTTCCGTTTGTCCCTGTTATCGCAACAAGTTTTTTGCAAAATTGAGAAGCAAACTCAACTTCACTGTAAATTTTTTTATTTAACTTGTTTGCAATTTGTAAAAATTCATTATCTTTTTCAATTGATGGCGACACAACAATAAAATCAAATTGATCAATCAAATTTTCATTTAATTGATTTAATATATAACAATTTTTAATCTTCTTTTTATCTAATACTTCTGGATTGTCATCATACAAAAAAACATTGGATTTTTGTTGTTTTAATAACTTGGCAACCCATTCCCCACTTGAACTTATTCCATAAACTAAAACGTTTTTATGCTTAAATAACATACTTCACCTACTTAATTTTATTTTACGTTCGGACAAATATTACAAAAATTAATAAATTTGATATTAAAAATATTACAGAAAATAAAATATTAATGAAATTACCCCCAAACAAGAAGTTACAGCTGAATATATCGCAACGATTTTTGGTTCACTTAGGCCAATCATTTGCAAATGATGATGAAATGGTGCCATTTTGAAAATTCTTTTTCGTATTGACTTAAATGATATCACTTGCAATATAACTGAGATCGCGCTAAAAACAAAACAAAATCCCAAAATAGGAATTAATAATTCTTGACCTAAAACACAAGCACTTGCTCCAATGTAACCACCTAAACACAAGGAACCCGCATCTCCCATGAAAATTGATGCCTTGTTTGTATTAAACATTAAAAACCCCAAAACAGATCCAACAAAAAGCATTGAAAGGACGTTAATGTTAGATATATTTTCAATAATTGCACCTGTTTCACCAGAATTGTATAGATTATTTTGCAAAAAAGTTATTATTGTTGTGAAAAATATCAAATAAATATTGGTCACATTCCCTGCAAGTCCATCTAATCCGTCAGTTAAATTAACACTATTTGTTGTTGCAACCAAAACAAACACAATTAGCGGTATTATCCAAAATCCAATATCCACAATTTTCTCACTGAAAGGCAAAAAAATTTGTCCACCCTGAGTTGAAAAATAAACAAATATTGCAAAAATAATTGATATGCCAACTTGTCCAATAATTTTTTGATATGCTCGAAGTCCTAGGTTTTGTTTGAATTTAATCTTTAAGTAGTCATCCATAAATCCCAGAACACCAAAAAACACACTAACAAGCAAAACAATAAACCATGATAGATTAAAATCTAAAAACAAAAACGATAGTAGTAGTGTGGTTATTATAAATACCACACCACCCATAGTTGATGTTCCGTTCTTTTCTTTGTGTTCTTCAACATAAGATAAAATTGTTTGAGAAGCTTGCTTTCGTTTCATCAACCTGATTATAAATGGCATTAAAATTAGCGACAAAGCAAAAGAACATAAGAACGCAAGCAAACATAACATCATGCTTTCATCTCTCCTTTAATGGCATATTTAAAATAATTATCTACCACTTCATAATCACTAAAATGATTTTTTATTCCTTTAATTTCTTGGTAAGTTTCCGATCCTTTTCCTAAAATTGCAACAACATCATTTGTTTTTGCCATACTCAAAGCATACTCAATTGCTGATTTTCTATCTACGATTTTAACAATGTTTTTGCTTGTGATGTTTTCAACAATATCCTCAATAATCATTTCTGGATTTTCATCTCTAGGATTATCTGTTGTTACAATCACATAATCACTTATTTCAACCGAAATTTTACCCATCTCATTTCTTTTTGTTTTATCTCTATTCCCTCCACATCCAAATACAGTTATGATCTTATTGTGTGGAAGTTTTTTGATTGCCGATAATATGTTTTTAATTCCATCTGGGGTGTGAGCATAGTCAACAACAACACTAAAATCTGCACCCGTTTTTAAAACATTAAACCTTCCTGGAACAAAAAATTTATTTGATTTAATAATGCTCATAATTTCTCTTAACTTATAACCAAGATTAATTAAAACAGCACAGGCCATCATTATATTGGAAATATTATAGTTACCAATAAGATTTGTTGAGCAAGAAAATTGTTTTGATTTATATTCCAACCTAAAACTAGTTCCTACCACCTGCTCATTTAAAGATATTAATTTAAGATCAGCATCTTTTCCAATGGTTGTGATTTTTATGTTTGAGTTTTTGACAATATCCTTACAATATTTCGCATCAACATTAACAACACCGCATTTGGCGTGTTTGACATCGATTAATCGAGATTTACATTTCACATAGTTATCCATACTCAAAAAGAAATCTAAATGATCCTTGGTTATATTGGTTAAACCAACAACATCATAATTAATGTCATCAATTTTGTTTAGTGCAATAGCGTGAGCGCTAACTTCCATTATACAATACTCACATCCATTATTCTCCATATCTTTAATCGTTTTATGAAGATTTATTGGATCTGGCGTTGTTAGCATTGGCGGAAGCATTAAACTATTTATATAAATCCCTTCAGTTCCAATCAGACCCACTTTTTTGCCCATTTTTGTTAATATTTCTCTTAGTAAAAACGTGGTGGTAGTTTTACCATTCGTGCCTGTTATTCCAACAAATTTCATTTTTGATTTGTAGGTTTCATAAAAAACTGAACTAATATAGGACATTGCCACTCTAACGTTTTCAACCAGAATTTGAGTGTTTGGTAAATCTAAATACCTTTCAACAATCAAACACACAGCACCATTTTTTAAACTTTCTTCCGCATAATCATGCCCATCTGAATGTAAACCTTTAATGCAAAAATAAATTCCATTTGATAACTTTTCTTTGCTGTCACAACTTAGAGAGTTAATATCTAGTTCTTGATAGTTTTTAATGCCAATAAACTTTAAATTTGAAATAATATCATACAATTTCATAACACTTCCCCCTTTTAGGTGTTAAACCTTTTTGTTAATTTAGCATAAAATTTTAACCAATTTGACTCTACAACAAAATAAGACAAAAGGTATTAAAAATTAATAATTTAAACCATTATTTTCAATTTGTGATTAAATACACAATCTCACCCAAATATAGCAAAGTTTCCGGCGATGGAAGTTGAGCAAGCACACGATCACCTTCTCCATCAAACAAGCAGTTTAATCCTAATTTCTTAATTTCTGCACACGCTTCTGCAATTTTACGTCCCACAACGTTTGGCATCTTTATTGTTGGTTTATTATCTAATTGACTTAAATCGTTTGGTGAAATTGCTTTTGTTTCAAATATTGATTTAAACACTCTTTCACCAATTGGTTTTGCAACCACTCCACCATAGTAAGCACCATTAGATGGCTCATTAACACAAATAATCATAATATATTCTGGATTATTTGCCGGATAAGTTCCAATGAAACTAGAAATATATTTCCCGCTAGCGATTTGTCCATTTTCATCATATTTTTGAGCAGTTCCCGTTTTACCACCAATATCATAACCGGAAATAAACGTATAGTTTCCTTCACTATTTAGATTGTTTGCCAACATTGAGTTGATTGCATCTATTGTTGATCTCTTCAAAGAAATTTCAGTCTTCGCCATTTTATTTTCATATAAAGATATTTTTTCAGTTTTAATGCTTTCCATTATGTGTGGTATTACATTATAACCTGTTGTGATTTTAGAATAAAGATTTGCCATTTGTAGTTGAGTTACAGCAATGGCATGACCGAATCCAATTCGTGCTAAATCAACATTCCTAACCTGCTCTTTGGGCATAACTATACCTGAACTTTCGCTTGCAATGTCTATCCCCGTCTTTTGACCAATTCCAAACAAATTAAGGTATTCATAATATTTATCAACCCCTATTCTAAGAGAGAGATTAACAAAAACACAGTTACAGCTATTTTTGAATCCCTCTACCAAAGTTTGACTACCATGACCTTTTGTTTTCCAGCATTTTATTGTTTCACCATCTACCGAACATCTTCCACCACAATAAAAACGTTCATTTATGCTTGTTAATCCTTCATTTAACGCCGCCGCCAATGTTATAAGTTTAAATGTACTGCCCGGTTCATACACATCAACAACAGTGGAATTTTTACTTATTGTTTGCAAAGAGGCAATATCATCTCTTGGAATTTCATTTAAATTAAAACTAGGCAGACAAGTCATTGCCTTAATTGCACCAGTCTTAGAATTCATAATAATTCCACTAACTCCAAGAGCGGAGTGTTCCTTGTATGCAACTTGAAGTTCTTTCTCTAAAATAGATTGAATTTGAACATCTAAGGTTGTGTTTAAGTTGGCACCAGCAACACTTGGAATATAATAACCTAAAGAGTTTTCTATTTCCTTACCCTGCGCATTGGTTTGAATTAAGCTTTTCCCATCAATACCTTTAAGATATTTATCATAATAACTCTCAAGTCCTGCCTGCCCTATATTATCAATCGTGCAATAACCTAAAACCTGAGTGAGTAAATTATCATAAGGATAAACACGTGCAACGTTTTGAGATAAATAAATACCTGAAAATTTAGTTAGTTCCTTTGCTTTTTTTTCTTCCACTTGCATTTTTATTAAAATTTCACTCAAACTTTTGTTTGTAACTTTAGAATACGCCTTTTCATAATCAACACCTAATTGCACGCTTATTTCACTGGCAAGTTCACTTGGAGTTTTTACATTTCTAGCCCTAACATAAACATCATAGGTGGTTATTGTCGTTGCCAAACTTACGCCATTACAGTCTAATATTTCGCCACGTTTAGAGCTTAATGGTAAATCTCTTAACCACTGCTCCACAGCCTTTATTTGAAGATTTTTTCCATTTATTATTTGCAAATAAAACACACGCCCCATAAGAGCAAAAAAAATCACAATTATTGAAAGAATAATTGCAATAAATCGTTTTTGAATTGAACTAATATTGTAAAATGTTTTAAGTGTGGTTTTCATATAATATTTTATTAGGTATTGTTTATTATTAGAATTAGAACTTTTGGCTTAAAAAGTTTTTAAGAAATATTATTTATTAGAATAAAAAACACCGCAATATGCGGTGTTTTTTATTAAAGTGAGTGTTCATCAATTATGAATGTTGATTCTTCTAATTCTTTTCTTGATTTTATTTTAGTTGATGAGATCTTTTTTGAATTATCTAATTTTGACAAATTAATTTTTGGTGCCCTTGTGACATCTATTGGTTTTGATAATATATCCTTAGGATTTTCTAGTTCTGACAAATTGATTTTTGGTGCCTTTGTAACATCTATCGGTTTTTGACAATTTGGTTTACCCGCTTTACAAACTGATTTTTTATTGCAACCATTTTTCGATGGTTTTGGTGCTCCTTGAACTTTTACTCCACTCTTTTTAACAATTTTTTCTTCCATATCTTTTCTCCTTATTGAACTTTATTAAAGATTGCAAATGATGTCAATCATTAGCTAAAAATATTTCTAAACAAAATAGTAATTTTATCTAGCCACGTAAGTTCTTTTTTGTCTTCACTATAATCTCTTGGTTCATTCAATGAAATTTGGAACTCTCCAATGCTTTCACTCGTTGGTGATTTACTTTCTTCAACCATTAATTGAGTTTGTTTGGTTTGAATTATATCTGTGTTTTTTGTTATTGTTTTATTTAAAATTGCCATAGTTGCAATGTTTGACACAACAAATGTTAAAAGCAATGAAGCAACAGTTACATAAACAGCGGTTACAATTTTAAGACGTTTTTTCAAGTGAACCTTTTTTTCATCACTCTTTCTTGTGAAAACTCTATCTTGAACAAACGTGTCTTGTTCAACTTGAGTTGTTCCTTCCACCTTAGTGTTTATTTTAACTTCTTGTTCACTCTTCCTAAGATCTTCAATACGTGGAAAAGAATCAAGTGTTTGTTTTGTTTCTTGATTAACACTTGTTTGAACTTCAGTTTGGATGCTTATTGATTCTTGCTCTTTTAAATCCTCGTCCACTTTGCTTAATTTCCCCTTATAATTTTACTGCAATTCTTAATTTTGCGCTTCCCGACCTGCTATTACTTAACAGCTCATTATCTTGTGGCACAATTGGATGCCTTGTTATTAGTTTAATGTCCGCTTTATGTCCACAAATACATTTTGGTATTCTTGGCGGACACAAACAATCTGTTGCATGAGTTTTAAATATGTTTTTTACTATCCTATCTTCTAACGGATGGAATGTTATTATACAAAGTCTACCACTTTTATTTAATTTTCGCAACATTTTTTCAACAGCAATTGGCAAATCGTTTAATTCGTTGTTCACTTCAATTCTTATTGCTTGAAAAACCTTGTTGCACAAACTTGGCTTATTTTGGAATTTTGGAGGGTAGCTAGACACTATAATGTCCCTAAGCTCAAAAGTGGTCTCTAATGGCTTATTTTCGCGGAATTTCACTATCTTTCTTGCGATTTGTTTTGAGTTTTTTTCTTCACCATATAAAAACATGATTTTAGCCAGATCGCTTTCGCTATAAGTGTTAACCACTTTGTACGCATCTAGTTCTTGAGTTTTGTTCATTCTCATATCTAACCTAGCATCTCGCATAAAACTAAAACCGCGCTCAGCTGTGTCTATTTGATAACTGCTAACTCCAAGGTCTGCCAAAATGCCATCAACACCTTCTATTTCCAACTCGTTCAAAACATTGTCAATATCAGTAAAATTACGGTTTACAAAAGT
>JAZQYA010000032.1:0-36083 GCA_045633245.1 Candidatus Onthoplasma sp.
TGCTGGACTTTGGGAAACAGTTTATTACTTAAATGGTAAAAAACTTACTGAACCAGAGGGAAAAACTCTTGGCTTAGAAATAATGAAAAAATTAAATGAATATACTGCAAAATGGAAAGCAGCTGAAGATATTCACTACTCTTTATATGGAACACCACTTGAGAGCACAACTTACAAGTTCGCTAAATGCTTGCAAAAACGTTTTGGAATTATTCCAGGTGTTACAGATAAGAGTTACATAACAAACAGTTACCACGTTCACGTAACTGAACCAATTGATGCTTTCGAAAAACTTGCGCTTGAGAGCGAATTCCAAGCATTGAGCCCAGGTGGAGCAATCAGTTATGTTGAAGTTCCAAATATGCAAGACAACATTGAAGCAGTTATGAATGTTATTAAATTCATTTATGATAACATTATGTACGCTGAACTTAATACAAAATCAGACTATTGCCAAGTTTGTTCTTACGATGGCGAAATCAGCGTTGAAGAAAGCGATGGCAAACTCATTTGGAAATGTCCAAATTGTGGAAACCTTGATCAAACAAAAATGAATGTGGCACGCAGAACTTGTGGATACATTGGTTCTCAATTCTGGAATCAAGGTCGTACTCAAGAAATTAAAGATAGAGTGCTACATTTATAAAAAATATTAAAAATTTCAATATATTATTAATAATTTAATAAAAAATCAAAATAAAATACTGTTTTTTAGTAAAAATTAAATCTTTTTAAAATAAGCATTAAACCAATTATGAATTTCGCTAATATCAAATTCAATGACATTGCAAATGGAGAGGGCGTTAGAACCTCTCTGTTTGTCAGTGGTTGCACTCATCACTGCAAACATTGTTTTAATCCTGAAACTTGGGATTTTAATTATGGAAAAGAATTCACCATTGAAGTTCAAGATAGTATAATTAAATCTCTTGCGCCAAACCATATTAGCGGACTCACCCTTTTAGGTGGCGAACCCATGGAACCCGCAAACCAAAAAGGTTTGTTAGAATTTGTTAAAAGAGTTAAACGTGAGTTACCAAACAAAACAATTTGGTGTTACTCTGGTTACCTATTTGATGAAGAACTTTTAAAACCCAGCAGAGCGCATTGCCCTTGGACAAGGGAACTGTTATCCTACATTGACATTCTTGTTGATGGCGAATTTAAAATTGAACTTAAAGACATAACACTACGTTTTAAAGGAAGTTCAAATCAACGTGTAATCGATGTTCAAGAAAGTTTAAAACAAGATAAGGTTATTCTTAGCCCATATAACGAAAAGAAAAACAAAGAATTCCGTCAGATTATCTAACGGAATTTTTCTTAAACTATTGAAAAATTTTTAAAGTATGTTATAATATAAAAAAATCAAAAATAATTATTAAATTTAAATAAAATAATTAAAAATAATAATAAAATTAATATTTTTTATTAAAAAGCAGTCAAATTTTAATATTTTTAAATTATTTTTAAATATTTTATTAATTTATTTATAATTTTTAAAAAGGACCAATTATGCCAAAAGTTAAGATTATTAAAAAACCAAAAGAACAAAACAAAAACTATAAACGCAAAGTCAGTTTCACACCACCAAAAAATCCAAAACCACAAAATAAGTTTGCAGATGATTATTTAAAATTTTACACAGACATCAAAGTCCCATCAAGACGTTATGATTGGTAAAAAGAAGATGAAATTAATCATCTTCTTTTTTTATTTCTATTGGTTGAACTTTCTTTTGGGTTAACTTAATTATTAAACCAACTATTGATAAAATTAATGTAACACCTAAAGTTATGCCAATACTAACAATAATATAATTCTCAGGATTCGCAATGTTATAGTATAGCATAATTGGTTCATCTAAGTTTTCGGGATCAACAACCCATGTATGATAATAATAACCATCTTGTTTTATGATATAATCCGCATCGCTGTGTTGACGGCGCAACTCTGTTTTGTAAGTATACAACAACTCATTGCTTTCACTATTGATCAAATCAGGATATTTCGCTGAATAATAAGCCTTAACTTTATTGTAAAGCTCACGATGTTCAGGTCTAACATACATTGTGTTTGCATAGTAATAAACTTTATCATAAAAGAAATGTTCTTCTGTTTGCATTTCAGTTTTTGTGTTTTCTTTAATTCCATAATAATATTTGTAAACATCAATATTTTTAAATCGGATTCCTATTGCATATGTGTTATCCTTCCAATCACTTTTAATAATATCAATGCCATTTTTGAATGAATTTAAAATATTAATACTTTCTTGATCCCCAACACGCAATAAATCTTTAAATATTTTTTCGTTCAGATCATCTTTCATTGATTGCGCTTGAGCTTGAGATTCTATTTTAATATCATTTTTTAATTCAACAACATTGTAGTCTGCTGAAATCACTTCTTCTGGAATAATTGTTATTGTAACAAACTCATCAATGGTGTTATCTTCATTGGTTATTGTCATGGCTCGAACTTGAGCACAACCACAAAAACTTAATGCAATAATCATAAGCATTATAATTAAAAATATTGATTTAATTGATTTTTTTGTTAAATTATTTTTCATTCTTATTTAAATTATATATTATTTCACACAAAATTCAATAAAATAGCTTCAGTTTTATTGTTTTTATTTATTTTTCAAAATTAATAACAAAAGTGAGCAGTTGCTCACTTTCAATTATTATATTATTCTTCTGTTGAATTTATTTCAGTTGAAACATTTTCTTCTTCAGTTTCAACAATTTCTTCATCTGCTTCGCGATCAACAACTGAAACGCTAACTACTGTATCCTTCTTGCCAACCTTCATAAGTCGAACGCCTAAGCTATTCCTTCCAACAAGATTAATTGTGTCTGCATGAGTTCTAATCATAACACCATCTTGAGAGATAGCCAAAATATCGTTTTCTTCAGTTACCAAACGAAGTGCAACAACTTTACCAGTCTTATCATTAAACACACCTGCTTTAACACCTTTTCCACGACGTCCTTGCAAACGATAATCACTAAGTCTTGTTCTCTTTGCATAACCATTTGCAGTAACTGTTAAAATTTCTTTTTCAGGATCAACTTTGATAAGATCAACAACTTCTTCAGTTACGTCAATCTTAATTCCTCTAACTCCCTGAGAAGTTCTTCCAACAGTTCTAACAGCACTTGCTTTAAATCTCAAACACTTTCCAGAGTCTGCAACAGTCAACAACTCGTCATTGTCTTTAACAATTTGAGCACTAATGAGGGAGTCATCATCAAGAAGACGGATTGCAATTTTACCATTCTTTCTAATATTATCAAATTCTGCAATTTTGGTTTTCTTAATCAAACCTTTTCTTGTTGCAAGAATTAAGAAGTTATCTTCACTTAAATCAAGTGGAAGAATTGTGTTAACTTTTTCTTCTCCGTCAAGTTGAAGAAGGTTAACTAAAGCTCTACCTTTTGTTTGTTTTGTTGCTTCAGGAATCATGTATGCTTTAAGCACATAAACTTTACCTTTATTTGTGAAGAACATCAAGTCATCATGACTGTTAACAACAAACATATCTGTGACTCTATCTTCTTCTTTCGTTTTATGCGCATTTACGCCACGTCCGCCTCTGTGTTGAGATTTATACTCGGTCACAGGTAAACGCTTGATATATCCTTGGCTTGTGAGCGAAATTGCAACATCATGACGAGCAATCAAATCTCCAATATCAATATCGCTATAATCCATGATAATTTCAGTTTTTCTAGGAGTTGGATATTTATCACGAATTTCAATTAATTCTTCTTTGATTATATCATCAACTTTATGGCTATCCGCCAAAATTGCTTTGAAGTTTTCAATTGCAATTTCAAGCTCTTTAAGCTCACCTTTGAGTTTTTCCACTTCAAGACCTGTAAGTCTAGAAAGTTTCATTTCAAGAATTGCATTTGCTTGACGATCACTTAAACCAAATCTTTCTTGTAAATTGCTTAAAGCTATAGCTTTATCAGCACTTTGTTTAATGATTTTAATAACTTCATCAATATTGTTAACAGCAATAACCAAGCCATCTAAAATATGAGCGCGTTCTTCCGCTTTGTTAAGATCGTATTTTGTTCTTCTTGTTATAACTTCACGTTGGAATTGCAAATAATGGAAAATAATTTCTTGCAAATTCATCACTTTTGGTTCACGATTAACAAGAGCTAAGAAGTTTATTCCCATGCTAAGTTGAAGTTGAGTGTGTTTATACAATTGATTTAATATAATTTGAGGGTTGGCGTCCCTTCTTAGTTCAATAACAACTCTCATTCCTTCACGTCCAGAAGATTGGTCACCAACATAAGTTATTCCATCAATTTTCTTTTCTTTAACAAGCGTTGCAATTTGTTTAACGAGTTTTGATTTATTAACTTGATAAGGGATTGCAGTAACAATAATTCTCCAACGTCTTCCATCATCAAAACTTTCAAAATCAGTTTTGGCACGCATCACTACAGAGCCATGACCAGTTCTATATGCTTCTTGAATTCCTGCATTACTTAAAATTTCACCACCCGTTGGGAAATCCGGTGCTGGAATATAGCCCATCAATTCATCAATTGTTATGCTTGGGTTTTCAATCATTGCAATAACAGCATTGATAACTTCATTCATGTTATGAGGTGGGATGCTTGTTGCCATACCAACAGCAATACCGTCAGAACCATTAACCAACAAATTTGGAAAACGGGAAGGTAAAACTTTTGGCTCAACTTTTTCTTCATCAAAGTTTGGCATAAAGTCAACAGTATCTTTGTTTATGTCACGAAGAAGTTCACTTGCAATTTTGCTAAGTCTTGCTTCTGTGTAACGATAAGCAGCTGGTTCATCTCCGTCCACTGAACCGAAGTTTCCGTGACCATCAATAAGTGGTTCATTGATTGTGAAATCTTGAGCAAGACGAGTAAGCGCATCATAAACTGAAGAGTCTCCGTGTGGGTGATAGTTACCTAAAACATCACCGACAATCTTTGCACATTTTCTAAACGGCTTATCACTCGTTAAACCAATTTCGTTCATTGAATAAAGAATTCTTCTGTGAACAGGTTTTAAACCATCTCTAACATCTGGAATTGCACGTGAAACATTAACCGCCATTGCATAAGCAATGAAAGAGTCTTTCATTTCATTTTCAATGTCGATGTCAATATATCTTGTGTTGTCTATTTTTTCAAATCTATCTTTAGCCATCTATTTTTTCTCCAATAATTTGCTTTTCATTACACATCAAGATTGGCAATTCTTGTTGCGTTTTTCTCAATAAATTCTCTTCTTGCTTCAGGTCTGTCACCCATAAGCATGTCGAAGATTTCGTTGCAAGTTACAGCATCTTTCATTGTAACTCTTTTAAGTGTTCTTGTTTCAGGATTCATTGTTGTGTCCCACAACTGATCAGCATCCATTTCACCAAGACCTTTATAACGTTGAATGTCATTGATTTGACCGAGTTCTTCAACGCCTCTTGCTTTTTCTTCTTCAGTATAGTAATAATATGTTTTCTTACCCTTAATCACTCGATAAAGTGGTGGTTGAGCAAGATAGATATGTCCAGTTTCAATAAGTGGTCTCATATAACGATAGAAGAATGTGAGCATCAATATTTGAATGTGACTTCCGTCAACGTCGGCATCTGTCATTATAACAACTTTGTCATAACGAAGTTTTTCAGGATTACAGTTTTCATGAATTCCACAACCGAATGCTGTTATCATTGTGTTTATTTCTTCATTTTCAAGCGCACGAGCAAGTCGTGTTTTTTCAACGTTCAAGATTTTACCACGAAGAGGTAAAATTGCTTGATAATTTCTATCTCTTCCATTTTTTGCTGTACCGCCCGCTGAGTTACCTTCGACTATGAAGATTTCACAAATGCTTGCATCTCTACTTGAACAGTCTGCAAATTTATCAGGAAGCGCCATGCTATCCATTGCGCTTTTTCTTCTTGTGTCTTCACGAGCATTACGAGCAGCTTCTCTTGCCTTTTGAGAAAGAAGACATTTGTTGATTAATTCTCTTGCTTCTTTTGGGTGTTCTTCCAAATAGTCCTTTAAAGTTTCTTCCATTGCTTTTGCTGTGAAGCCTTTAATTTCGTCTGTTCCAAGTTTTGTTTTTGTTTGGCCTTCAAATTGAGGTTCTTCAACCTTAACTGAAATAACAGCAACAATACCTTCACGGGTGTCTTCACCTGAAAGTTTCATTTTCTCTTTCATAAGTTTGTTTTCTTGAGCATACTCATTGATAATCTTTGTTAAACTGTTTTTAAAACCTTCTTCATGCTTTCCACCTTCTTCAGTGTGAATGTTATTACAGTAACTGTGGATATTTTCAGTGTAAGTGTCAGTGAATTGGAAAGAAAATTCAATTTCGCAAGTTGCATCACGGCTAATACCGTTTTCGTCTTTGCGTCTATATTTATAAATTTTATCAACATAAATTGGATCAGGGAAAACGCAATTTTTGTTTTCGGTTAAGTCTGCAACAAATTCTTGAATTCCACCCATGAATTGATAAACATTTTCTTGTTCTCTTTCAAAGCGTTCATCTTTAATTGTAATTCTTAAGCCTTTATTTAAGAATGCAATTTCTCTAAGTCGAGATTTTAAAATATCATAATTAAATTCAACAATTGGGAAAATTTCAGGATCTGGTTTGAACGTTACTTTTGTTCCTGTATCTTTCTCATCAACTTCACCAACAACTGCAAGTCTTGCTTCTGGAATCCCACGATGATAAACTTGGTGATGATGTTTTCCGTTTTGTTTTATATCAACAACAAGATTTTCGCTGAGCGCATTAACAACACTTAAACCAACGCCATGAAGACCGCCAGAGATTTTATAACCCCCACCGCCAAATTTACCACCAGCATGAAGTTTTGTTAAAACAAGTTCTGCTGCTGAAACACCTTCTTTGGGGTGAATACCTGTTGGAATTCCACGACCATTATCTTGAACGCTCACTGAGCCATCATCATGCAAAACAACGCCGATTTCATTACAATAACCAGCCAATGCTTCATCAATTGAGTTGTCAACAATTTCTGTCACCAAATGGTGAAGGCCGCGTTCATCGGTTGAGCCAATATACATACCTGGTCTTTTTCTAACAGGTTCAAGCCCTTCAAGAACTTGAATTTCACTCGCACCATATTCATTTGTAACTTTCAAATCGTCTGTCATTCCATTCTCCTTAATGCAAAAATTATTTGCGAAATTTGTTTAAATTTTTTAGAATAATAATTATTTAAAAAATCAAATTATTTAAAAATTTTATGTTATATATAATATAACATAATTATAACAAAAAAATATTAAAAAAACAAGTGAAAAATTAAAATATACTTAAATAGTTGTAAATTAAAAACTAATTTGATATAATATTTATATGAAAAAGAAAACATTATATATTATTAGTGCAATCTTGACAATTTTAAGCCTTCTTGGTTTTGTGCTTTCTGGTGTTTTAATGGAGCATAATTCCCAATTATGGTGGACAATGCTAGTTTCAACTATTGTATTTATTGCGCTATTTATCTTAACTTGTGTACTCTATTTCCCAAATGCAGAATTTGTTTGCAGAAAATGCTATAAACAATTTAAACCATCAATTAATGCAAGTTTATGGGCTGTTCACACACTAACAAGAAGATATCTTCGTTGCCCACATTGCCAAGAAAAATCTTGGGCAAAAGAAACATGGAACAACGAAAAAGAAAAACACGACTAACAAAGTCGTGTTTTTTGGTGCTCCCTGCGAGAATCGAACTCACAACTAGCCCTTAGGAGGGGCTTGTTATATCCATTTAACTAAGGGAACGTAAAAGTTGCATAAAGCAACTTTTTAAATTGTTTTTTCTATGAAATTGGGATTGAATTTTTCCATTGCAAAGTGACCATCACTATAAATCAATTCATTATTTTTGTGAACATAGCCCATCTTTTTATAAAAAGGAATTGCATACATGCTTGCTGGAATTTCAATTCTTTTTGCTCTCAAGAAATATTCATCTTGCTCAAGAGTTTCAATAATCTTTCTTCCATAACCTTTCCCTTGATAATCTGGATCCACAAAAATTGTAAATAAACTGCTTTCAGTTTCACTATCCCAGTAAGGTCCAATTGCACCACATCCAACAATTTTGTTTTCTTCTTTTAAAACATAGAAATGAGTCCAACTTGCACGCTTTCTAACACCTTCAGCATCCAAACTAGAACATACAGCATCTATTTCTGATTGAGGATAATAATCGGTAAAACAAATTCGTGCCGTCTTTTCAATAAGTTTGCTCACTTCTTCATATTCATTATCCTTTATTCTTACTATTTTCATAATTGTTTTCTCCTTTAATAAGCCACTGCCACTTCTTCATTTATGAAATATTTGATCCGTCTGCAATAATATCTTTTTCTGGAGACAAAAGTGAAACATTTCCTATTTCATCTTCGGCACAAATAATCATTCCCTCGCTCAAATAACCTTTCATTTCTCTTGGTGGAAGATTGGTTACAACCACAACCTTCTTTCCTTTCATTTGTTCAGGAGTGTAGAACTTACCAATTCCAGATAAAATTGATAATGTTTTGCTTCCAACTCTAACTGTTGAATGTAATAATTTTGATTTTGGAACTGCTTCACAGTCTAGAACAACACCAACTTTCATTTGAACTTTTGCAAAGTCATCAATTGCGATAGGCTCAACCTCTTTAAATTCAATAACAGGAGCATTTTCTGCTTTTTGTTTTGCTTGAATTTCTTCAATTATAGGTTTAATATCTTCAAATTTAATTCTGTTAAACAAGATTTGTGGATTGTTCGTAACATTAAATTCGTTAATTGCTGCAAAGTTATCTAATTCTTCATAATTACGTGGTTGAACACCCAATTCATTAAATATCTTGTTTGCGGTTTCTGGCATAAATGGAGCGAGAAGATTTGCACCAACATTAATTGCTTCAAGAAGATTAAACAAAACAGTTGAAAGACGTTCACGTTTGCTTTCGTCTTTGTTCAAATTCCATGGTTCTGTTTCGTCGATATATTTATTTGCACGTCTAAACACTGCCCACAATTCTTCAAGCGCTTCAATTGCCTTGTATTCAGAAATTCTGCCAAAAACCTTATCTCTCGCATTGGTTACAACCGCTTTCAATTCATCGTCAATTGGATCGCTAACATTATAGTTTTTAACTTTTCCATTAAAATATTGATTACTCATTCCAAGAGTACGTTTTACAAGGTTACCCAAAACATTTGATAAATCAGCATTATTTCTTTCTGTCACCAATTCCCAAGTGATGGTTCCATCTGAAGTTTGAGATAGTTCTTTCAAAACATAATAACGAACTGAGTCAACGCCGAAAATTGAAGCTAAATCGTCAAAATACAAAACATTTCCTTTCGATTTGCTCATCTTTTCGCCACCTTGAAGAAGCCATGGATGACCCAAAACTTGTTTTGGCAATTCTTCGCCTAAAGCCATTAAGAAAATTGGCCAATAAATAGTGTGGAATCTAACAATATCTTTACCAACAACATGAACATCTGCTGGCCATAATTTTTTAAATTGCTCAGTTGGATTGTCAATATCATAACCAATTCCTGTTATGTAGTTATTGAGTGCATCAAGCCAAACATATACAACATGTCTGTCATCAAAATCAACAGGGATTCCCCATTTGAACGATGTTCTGCTCACACACAAATCTTGAAGTTTGGTTTTAATGCTACCATTTTCAATTGCCGCAATCAATTCTTCATCACTCTTTCCGATAAATTCATCTGCAAGAATGAAGTTGTTGAGCATTTCGTTTTTTCTACTAACAGGAGTCATAAATTCAGGGTGAGTTAAAACGTGTTTTAAAAGTCGATTTGCATAATTGCTCATCTTAAAGAAATATGCTTCTTCTTGGCTTGGTTTAACCTCTCTTCCACAGTCTGGACATTTGCCATCAACCAATTGACTTTCTGTCCAAAAACTTTCACAAGGTGTGCAATACATTCCTTCGTAATGTCCCTTATAGATATCGCCTTGATCATAGAATTTCTTGAATATTTTTTGAACACACTTTTCATGGTCGTCGTCTGTAGTACGGATAAATTTATCATATGAAATATTCATAAAATCCCAAATATGCTTAATATTGTCCGCAACTTCGTCCACAAAAGCTTTTGGAGTGAGCCCTTTTTCTTCCGCTCTCATTTCAATTTTTTGACCATGCTCATCTGTTCCTGTCATAAAGAAAACATCATATCCTTGCATTCGCTTTGCTCTCGCAATGGCATCAGAAAGAATAATCTCATAAGTGTTTCCAATATGAGGCTTTCCTGAAGTATAAGCAATTGCAGTTGTAATATAAAATTTTTCTTTATTCATATTTTTCTCCTTATAATTTTTCTACTAAACGCACTAGATAGTGCTTGTTTTAAACTCTCTCTATCAGATAAGCCAAATAATGCTTGCTATCAAATTCAAGTTTATACTTGTCATATTTCACTTTTGGATAGTGTTCTGGATTTGGATTTTTAAATTTCTTTTTCTTTAATATTTTAAAACCTTTTTCTTTTAAATATTGTTCAACATATCTAAAGTGAACAGCCGGATCTTCAAATATGTCTATAATTAGGTAGTATTTAGATTTTATATCCATTAATTGATGAAACAAATCTGAAAAATGATTTCCAAAATTATGCGCTTCTCCCAAAAGCAAATGCGCCATGCAAAAATCATACTTCTTTCTAAAACAAGTTGAACACATATCTGCTTCAACAATTTCTAACCTATTAGATCCGATTGAATTTTCAAGCGGATTTTTCTTTCTGTTATCACCCGGATAAACAACCGCATCAACAGTTGCGTTTTGGAAATATTTAAGCAAAATGCTGGCACTGGTTTTTCCACTGCCTGCATCGATAATTTTCTTGATTTGACTTGAATCAATTCTCTTTATCATTGTTTTCACAATTTTGTCATGAATTGATTTGCTTGTGTCCACTAGTTTTTCCACCAAATCCCCCTTTTGTGTGTATAACTATAAACTTACTCCATCTTCTTTTTTATGTGGATACATTTTGTTAACAGCATAGAGATATGAAATAACTCTATCATCTTCAGTTGCTCTTACTTCTTGAATCAAGTTTGGAACAGTCTCTTGAACTTCAATTAAAAATTGGAATTTTGTTTTGTTCATACTTAATATCATTTTTAAAGAATCTTCATTAATATCTCTATAGTACCTAATAAAATCTGAAAGTTGCTTTATTTGAAAATGTTTAGATAGTGGCAAATGTTTAGGATTAACGTATTCATCATCACCATCGTGCACGAAGAATAAATCTTCATTACCCATTTCGATTTTAACCATTGCTGCTTCTTTGCTTGCAACTTCCATTCTATCAATTAATTCCACTGCTAAATCAAATATTTTTTTTCCGTCCATAATTATTTCGCCCAAAATTAGTAGGCTTTTCTCCTTTTAAGTAATCTCTTTATAAATCGTAATTGGCCCATCCATTTGAGCATCAATTTGCATGTCAGCACCAAACACTCCCATTTTAACAGGAACGTTTAACTGGTCAAGTTGGTTTGCAAGTTCTTGATATAAGTTATTTGCTGTTTCTCTTTCAGCTGATAATGTAAAATCAGGACGAGCACCACTTGTTTCTTTTGTACATAAAGTGAAGTTTGAAATAAGCAACACTTCACCTTTTGCATCGTGAAGATTTTTGTTCATTTTTCCATCTTCTTCAAAAATTCTAATTGTTGAAATTTTATTTGCCGCCTTTTTAACTTGTTCGTGAGCATCGCCTTTAACAACTCCAACAAACACCATAAGCCCAACACCAATTTCACTAATCAATTTTTCATCAACACTGAGTCGTGCCGACTTAACTCTTTGAATAACTAATCGCATAATTACCCACGAGCAATTTTGTTAACTAAACTCATATCAACTTTTCCAGCATAGTTTGCTTTAAAGTGCTTCATAATACTAGGCATTGACTTATCTTCCATAGTAGCAATGATAGCTTTAATTTCATCTTCGCTTAACATTTTAGGAAGATATTTAGTTAAAATTTCTTTTTGCTTTTCAATGTTTTCTGCTTCTACCATGTTTCCAGCTTTAAGATAATTTTCTCTCTCTTCAGTTAGTTCCTTAATTGTTTTTTGCAAGATTTGAACAACGTCCGTGTCGCTTAGTTCCTTGCCATCTTTTTTTGCTTCAATGTTTGCAAGCAAAACCTTGTTCATAACAACGCCATAAATAGCACGAGCCAAAACATTTTTATCTTTCATTGCTTGAACATTATCTTTTTTTATTTCATCAATCAACATTTCTAAATTCTCCTTTTAAGTCTTCTTGGAATTCTTCTAACTTTTCTTGCCTTTTTGAAGTGGTTTGATTTAATACATTTAAACTTCTTCTTTTTGCTTTTTTTCTTTTCCACTTTCTCTTTAGGTTTCTTATATTTGATAATTTGAGCAGGTTTTGTTGGTTTTTTCTTTTCAACTTTAACAACTCTCTTTACTTTCTTCTCTGGCTTAACAACTTCAATTTCACTCAAGAAATCAAATGCAATTTGACCATCTATTATTTTGTCTTTTCCTTTTGTTGCCACCTTATTTGTTTTCCTTTTAATCTAGTTTTGTCATTTATGTTATTAATTTATATTATTGTTGAAATTTGAGGTAATCTATCATTACGCTTTCTCAATGTTCTATATTCTTCACTTATCAAATCTCTAATTTGATTAAACACTTGTCTCAAATTGGTTGCAGCACTAAGATATGCTTTCTTTGTTGGATCTTTCTCTGCAACTTTCTCCAACTGATAAATTTGTGAAGCAATAATCTTGCAAGAATTAAACAACACTTTCTCATCGTTTTCGAGTTTTAATTCTTTTTTAAAACTTAAAAGTTGCCTACTAACTCCATTAACCATATAAGCCAAATCATAAAACTCAGCAATCTTTTTTAATCTTTCTTCTATTCGTGTTTCTTTTGTAACACTCGCCGTTCTTCTCATATTATTCTCCAAAAACATCATCAATATCACTATCACCAACAGGGGTTAGAACTGTGTCTTTTTGAACTTTTGATGTGTTTTTTGTGTAAAGGATATCCTTTCCTGGTTCATAGAATTGAGTGAATTCACTCTTCCATTTGATTGGAATATTGCCACGCATACCGTTACGATGTTTTGCAATAACAAGAGTGTAATCTATTGCATCATCGCCATCATCTTCTTTAACACTTTCGTCGGCACGATCTGAGATAAACATAACAATATCTGCGTCTTGTTCAATTGATCCTGATTCTCTCAAATCTGATAATTGTGGAGTTTTGTCACTACGTTGTTCAACACCACGGTTTAATTGTGACAAAAGCAAGATTGGGCAACCCAACTCACGAGCAGCAAGTTTAATTGAACGAGTGAGGTCTGCCACTTCTTGTTGACGGTTTCCATCTTTGCTTGCTTTTTCAGCTTTCATAAGTTGAAGATAGTCAATGATAACCATATCAAGACCACTTTGTGCTTTAAGACGACGGCACTTAGATAAGATTTCAGCAGGAGTGATTGTTGTTGTGTCGTCAATATAGATGTTTGTATTTTCCAAAATCTTCTTGGTTTCAAAAAGTGTTGCCCAAGCATTTTGATCTTTTGTTCCACCTTTAACCATATCCATTGGAACACGCCCTGTTGCACAAATAAATCTTTGAGCAACTTGAAGCGCACTCATTTCTAGGTCAAACATTGCAACAGATTTTCCGAATTTCACTGCAGAATTAATTGCAAAGTTAACAGCAAGTGTTGTTTTACCAATACCAGGACGAGCTGCAATAATTATAAGTTCACCAGGTTTAAATCCGTTTGTGATTTTATCAAGAGTTGGGAAACCTGTTTTTACACCAGCATTTGCGTTAGGGTCAATTGCGAGTTTTTCCATCATATCAATTGCTTCAGTAACACCATATTTAATGTGTTCAAGCGAACTTCTTGATTTGGTTTGAGATATGTCAAAAATCAATTTTTCAGCACGTGCTAAAACATTTCCAGCATCAACACTTTCAAACGCATCATTAATTGTTGCTTGGCTTGCATCAATAATTTGACGAAGAATGCTGTCGTTTCTAATAATGTCTGCATAGTGTTTAAAATTTGCAGCACTTGGAACATAGTTTGTAAGGTCTGTTATATAACCTAAACCACCAACTTCTTCCAACTCACCTTTAGTTTCGAGCACTTTACAAACAGTGATATAGTCAACTGCAACATTTTTATCATAATTGTCTTTCATTGCCTGATAAATTTTTTGGTGAGCATTTGAATAAAAATCTTTGGATTGTAATGTTGAAAAAACTTCAATGCAAGCATCTTGAGATATGAACAAACATCCCAACAAACTTTGTTCTGCTTCCAAATCATTTGGTAAAATCTTAGCTCTTTTTTCTGCCATTATTTTCTCCTTTTAGTTTAATTGCTTTTATATTTCAAAAGTATAAAACACTTCTTCGTAATCTTTGTTTAACTTTGTGAGTGGTTGAGTGTGTTTGCTCAATTTTCCACCCCACTTTTCATAAACCTTCCTTGCTTTCAAATTGTCTTTTAAAACACCAATCACAAATTTAGTAGCACCAAGATTTTTTATTTCTGCTTTAAATTTATTAAATAACATTGTTCCAATTCCTGCTCTTTGGAATTTTGGATTGATGTAAATTGCACATAAATCAGCATAACCCAAATTTTTAAAATGTTCATATTGACTTTCAATTTGCCCATCAAGATATGCAACTATTTTTCCATCAACAACAGCAACAAAGTTAACTCTTTCATTTTGATTAAATTTAAAATTTTTCTTAAACTCAATTCTTGATTGATTGTTTTTTTCTCTCTCCAAGAAAACTTCTTCAGGAAAAATGTGTGAATAAGTATCTCTCCAAACCAAATTGTTGAGTTTAATCAGATCTTTAGCATCTTGAGCTATTGTTTTTTTAATTAAAATTTCCATTTTTGTCCTTATTATTTAAAAACGTCACGTTTAATTTCAATTTCTTCAGATTGTGCTTTTTCTTTTGCGCGAGCGATCACTTCAACAATTGCGACTGCCGTTCCCATAATCAACATGAAACAAATAATTTGTAGAACGTCATTAGTTATAATATTTCTTGTTAAATATCCAAAAATAATCATAACGGGAACACAGCACAAAATGGTAATTGCAATTCGTTTTGCAACTTTTATGATATTTTTAAAGACGTCATCTCTATTATTAACTCTTCTCATTAATCCACCACTGGTTTTTTACTTTTTGCTCTAAGTCCGTGATCCAAAATTGCTTTACGTATTCTAATTGATTTTGGAGTTACTTCAACAAGTTCGTCATCTGCGATAAATTCAAGAGCTTCTTCCAAACTTAACACCATAATTGGAGCAAGTTTAAGCGCTTCATCACTTGAAGATGAACGAGTGTTAGTGAGTTGTTTTTTCTTACAAACGTTAACAACAATATCGTCACCCTTAGGATTTGATCCAACAACTTGACCCAAGTAAACTTTTTCGCCAGCCCCAACAAGTAATCTTCCACGACCTTGAGCGTTAAATAATCCATAAGTTACAGCCTCACCAGTTTCGTAAGAAATTAATGAGCCAAAATTTCGTCCTTCAATGTCACCCTTATATGGTTGATAACTATCAAAAATCGAGTTTATAACACCTTCACCGCGAGTGTCGGTAAGTAGTTGTGATTTATAACCAAACAAACCACGGCTTGGAACGTAGAAATTGAGTCTCATTCTTGTTTCGCTTGTTTGGTGCATATCAATAAGTTCACCTTTCTTTTCGCCCATAGATTGCATCACTGAACCAACACATTCTGTTGGAACGTCGAGCATAACTCTATCAATTGGCTCATGACGAACACCATCTATTGTTTTAAACAAAACTCTTGGACGGCTCACTTGGAACTCATATCCATCACGACGCATATTTTCAATTAAAATTGACAAATGCATTTCACCACGACCAAGGACTTTGAATTGGTCGGCTGTTTCACCATCTTGAACACGTAGAGACAAGTCTTTAACTGCTTCTTTATATAATCTATCTTTAATGTGACGGCTTGTTACATACTTTCCTTCTTTTCCAGCGAACGGACTGTCGTTAACCATAAATGTCATTTCAACGCTTGGCTCACTAATTTTAACAAAAGGAATTGCTTCCATTTCTGGTGTTTCACTTATTGTGTCACCAATAGTTATGTCTGGAATTCCTGCAATACAAACAATGTCACCAGCGCTTCCAACCTCAATTGCCTCACGTTTCAAACCTTCAAAGTTGAAAATATTAACCGCTTTGCCATTGTATGACTTGGTTTCGTCAAAATAATTCTTAACACAAACTGTCTGATTGAGTTTAATTGATCCTTGTTCAACCTTTCCAACCGCAAGTTTTCCAAGGTAGTCATTGTGCTCAGTTGAAGAGATAAGCATTTGGAATGGTTTTTCAGTTTCCATCTTTGGAGCATCAATGTGACTCACAATTGCTTCAAACAATGGTTTCATATCTGTTCCCTGAGTTTTGTAGTCTGCAGTTGCAATTCCTGCACGAGCTGAACAATAAATAATCGGACTCATAAGTTGTTCATCAGTTGCGTTGAGTTCAAGCATGAGTTCAAGCACTTCATCTCCAACTTGATCTAATCTAGCATCTGGCTTGTCAATTTTGTTGACAACAATAACAACTTTTAAGTTTAGTTCAAGGGCTTTTTCCAAAACGAAACGAGTTTGAGGCATTGGACCTTCAAAAGCATCAACAACAAGCAAAACTCCATCAACCATTTTAAGAACACGTTCAACCTCGCCACCAAAGTCTGCGTGCCCTGGAGTGTCAACAATGTTGATTTTTGTTCCATTATAAAACGCTGAACAGTTTTTAGAAAGAATTGTAATGCCTCTTTCTCTTTCTAGCGCATTACTATCCATAACTCTATCTTGAACTTCTTGATTATCTCTAAAAATTCCGCCTTGTTTCAAAAGCGCATTTACCAAACTTGTTTTACCATGGTCAACGTGCGCAATAATTGCAATATTTCTTATGTCCATATATTTTTACCTACTTTTATTCATTTTATCATTATATCTTAACATAAACAAGAGAAAACTGCAATAGATAAAACAAAATTTATATATAAAATATATAAAAAGAAGCAACAATTGTTGCTCCTAATTATTAAAAGCCGCATTTATGATTTTGCTAGCATCCATGTTAATATTTCTGTCAATTTTATTGGTAAAACATGAAATATATTCAATATTTCCATCTCCACCTCTAATTGGTGAAAAATCTAAACCTTGAAGATAAAAATTATTTTTATTAAAGAATTTAACAACCTTATTCAACACATCTTTATGAACAGTTTTGCTTTTAATGACACCACTATATTTTGTGGCAATTTCTTTGCCACATTCAAATTGTGGCTTAATTAAACAAATCATATCTGCAACAATATTTTCACGGCTAATCTTTTCAACAATCTGCTCTAAACTTACAAAAGAAACATCAACAACAACCAAATCCACCCCTAAAAACTTTTCAGGCGATAAGTCTTTAATATTTGTGTTTTCATACAATTCGACTTTTGGATTTTCTCTTAAACTTTTATGCATAACATATGTTCCAACATCAACCGCAATAACCTTTTTGGCACCTTTTTGAAGCGCACAATCTGTAAATCCTCCTGTTGACGAACCAATATCCAACACCGTTTTATTTTTAACATCAAACTTAAAAACATCTAGCGCTTTTTCCAATTTAAAACCACCGCGTGAGACATATTTTAAAACATCAGTGTTGTCAATTTTAATTTCATCGGTTTCATGAATTAAAAAACTCGATTTTGTTTTGACCTTGCCATTAACATTCACAGCGCCACTTGCGATTAATTCTTGCGCCTTTGTTCTTGTTTCAACAAGATTTCTGTTTATCAATTCCTTATCTAATCTTTCCATAACAACTAGTTTACATTAAATTGTTATTATTTTCAATAAAATAATATGAAAAATTAAATAAATTTAAAAAGAGAAATTATTTCAAAAACAAGCAGCTTTTTTACAAAAATAAATTATTAATAATTTTTAAAAAAACCACTTAAAAATAGTTGATTTATGGAATTTTTTTTGCTAACATTTTTATAGTTGATAAAGTTCAACAAAAAGGAGAAAAATATGAACACAATTAGCGCAGGTGAATTTATTAAACAAGTTGCCGAAGCAACAGGTTGCACACAAGTTCAAGTTAAAGCTATTTTAAATGCAGCTGGTGAACAATTGAAAACTAACCTTAAAAAAGGTAATGAAATGCACTTCATCGGTTTTATGAACTTTGGCATTAAATCTGAAAAAGCAAAGACAAAACTCAATCCTTTCACTGGTGAAAAGATCAAAGTTGCTGCTTGCAAAAAACCTACAGTTAAATTGAGTGCATCTTTCAAGCAATTGTTGAAGAAATAAATTTTTTAACAATCGGGGGTTTGAACTCTAACCACACGTGTTTATGTGTGGTTTTTTCATTTTAAAACGATATTAAACATTTACAAGAACTAACAAATAATCCATTTCTTCTTATTCATAAATTCACTTTATTAGAATGCATAAAAAAAGTAGGTCAAACCTACTTTTTTCCATTTATTGTTTTTGACATAATTTTTTCAAGTTTCGTTTTTAGTTTTTCAAGTCCACCGATTATGTTTTCCTTCCTTAAGCAAACATACTCAACCTTGTTGAAAACTAAAATCAAGCGCTTTGAATCTTCCAAATAACTTGTCAGTTGTTTTAATGCGTGAATGTTCTTTGAAACTTCTTGTTCATCTTTAAAAAGAGTTTCAACACACATTTGATCATCAATTTTAATTAAGATATAATCCATCTCGTTAATTTTTTGATTATTAAACGCTTTCTTTTGAGAACTAATCACCATTGCCGGCATTATTAAATACATAATCTCAAGCACAACTAATGCAACAATAAGCACAATATCCCAAACAATAGATTTTTCTTTTATAATATCATAAACCAACATTGCGATCATGCAGGCTAAAAGTATTGGAATTAAAATTGCAATAAATTTATCCTGTTTTCTTTTTTGTGATTTATAAATATATTTTGCACTAACAATACTATCTTCTAGTTCATATTTAAACTTACATTCAAACATATAATCTCCTAAATTTTATCATGCACACTATATTCTTCGATTTTACGCTTTCTTATGATTATAAATGTTAAAACAACTGCAGCAATCACACAAACACTTAATACGACAATTAAAACTATTTGCCAAGGTTTTAAGAATATTCTCTTTTGAGTTATAATAAGCAAATCTAGATCAACTTCCATTTGTTGCAAGTCTATCAAAATTTTATTATCAGTTAAGAAATAATTAAGTTTGTCAGTTTGTTCCCCAGTTAAGAAATAAACACCCGTTAAATATTTTGCACTCGGAACAGTCAAATATAAATTTTTGTTTACTGTTGTTTTTGCACCATCAACCATCATAGATAATTTATAGCCAACAACAAATTGATTGTTTCCTCTTAAATATTTAGATATGTCGTTGTAAATATTAACATATTCATTACTTTCCACAAGAATAGGCTCTACTAGCAAAACAGCATTTAATGGGATTAAGTCGATTTTATCTTTTTCTGTTAGACCTCTTATGTTTACAACAGAAACTTCACCAAAACCTTCAACTTCGACAGACACACTGTAAGGATATATTGTAAGTCCGCCAACAGTCATGTCTGCAACACAATAGTTTGAAGCATCTTCACCCTCAAGAGCATTTTGAGAAATAATCAAAACTTCTTTGTTGGCTCCAACAGAATAATTTTTAAATTTTAAATCTAATTTATCAGGATTTAATGTTACTCTATCTCCAACAACAACATTTCTAATTTCTGCATATTCTGTTGTTGAAAGTTCAGCCCTATCGCCACCATCAAAAACTTTGCCAACGACATATGATTTAACTCCCAACAAATTCAAGGCTCTTCTTTTGATTTGAACCAAGTCTTTAATAAGCAATTTATCATTCGACAATCTAAAGTTTTTGTTAAATGTTGAACCATTTAACTTAAAGTTATAAAAACAAACACTATAGTAGACTTCTTCATTTGCTCGTGAAGTTCTGTTTTCACCATCGGCAGTTATAAATGCCAATCCATTTTCAAGAACTAATTTATTGTCGCTCAAAACATCCAAATAATTAATTCTCACATTTCCTCTGTCATAAAATTGCAATAAACTAAACAAACTTTGAACAGCCCAATCACTTGACCCGTTATATTCTTGGCTTGTTTTAACAACTTTACTTTCGTCATAAGTTAGATAAATTGTTTTTGGAACAATTGTTAATGTGATGGTTTCAGAAATTGTAACATCTGAAAGCCAATCATAGTCTGGAGATTGAATAAAGTTGATTATAACATTATAACTATCGCAATAAGTCACATCTGAATTAACCTCTCCAGAAGTTATAGACTGGTATTGGATTTGAATTAATCCTTTTGTTACAAACTCGCTTGCGATTTGAATATCGAATGAACTTCCATCACCAACTGACAATGTTTGTCCCACAGCGTTTCCATCATTATCACATTTAAATGTTTTGCTAAAGTTTGGACCTCCATTATAAGTTATAACTGGTTGAACTTTAAACACAATTCTCAATTCATCACACATTATTCTTGCAGAAACAATCCAATTTTCATCAACTGAAATACCGTAATTAGCATAATCATTCTGAACAATCAAATTACCATCGCAATAAATGTTAACGCCAGATATTTTAAAGTTATTTTTATAGTTTTCAGATGAAAAACTTGCAATAACATCTGCCATGGTTAAAAATGCAAGATTAGTTGATATAAATGAATTTGTATTTGAGTAGAAAGAATCGTTTCCGTAACCATATTTCTCGGCAGGATTTATTATCAAGTGAATATTTTGATAGAATGTTGGTGAATTTTCCACCACAGTTGTTGCATATACCTGTTTGGTTTTTAGTGTTGGCAAATATTGAACTTCAATATCATCTCCAACAATGTTAGACATAAATTGTCTCACATAAAACCTGAGCGAGTATTTGCCAATTTGAACCCTATCAATACCAAATGAAACACCTGCAATTTTAACAGTTGATGATAAAGCTAATCCTTTGCTTAAATCATAAATAGTTCCATCTGTTTTGTTTAAAGCCTGATTATTTATCAAAACTTCTATGGTGACTTGATCATTGCAAGTAACAGTTGAATCTGCTTCAAGAGGTCGAATGTTTCCAGTAACAGTATCATGTGCTGAGAGCGCAAAACTCAACAAATCATTTTGGTCTATTTCAATTTTATAACCAGCATTGCCAACCTTTCCTAATAATACAGCTAAATTATTTGTTTTAATACTGTTTGTTATTGTAAATTGTAACAATTCATATTCAATTTCAAACATTATTGTATTATCAGTAAAAATATAATTATTTACATGGAATGCTTCTTCGATAAAGTAGTCTGGATCGGTAACGCTAATTTCTTCAACATAATAATATTCCTTAGAAATATCATATTCTGAAGATGAGTTTAACACTCGTTTATGATCGTTAACAAAATACAACTTAGAATATTCCGTTCCCCATGATTGAGGATCATATTCATATTTAACATGTGTAGGCTTTAAATAATTGATTGATTTAAATTTATAACCATTGTTTCTAATTGCATTTGAACTGATTTTAATTCTGTCATACAATGTTGCTTGAATTAAATTTGGATCAGCTGGTGTGCCATTCAACTCAACAACAGGTTCGCCTTTACCTTGAATTTCATCTAATTTGTTAATTTTTAGGCCATATGAAATATACAAGAATTTATATTGAACTGTCCAATCATCAAATATTTCACCAAGAAGAATGTAATCTGATGCGTTATTTGCCAAAATTGGATCGCCATTTGCGTATCTCCAGCCAGAAACAGCAAGACCGGTTGGTGCACCACTTAACGCACGAATAGTTGCAACCGAACCATATGGAACTTGATCAAAAGTTATAACATTATTGGCATCTATTGTTGATGTTAATGTGTGTGGACTATTGTTATAAACATATGTCAAATTAACTTCCGGATATCTTAGCAAGGCGTCATATTCGTCACCTTTGGGTTGAACCAAACCATATTCAACAGAAACAGAGTAAACAAATATCTCGTAATCAATTCGAACATTAACTTCAATAATTCCATCTTGATTCGCAACCCCAAGATTGCTCACTAAAAATATAAATTGAATTCTTTCAAAATCCAATAAATAATTAATAAAATCCGCATTGAGTCTATAATCATTGTTTTCTTTGTATATCGAAGAATATCCTTCATACAATCCTTGTCCGAAACGGATATTTGAAACATAATATCCTTCTGGTTTTTCAAAGGCCACAGATCTATTGTCAACAGTTAGAGAAATATAATTATTTCCACCAAAATCCACCAGATCACCATTGATTAGATCACCATATTGTTCAAAATAAAAATTGTAAACAATATGATTAAACACTAAAACTATTTCATTGGAGCCATCGTCAACAGCTTGCTCAAAAACAAATCCATCAACTTTTATAATAGTTTGACTACCATTTAACTTATATCCAACAAATTCATATCCAAATGCAATACTTGCCTCAACGATTTCAATTTGAATAAATCCTTCATCAACAACAAATATGTTGTTATCTGATTCAACAATTAATTCATCTTGAGTGAAATTATAAGAATACGTAAAATAAGGAAGTCTTGCAAATTCTTCTTCAAGAGAAACAATAACCGTTGAAGTTGCCATTGAATAAACAACCTTAATTATTCTTGATCTTTCAATGGTTTCATTGTGGTTATAATATGTTTCACCCGCATTTTCAACTGTGTCATATGACAAGGTTGACAATCCGTTTTCTGTGAAATATTTGAAAGAATATGAATACTCATCTTGCATTTGTTTGTTTCTAATGAATGGATTGCTTTTTAAAACAACAACATCATTTAACTCGAGTTGACTAACAACTATTTTTGCAACTTCTGCATCAGTGTTTCCGTTTGCTTCAGAAATTTCGTAATACTCTCCATCTGCAACGAGTGTATATTTCGTAACCACACCTTTAGCTGTGTCCACATCAATATTTGCCATAATAACATCTAGACCTGATTTATTATCATGCGCACGATCAATATAATAGGTTAATGTATAATATATTGTATCTTCATGAACATAGATTGTGATTTTATCGCTTATACTATTGCTTGAAATAAATTCTGCATTCAATTCAAAAGAGTGATTTGTGAAATAATCACCAGCGATGTCAGACAAATTATACCCAAGAATGTTAAAGCCACTATTGACAACATGCGTGATAAGCAAACTTTCGCCAAGTTTGATTTTCATCGACAAAGCGTATGGTTTGAAAATTCCCAAACCTTCATCATATTTTGTGCTCAAATTTGCCGATGACAAAATTTCAGCTTCTGTTTTTTGATTTCCGGTTTTTGTAAATGTAATATTATTAATTGGATAAGTTGCTCCATTCTTTTTTGTGTTATAATTAGTAAAAATCAATTCATATTCAATTTTTTGGAAGCAAATCAAAATTTCCTTACCAACCGGAGTTTCTTGTGGGACCGTGTAAGACGTAGTTGCCGTAATTTCGCCAGCAAAACCTTCTGCAAAACCGACAAATTCATATCCAATATTTTGAACATCTTCAATGCTCAATGCTGTTAAATTAAGAGTTTCGCCTCTTTTTACCATAACCGGATCTTTTGAATTTCCGATCATATCATATAATTGACCATTGCCTTGATCGTCTTCAACATATTCGGCAAGTTTGAAACTAACTGCATACTTAACTGAAGTGTAATCAATTGTTATCGTGAAGTTTTCACTTATACTACTATAATATTTGCTTGTGGCGGTTGCGCCATCAAGTGTTGCAAATTCATAATATCTATATGTTTCATAATTAACTTCTTTGCTTATTGTTGGAATTGCAACCACACCCAAAGATTTTGCCTCATTGTCAGTTGCTGATTTAACTAAAAATTGAAGATTGTTTGCATTGGTTTTTGAATAGAAATTATAAATTGAAATATTGCTTATAACGCTGTTTGCTGTTAAAGCTGTATTTCCAAAAATTTCAGAATGTTTTTCGTGTGCGTTAGAACCATCAATCAAAATGTTAAGATCAACAACATATAGGTTGTGGTAACCCAATGTTACAATATTTAAATAGTCAACGCTATTTGTGATTTTAAATTCAATGTTATAGCTACTTGTTCTTAAATAATCATCTTTTTCATATGTATAACAATTATTCTCTGCCGTGCCGTCATCCTTAACAAGTTCAAGTTCTGAATCTCCGAAATTAACAACCACTGTTTTTAAGTCAATATTTTTGCTCTCTTTGAAATCGGAAGAGATGTCAACATCAAAATCTATTGTTGCGTTATCATTAATTCTAAATGCACCTTTTGAATATTCAACTTTTTGCTCACGAGGCGTTGCTTCTAGTGTGCTGTGAACTTTATAATATTCATCACCATCAAATTTCACCTCACCATAATAGTAATAGTTTCCACCGATTAGAAAATATGCATCAGTATAGGTTGTGATATTTGAAATTGTTTCAGAAGAATTATAATATAATACATCTGCCCCAACGTTCACATAATTTTCATGAGCCGACACGTGAACCAAAGAATTAATAACAACTTGATAATAAATATGATCAAACACGGGAAGAATTGTCACATCTTCAAACACTCGTGAAAGTTCGAATGTTCCAGAAGCATAATGCCCATTAAATTCAATAAAAGTTAAAACCGCTTCAATTTTTTCTTCTTCAGCCACCACACCACTTGGTGTTAATTTAATTGTTTTGGCATCATTAGTAAGGCCATCTGTTCCATAATATTCAGTTCTATCTCCTTGATTGTTATATGTAACTTGCCAACCAACAAGTTGATAGTTTGAGTTGGCTGTTGCTGTTAGAACCACATTTTCAGTGCCCACAACAAAATCACCAGCACCTTGAATTTTTCCAATGGCTTGTGTTGACAAGTATGGAGTTTCACTTTCTTTCAATAAATAATAACAATCTTGAGTGATTTGATTTGCAGCATAAACGCTTGACGCAAAACTTTCAGACGAAACAAAACAACAAGCACACACGCTCATTAACAACGTAAGTATAAAAGTTGTCCAACTTGATTTTTTCATATCTTACTCTCCTATGCAAGAATTTCCCGCAATTGCTCCATCTGCACATGCTGTTATCACTTGTTTAAAATGTTTACTAACAATATCTCCACAAGCAAAAACGTTTGCTTCGCTTGTTTTCATAAATTTATCAACAACAATATATCCTCTAGCATCAACTTCAATTTCAAAGTCTAAAAAGTGCAAGTTTGGCTCATGACCAATTGCAATAAACAATCCATCAAGTTGAATTTGGTTACCATTGCTTAATAAAACACTAGTTAAAACTTCATCGCCAATTAACTTCTCAACTTCAATATTTTTAATTAATTTCACGTTCTTTAATTTTTCGGCGTTTTTAACTCTTGAACTATGCGCTCTGAATTTATCTCCACGATTTAATATATAAACTTTTTTTGCAAGGTTGGATAGATATTCTGCATATTCAAATGCACTATCGCCACCACCCACAATTGCAACAACTTTTTCCTTGAAAAAATTTCCATCGCAACTTGCGCAATAGCTCACACCTTTTCCAATAAATGCTTTCTCATTTAAACCGAGTTTTCTTGATTCATTTCCGCTCGCAATAATAATTTTTGAGGCGTGATAAACTTCAGTTTTTGTTTTAATTGAAAAACCATTTTTAATTTTCTTAATTTTTTCAACTTCTCCAAAAACAAAATCGGCACCACAATTTTTTGCTTGCTCAAACATTTTTTGAGTAAGATCAAATCCCATAATGGAATTAAAACCAGGATAGTTTGAAATATCGTATGAAAGAGCAGCTTGACCACCAATGGCAAGCTTTTCAAAACAAATCACTTTCAATCCTGCTCTAGCAACAAATATGCTTGCAGTTAATCCGGCAGGACCTCCCCCTATTACAGCAACATCAAATTTCATTACAATAATAATACCTTAAAACAAATTAATTTCCAAATAATTTTAGTTATTAATTAAAAATAATTATTCTTAATAATTATTATTGTCATGTGATAATATTTTTAAACATTCAGGATTGTCATAAAAAGTTGACATTTAAACTCTTTTATGATAATATCTTTACATGTGAATTATTTTCACACCGAAAGGAGAAAGTTATGGTAGACGAAAAGAAATGCATCACTTGTGGGGCATGTGTGTCAATTTGTCCAGTTGGTGCAATTACAATTGTCAAAGGAAAAGCACAAATAAATCCAAAAAAATGCATTAAATGTGGCAGTTGCGCACAATTTTGTCCTGTTACAGCAATTGAAATTTCAAAATAATTTTGAATAAATAAAAAACACACCGACAGTGTGTTTTTTTATTTGAATTTTAATTCTTTAATTCCAATTTATATTGATTTGATTTTTCCTTTAAATCAGCGCTCACTTGAATTCCTTTTTCGTCAAGATTAACACCCATTAATCTGGCAATTTCACAATATAAATTTTGACCGGTTAAAATTGTTGATTTTGTTCTTGTGATATTATTCTCTATGAATTTTTCAACTTTGATGTTTCTATCTGCCATAGCACAAATCTGTGGAAGGTGAGACACAGCCAAAATCTGTTTGTTGCGACTTAATCTTGCCATGTATTCAGCGACAATAAATGCAATATTTCCACTTAAACCAGAATCGATCTCATCAAACACGATAGTGTGTATGTCATCTATTGTTGATATCAAGATCTTGTATGCCAGCATAACACGGCTCATCTCTCCACCCGAAACAACTTTGTTTAATGGCTTCAACTCAAAGCCTAAATTTGCAGAAAACATAAATTCAACCCTATCTTGACCAAGCAAAGAAAATGGCTCATCAATTTTATCAAAATAAATTTCCATTTTTGCGTTTGGCATACCCAAAGTTTTCAATTCTTTTTCCATTTGTTCGCCTAATTTTTTAGCGCCAATTTTACGTTCGGCACTAATTTTTTCCTGAATAAAATTGATTTTTTCTAATAATATTTCTTTTTGTGTCAAAAGTTTTTCATATTTTTCAGTTGAACCAATTAGGTTATCTAATTTGCTTGATATATCGTTATAATACTTAATTAAATTTTCATAATTTCCGCCATATTTCCTAAACAACATTTTTAAGAAATCAATTCTGTTATCGACAAAATTAAACCTTTCTTCGTCGAAAGTGTTGTTGTTTAAGTCGTCATGAATTGTATCCGAAATGTCTTGCAATTCAATCAAACAACTTCTTATTCGTTCACAAAGGCTATGATAGTGTTCATTAATATTTTCTATATTTTGAATTGCTTTCATTGTTGAGTTAACAAGATCAAGCGCACTGTCTCCATAGACACTCTTTGAACATGCACCAAAAGCCGCCTTTAAGTTATCGTTAATTTTTTCAAATTGCATCATTGTTTTCTTTTCTTCAAGCAGTTCTTCGAATTCGTTTTCTTTCAATTTTGCATTGTCAATTTCCTGAATTTGATAAGTGTATAGATCTATTAGATTTTGTTTTTCTTGTTCACTCCCACCAAGAAACTTAATTTCTTTTTCATTTTGTTTAAATTCTTCAATTAGTTCGCCTAATGAATTAAAAAGATTTTCAGATGTTTTTCCAAATAAATCTATTATTTTAAGTTGATAATCATTATCTAAAATCGCCAAATGTTCACTTTGCCCATGAACATCAACAAGCATTTGACAAATTTTTTTTACAGTTGCAACAGGAACAAGTTCGCCATTAATTTTGCATATGTTTTTACCATTCAAGTCGAGTTCTCTTGAAATAAATAATTCATCACTGCAGTTTATGTTAAAATTTGCGTCAATAAATTCAATTTGTTTTTTGCTGATGGCAGAAAAAATCGCTTCAACTTTCATGGAGTTAGCTCCAGAGCGAATAAGAGATCTATCCGCCCTACCGCCAAACACAAAACTTAAACTATCAAGCAAAATACTTTTACCAGCACCAGTCTCACCGCTGATAACATTTAGCTTTTCATCAAAGTTTAATGTTGCCCTATCAATTAAAGCGACATTTTGAATATTTAAAGTTTGAATCATTATTATTTAACCAATTTTTCTCTAACAATTTTATCAACTTCATCAGCGAGTTCAGGGTGAGACGCAAAATAAGCCTTAACATTTTCTTTGCCTTGCCCAATTTTATCTCCATTGTAACTAAACCATGAACCACTCTTTTCAATAACACCAATTTCAATTGCCGCATCAATCAAGCAGCCAAAAATTGAAATTCCTTCACCATACATAATATCAAACTCTGCAGTTTTAAATGGAGGAGCAACCTTGTTTTTAACCACTTTAACTTTAGTTCTGTTTCCAACAACATCACTTCCATTTTTAATTGCATCTGCTTTTCTAACGTCAAGACGAACAGAGGAATAGAATTTAAGCGCCTTCCCACCAGGTGTTGTTTCTGGGTTGCCATACATAACACCTACTTTTTCTCTAAGTTGGTTGATGAAAATAACAAGAGTTTTGCTTTTAGATGTAACACCTGTGAGTTTACGAAGAGCTTGGCTCATAAGCCTTGCTTGAAGTCCCACAAAAGCATCACCCATTTCTCCATCAATTTCTGCTTTTGGGGTGAGCGCCGCAACTGAGTCGATAACCACAATGTCAACACCACCACTTCTAACTAATTGCTCAGTAATTTCAAGCGCTTGTTCACCCGTGTCTGGCTGTGAAACATACATAGCCCCAATGTCAACACCTAACTTTTGTGCATAAATTGGATCGAGCGCATGCTCTGCGTCAATAAATGCAGCAGTTCCACCTAATTTTTGAGCCTCAGCAATCACATGCAATGCAACAGTTGTTTTACCACTGCTTTCAGGTCCATAAATTTCAATAATTCTACCACGCGGAAGACCACCAACACCAAGCGCTATATCCAAAGGTAAGCACCCCGTTGGAATAACTTCAATGCCATCAGAATATGCTTCTGCATCCATTTTAATAATAGAACCTTTTCCATAAGTTTTTTCAATTTGCGAAATCGCTGCTTGCAAAGCTCTCAATTTGTCGTCCATAAATATCTCCTTAATCTATTTTATATTTATTATTATAGCAATAAAAAACAAAAGTGTCAAACATTTGTTCGATAAATTGTTTAATTAAATCCAAATTTTCAAACAAACACTTATGACACTTTTAAATTTCTTTATTTAGAATCCTTAAAACATTTAATGTTTTTAACCAAATAATTTACACCAGAAACAATAGTTAAAATAGTTGCCGCACCAATTGCCACCCAACCAATAATTGTTACGGTTGAAATGAACCATAATGCAACACCACCAACTTCAGTTAAGAAAGGAATTAACATACAGATAGGAATTGCAATCATTTGCACCATTGTTTTTGCTTTGCCCCAAATATCTGCAGCAAGAACTGTTCCTTGACTTGCAGCAATCAATCTAAGAGCGCTAACCATAAATTCTCTTGCGATAATAATTGTAACAACGATAACACCATATGGAGCAGGAATAACAGGATTAACACCAGCAATTAACATAAATAAAGCTGCTGCAGTTAAAATTTTATCAGCAATAGGATCTAAAAATTTTCCAAGATTAGTAACAAGATTGTGCTTTCTTGCAATTTTGCCATCTAATAAATCTGTGAGCGCTGCAACAATAAAAATCACTAGAGCAGCAATTTTTCCTATTCCAAAAGGAATGAAATCTGCAAGATAAAAGAACATAACAAATGGAATAAGTACCATTCTTAAAACTGTTAACTTGTTTGGTAAATTCATAATATTTTTCTCCTTATAACTATATTATATCAAAGACGTTTTAAAACTCAAAACATTTTTAGATTAAAAACTTTACGCGGTGATTATTTCTAATCGATTAAGCTTTTTTATTCTTAGATTTTAATAAATCTCTAATTTCTTTAAGCAACTCTTGTTCGGTTGGATTGTTTGCTTTCTCTTCTGCTTCTTTTCTTGACTTTTCTTCTGCTTCAAGTTTTGCTTTTTCTTCGATCAAGCGTTGTTTTTCTTCCAAATGCTCTTTCCAAACAAGTTTAAATTTTCTACCTTCGGCCTTTGCTTTTGCTTTTATTTCTTTTCTTTCTTGCCTAAATTCTTTTTTGGTTTGTTCTTCAATTTTCTGGTTCAATTCTTCAAATGTTTCTCTAGCTTTATTAACAGCCTTAATAATTAAGAAAACAACAAATGCAATTATGAAGAAATCAATTATTGCTGTTATGAACAATCCCCAATCAATATAAATACTATTTTTTAAATCTAAAGTTCCATCTGCATTATAAGCTTTAACTAAAACTGTGTAAACATTTGCCAAACCTTCTTTACCACCAATTAAAGCAATAATCCAATTTATGAGCGGGCGAATAATGTTATTTGTTAAACTTGTAACGATAGCGGTGAACGCTCCACCAACAATAACACCGACAGCCAAATCTAAAATATTGCCACGTGTTATGAACTTTTTAAATTCTCCAAAAAATTTTTTCATTGTTTTCTCCTTAGATTTTACAAATTAGTTTGATTTTATTTAAGCTATTTGATTGTTTATCAACAAATATGTTGCAATCAAACCCTTGTCTTGGATTTCACCCACTTGCTCTAAGTTATCTTTTTGAATACAATAAGCAGTCAAAACAACTTTGGAGGTTGCGTTTTTAAAACTATCATTATAAACATTACCATCAAAAGTGTAAGTTAAAGTTAAATCCACGTAATCACCTGAAGCAATCTCTGTTGCTTTAACTGAATTTTGTTCAAGATTTTCCACGTTAATCATTGAATTTGAAAGATTGCACCATACTGTATCCTTAAAAATTGAACTATCAGCTTTGGTTGAAATGACTTCAAGTGAAATTATAGAATAAACATCGGCCGATCCAACATTTTCAACTGATATGTGATCAAAATTAATTGTGTCACCAGGCAAAACATTAATAGTTTGAGTAAACATAACATTGCCAGCATTTGATGAGTTGATTTCTAAAGAAACAGTGTGAAAATTCACATCCCCCGATCTGGTGTCTACCGAAGTGAAATAGGCCGAAGTTACATTTAATGCACTAACAACAAAAACACTTAAACAAAAAAGAATTGTTAAAATTTTTGTTTTGTAGTCTCTTGTTTTCCCCTCCATAAATTTCCCCCTAAAGTTTTTATTTATTTGTTTGAGTTTAACACTTAAATAAACAAATTGTCAAACATTATATCATAATAATATTGTTTTTAAAATTTATAATAAACAAAATAAATAATATTAAATTTAAAAAGCGGGTTTAACCCCGCTTTTATTTTTTAATGTTTAAATTATTTCTTTTTTATTGTTTCTTTCTTAACAGTTTGTTTGACTGCTGAAGAGTCGTTAGAAGACGGAGTTTCAGTTTTAACAACTTCACTCACACTCGCCAACAAGCCTGAAACGTTTTGAATTTCACTTGGAACAATTATTTTTGTTGATTGTCCGTTTGCCAAAACTTTCAAAGCCTCGTAACCTTCGAGTGTTACGTATGCTGCATTTGGAGCCGCTTTGTTAACAAGTTCAATTGCTCTTGCTTTACCTTCAGCTTCTGCAATAAGCTTCGCTTTCTCTGCTTCTGCTGCAAGAATAATCTTCTGTTGTTCTGCTTGAGCCTTCAAAATAACAGCTTCTTTTTCACCTTCCGCAACAAGAATGCTAGACTTCTTTTCACCTTCAGCCTTCAAAATAGATTCACGTCTTTCACGCTCAGCTCTCATTTGTTTTTCCATTGCATCTTGAATGTCTTTCGGTGGAAGAATATTTTTCAATTCCACACGATTGATTTTAATTCCCCATGGATCCGTTGCTTCGTCAAGAATTGCACGCATTTTTGTGTTAACGGTGTCACGAGAAGTTAAAGTTTCATCGAGTTCAAGTTCACCAACGATATTACGAAGTGTTGTTGCTGTTAAATTTTCTATGGCAGCAATTGGGCGTTCAACCCCGTATGTAAATAATTTTACATCTGTTACTTGAAAATAAACAACAGTGTCTATTTGCATTGTGACATTATCTTTTGTGATAACTGGTTGTGGTTGGAAATCTGCCACTCTTTCTTTTAATGAAATTGGCGGAAGAGTTTTGTCTATCAATGGGAAAACAAAGTGAACACCAGTGTCTAATGTTTTATGATATTTTCCCAAGCGTTCCACAACAACTCCATTTGCTTGACGCACAATTCTAATGCTTGTTGCCAAAACAACAATTAAAACAACAACTAAAATGATTGAAACAATTAATGCAACCATATTTTACCCTCCTAAATTAATTTACTTTTTTAACGATCGCTTTGTTTCCCTCAAAGCGAATAATTTCAACTTTATCATTAAGTTGAAGATCGTTAACTTCATCATCACCTTCGAGAATTGCTGAATATTCAATTCCGTTAAATTTAATGTAAGTTATATTACCATACTTATTTGTGATGGTGTATTTTCTACCCACATATAAATCCAAATTTGTTTTATCTTTACTGTTTTTAAATAATAATCTTCTGGCAATTTTTCTTATATAGACTAAACAAAGTGTTGTTATCACACCAAAAACTATAACTTCAATAGTTATATATATTGGAGTTGTTATTCCCCAAAAACTCATTATTAAAGGAATGAGCGCGCCAACAGAAACCCAAATTGAAACAAGAGTTCCCGCTTGCAATGCTTCAAACAAAAGCCCGCCACAGAAAATTGCCAACCAAATATAAAGCATATACATATTATCATCTCCTTGTAAAACACATTTTAGCAAAATTAAAATGTTAAGTCAAATATTAACATGTTTCTTAATCGTTATAAAATCTAAATCTTTCCAACTTGTTAACTGCCCTATAAAAACACTCATGCATTTTCTTTTTATTCACTTTGTAAACATAATTAACATTACCTTTTTTGGTAAATTCAAAATCAGTTCTTCCATACATGTCAGTTGTGTTTACTATAATTTTTGCCTTCTTATACTTAAATAACCTTGGCTCTCTTAAAGCAAGAATGGCACATGTGTCGTTAGTTGCAATTCTTCTATCTTCATAGTTGTGTTCCCAATATTGGTTATACATTTCAAAAAAGAATTTTCCCACATCATTAATTTCACGAATTTTAAACACTTCTTCTTCGTTGAAATTCGCAAGATCTCGCCCCATTCTAGACGGAATGATTGTTATTGGAATTCCACTTTCCATAACAATCTTCATTGCAAGAGCATCAAACGAAGCATTGAATGATATGTACTTTGACCAATTTTTTTCGATTTTATTGCCATACGCGGCACAGCCTTCACAATAAATATGATTAATCATCTCAACAACGTCTGGATGATCTTTAATCAACTGCCCAACATTTGTGTGTGGTCCAAGACTTACAATGCAAATATCCTTAGGGTTTTGCTTAATCACTTCATACATTGCTTCAACCGCGGTTTTATCAATTGGTTTTGTTTTCACGCTAACCGGAGGAACATATCCACCCATTCCATTTTTTTGATGGATAAAACTTGCGTTTGGCATATTTTGCCCCATTGGATTTGCTGCACCTTTCGCAACAGGAATGTCAGTTCTTTTAAACTTTTCTAACACATGTAAAACATTTCGGGTTACAGTGTTTAAATCAAGGTTACCATTCACTGTTGTTATTAACTTTATGTCCATAACGCTATCATAAAGAGATAAAGCAAGTGCAACAGTGTCATCCACACCTGGATCACAATCAATAATGCATTTAATTTTCTTAAGTTGTTTTATTTCTTTCATATCTACTCCGTGATATTATTATATTAAAAATAAAATAATTTTACAACTAAAAACACGTGTAAAAAAACAACTCGACTATAAATCGAGTTTCTAATTAGGGTTCCAAAGAAGCGAACGACGTACTTCGCATGGGGTTAAGGAGCATTGGCTTTAAGGCATTAAATTGCGATAAAACGCAATTAGTTAAAAAGCCATTTAGGGATCACACAAGTTGAACAACGCAGTGTGATAACGAGAAAGTCAAGCGCAGATTGCTTTTGTGCTTTGAAATAAAAAAGCTCAAGCAGTTAGCTTGAACTTTCGAGTGGTGGTGCGGATAACAGGGTGAGCGCGTTAAAAAAAGTTGCCTAAATGGCAAGTTTTTAGCAAGCGAACGGGAGCGCTCCAGCGCGGTCTGGCCCGACAGGGTGAACCTGCACAGGTTCAAGTTCTGTGAAAAACAAAAAACGTTTACTAAAAGGATCCCACCTCAACTAGATTGCGGAAGGAAAGAAGGAGCAACCGATAAAAAGGTAAGAGTTGTTTTTAAACAAAAAACAACTCGACTAAAAATCGAGTTGCGACGATGGTGCGGATAACAGGACTTGAACCTGCAAGAATGTTACTTCACAAGATCCTTAGTCTTGCGCGTCTGCCAATTCCGCCATATCCGCATGCTTTTATTAAAACGAGTACATTATATCACAACTCTTTTAATTTGTCAACAAAAAATTAAAAAGAAAAAACCCTTTCAAAAAAATAAATAAAAAATAATAAATAATATTAATTTTAATTAGTTTTTTAATGTTTTTTACTTGTTTTTAAGAATTTTTTATAATTTTTATTAATTATTGCATTAATTAATTTTTTTGAACAATTTAATTTTTTTAATTCTTTAATCAATTTTTCTATATCTAAGTATGACTCAAAATCAGTTGGCAGAGACTCATTATTAATTCCATAAAGATCAGTTCCAAGACCAAAATTTTTATAACCAAATTTCTTAACTAGATAATTAAATTGATTTGCAACATCTCTCAAAGTTATCTTTTCATTTGAAATGAATTTTTCATAAAATGTCAATCCTAAAAACCCGCCACTATCAACAATTTTCTTAATTTGATTGTCTGTTAAGTTTCTTTTGTGTTTAAAAATTGAATTTATATTACTATGAGAATTATAAATAGGTTTTGTTGTTATTTTGCAAAACTCATGAAACGATTTTCTTGATAAATGCGCAGTGTCTATCAAAATATTATTTTCTTCTAAAAGTTTAATGGTTTCAACACAAAATTTTGTCAAACCAATATTTGTGTGAGCACCACCAGCAAATTGATTTTCTTTGTTCCAAGTAAGTGTTACACTTATTGGTTTAAGTTTAATTAATTCATATAATTCTTTAATTGATTTAATAAAACCCAAATCTTCAATTGAAAGCAAAAAATTAGTGTGGTATTTTTTATTATAATAGTCTAATTCAGATTTAAAGTTTTCCACATCTTTCAAACAAATTGTGGAATTCGTTGTGAACACAGCGCAAGAAATTGCGCCACACATTTTACTGATGCGTTTAATATATTCTTCACGTTTTTCTTTTGTCTTAATTTCGGTTAAAAAATCAGTATGAGCGTCACATAGTTTCATATTAATAATTATTTAATTAATAAAGTTCATGTTACATATTGCAAATTTTTTTGAATATGTTATAATGAAGACCTAAAGGAGTTTTTATGGAATATTACTCAATAAAAGAAATTGGAAACATTTGTTTAAGATGTTTAAGAGCGGATGAAGATGTTAAACGCTTTGCTGAAGTGTTTAAATACTATCAAAAAAAGAATGACACCAAAAAATTAGAGGCTTTGGCAAACATTTTTAACCAATGCTTTAGAGTTGAAAGAGAATGGGATTATAACGATTCCACAGACGAAACAAAATTAAGGGGTTATTGCGTTAATGTCACAATTTACCCAGAAATGATTGCGGCAGTTTTAGAAAATCAATATCAAAAAGTAACAAAATTAAAGTTTGAAGAAGAAAACAAAAACAAAGAATTGCAAGAAAGCCTCAACGAATT
>JAZQYA010000033.1:0-4043 GCA_045633245.1 Candidatus Onthoplasma sp.
AAAAAAAGAAGTTTTAAAACAATTTAAAATTTATTTAGAATCAAACAAAAACACTTTAGAAATAAAAGAAAACGGGATCGATCCGTTTGCTCAAAATTGTTATATTTCAAATAAAATTCTTAAACTTTTAAATTTAAAATTTTATTTTTATGCGCGCGCACGCGCGCGTATACGCGTAGGTGTGTGCGCATATATATAATGATAGGGAATAAAAAAATGATGCGTTTTTCAGCATCATTTTTATCTAATAGGATTTGTTTTTGGTTGGTTTTTATCTCTTGGATATTTTGCTGGCGTCTCTTTAACTTTTTCAATAATTACAATATTTCTTTCACCATAACTATTTGGTAAATCGAAACGGATTGATTTTAAAACTTTTCCGCCAAGAACTTCAAGTGCTTTTTCGGCATCCATAAATTCTTCAGCGAGGTTACTTCCCTTATAGGCAATCACAATTCCACCAACTTTAACAAGCGGTAAAAGATATTCTAAAAGAGTGTTCATCTTGGCAACAGCTCTTGCAACTGCAACGTCAAATTTTTCTCTATTGTTTTTTGCAAATTCTTCAGCTCTAGCGTGAACATTTGTTGATTTTATTTTAAGTTTGTTGCAAATATAATTTAAGAAAGTTACACGTTTATTTAAACTATCAACCATAGTTATATCAATATCGGGACGAACAATTTTAAGCGGTAAACTTGGAAAACCTGCGCCTGTTCCAACGTCAACAATAGTGGCTTTTTCAGGAATTGCATCAATTGATAAAATGCTATCCAAAAAATGTTTTGTAAACACATCATTTCGCTCAGTTATTGCTGTTAAATTAACTTTATCATTATATGAAACAAGTTCTTGATAATAAATATCAAACTCGTCCCTGTGTTTATTAATTAAATTTTGATAATCAGTAAGTAACATACGATTTCCATTATAAATAAAATGTCGTTTTATGTCAAAGGAATTATTAAATTATGAATTAAAATTTATCTTTCAAATGATTTTGCTTGAAGTGAGCCAATATAATCATCAAATGTTTGTCCGATTCCCATTCCAACAAGTGAATGGCAAGCAGTTTCAAGAGTTGCCGTGTCTGTATTGTATAAATACTTTTCAAAATTTTTGATCATTTCTTGTTTTTGTTGTGCGCTTGATTGATTGTATTGTTCAAACCATAATGATGAAACAACATCTCCAACAACGTATCTAAAATCATATTGGCTATAACCACTATGTTCATCACGTTGAAACATAAAGATAAATCTATTCATAATAGTGTTATAATTTTTCGATTTAAATAAGCCACCGATTTTCTTTTCAAATCTCTCAAATTTTTCTGGTGTTATTGGGGGTGAAATTTTATCTAAAATATATGATTCTTCCAAAATAGTGTTTATATTTGCAATGATTGAATTGTTGATCTTGTATTTATAAATGGTTAAATCTCTTTGAGATATTATATCTTGTTTGTTTAAGTAATCCATAAATAATGATTCTATAATAAAGCTTTCAATTTCACCAATTGAATCAACATTATGTTTTCCTAAATGTGAAAAATATTCCTTTATTTCAGCTTCGGTTCCATTGTTTATAATGTCATAAGATTTAGTTTTAAGACCACTTATGGCATGGCTTAATTCGTGAGCAAAGATTCTCATTCCATGAATTCCACCATCAAGATTAACATTAAAATGAATTAAATTAGATCCGTTTTCTGTCGACACGTTGCCGCTACAATCTTTAGAGGTGTCTAAGGTGATATTTACACTATATCTATTATCTTTACCATTTAAAATCAATTCAGCTTTGTTGCCTAATTCAGAACTTAAAGATTTATAAAAATTAATTACAATTTCTTTTTGTTCATCAATTGAAAGATAAAAATTTTGTTCATCACAATCACATTTTTTGTAGAGCTTTTCATGTTTAATATCTTTAAGAACATCAATAACCGGTTTTCCCGCAAAACGACATTGGTGTAAATAGTTATTAAAGTCATGAGCTCCAACATTACAGCATTTGTCTTCAATTGTTTGAATAACTTTATCATCAAAAGTGAAATTGTAGTAAGTTATTTTCATCTATATTACTCCCTTCATTTTTAAATATACTAGCAGCACATTTATATCACTAGGGCTAACGCCATCAATTCGTTTTGCCGAACCAATGGTTGCGGGTTTAAATTTGTTTAGTTTTTGACGAGCTTCCAATCTTAAGCCTGATATTTCGCTATAATTAATCTCTGGAAGGGCAATATTATCAGTCTTTTTTTGTTTTTCAATTTGTTCAAGTTCTTTCTTTATGTAACCTTCATATTTGATTTCAGTGTTAATATAATCAAGAATATTATTAGGAATATTTTCAAACAAATTAAAGTGGCTTTTAATGTCCATTATAGTTATATTATTTCGTTTAACACAATCTTTTAATGTGAGTCCGCCATGAGGCAAACTTTCGTTCTTTTCAGTGAAAAGTGGTGTTAATTTTGTTGGATTACACATGGTTTTAAGTTCGTTATAAACTTCTTCAATTTGCTTTAATTTTTTCTTGAATATTTTGTAACGTTTATCATCAACAAGACCAATTTCTTTGCCCAATTCAGTTAAACGTAAATCACAGTTGTCTTGCCTTAAAATTAGGCGATATTCTGCACGTGATGTCATCATTCTATAAGGTTCAATAATATCTTTTGTTGTTAAATCATCAATTAAAACGCCAATGTATGCTTGATCACGATTTAACACGAAAGAAGGTTTTTTATCAATATATCTTTGAGCGTTTATTCCAGCCATAAGGCCTTGTGCAGCAGCCTCTTCATAGCCACTTGTTCCATTAATTTGACCAGCGAAGAAAAGTCCGTTTATATGTTTACTTTCAAGGTTGTTTTTAAGTTCAGTTGCATTGATGCAATCGTATTCAATAGCGTAAGCAAAACGCATGATTTTAACGTTTTCAAAGCCAGGAATTAGGTGATACATTTTTCTTTGAATGTCAGCTGGCATGCTGCTTGAAATGCCTTGAACATAGATTTCATCGCTGTTTTCACTTTCTGGTTCTAAGAATAATTGATGACGTTCTTTGTCGGCAAAACGCATTATTTTATCTTCAATGCTTGGGCAATATCTTGGGCCAATTCCATTGATTTTTCCAGAATATAAAGGTGCTTTATCAATGTTATTTCTAATACAATCATGCATTTCAGTTGATGTGTAACCAAGATAGCAAGGTAGTTTGTTTTTAACCTTTTTATTTAGAGTTGAAAAGCTTGTTTGCAAAGTGTCACCAGGTTGAATTTCAAACTTAGAGTAATCAATAGATTTTCCATCAACTCTTGCTGGTGTTCCTGTTTTAAAACGACGAATTTCAATGCCTAAATCCATCAAAGATTTAGTGAGCAAGTTGCTTGGCTCAAAGCCGTTTGGACCAGTGTTTTTTGTGTAATCACCAATGATGATTTTTGCATTTAAATAAACACCTGTAGCAACAACCACAGCTGAACAAGAAAACACTTCTCCCATACATGTTTTTATGCCAACAACCTTACCATTTTCAACCAAAATTTCTGAAACTTCACATTGTAAAATATCTAAATTATCTTGGCGTTCAATTGTGTGTTTCATTTCAGTGTGATATGTAACTTTATCAACTTGAGCGCGCAGGGATTGTACTGCAGGACCTTTCCCTGAATTGAGCATTCTGAGTTGTAATAAAGACTTGTCTGCATTGACCCCCATTTCGCCGCCAAGAGCGTCAATTTCGCTTGCTAATTGCCCTTTTGCAGTTCCGCCAATTGAAGGATTGCAAGCCAAAAAAGCAATGCTATCAAGATTAAGAGTTGTTAATAATGTTTTTTTACCAAGGCGTGAAAGAGCAAGACACGCTTCGCTTCCTGCGTGTCCACTTCCAATAACTATTGCATCATAATGGTCAACTATATTTTTCATCATAACAATTTTTATTATATCACACTTTTGTTAAATTTCAACTACATGACTTCAATTTCAATTCCAACAACGCCATATTTTTCTTGCTCTTGAATTGTGTAA
>JAZQYA010000034.1:0-8735 GCA_045633245.1 Candidatus Onthoplasma sp.
TTTTAACATTTACAATATAGCTATTTTACATTATTTTGTCAAGAAATTTTAATACTCTGAATTAAAAAATCCACAAGTCAAATTAACCTGTGGATTGTGTGTGTTGTAAATTTTAATTTGAAATGTTGGTAAGCTGAGTAGAAGATGAGTAGTAAAGTTGTCTAAAATCCTCTATTTTATAGTAGTTTTTATTCTACTCATGGGCTTCAAATCCCTCACCCCTCTAAAAAACTACAATAGAAAAAATCCACGGGCGAAATTTACCCGTGGGATTAAGGTTACTTAAGAATTGTATCTATTTTGCCCAATTTTTAGGTATCAAAACCATAAAATAAGTACTTTTAAAATGTTGTTAACAAAACAATTTCATCTGCATCTTTTTTTAAAATGTTTTTTAGTTTTTAATTTGAATCAATTGATTATTATAATTAAGCTTCTTTTATCATTTCTTTTTTTGGTTTAATTCCAATACAATTAAGTGCATTTTCAATAATGTTTTGTACTGACAAAGTAAATGCCATCATGGCTTTAGAATATTCTTCATTATTTGTATCTACAAATTTAATATTTGCTCCCCATATAGAATGGAACATTGATGTTAATTCCTTTAAATAATCTACAACCATATTCGGAGCACGCTTTTCAGCTGAAGCTAACACAACAGAAGGATATTTAGCCATAAATACGGTTAACTCCTTAATTAATTTAGGTGGATTATTCATAAACCCTTTCAAGTCTGCCGCATTAAATACATAATTATATCCGAATCTTTCATTAAATTTCTTTAACAAAGAATTTGTTCTGGCATAAGCATATTGAATATAGTAAACAGGATTTTCTTTTGATTTTTCTTTGACCTTAACTAAATCAAAAGTCATTTGTGTATCTGAACTTTTTGACAACATAAATAATTTTAATTCATCAACATCTATTGCTTTAGCAACATCAGAAAGTAACACAAATGTTCCTTTTCTTTTTGACATTTTAAAAGGAACGCCATTTTTCTCAAGATTTACCATTTGCATAAGATCGATTTCCAATTTGGCTTCTCCATTAGAAACTGCATCAACCGCACTTGTTATTCTTTTTACATATCCACCATGATCTGCTCCAAACAGATTAATCATTGTGTTAAATCCTCTATCATATTTATTCTTATGATATGCAATATCTGATGCGAAATATGTTGGCGTACCGTCAGATCTTAAAATAACCCTATCTCTATCATCTCCAAATAATGTTGATCTGAACAATGTTTGCAATTCATCTGAATATCTTGATTCTTCTTGTTCTTCTTCATTTGCACTGCCACCAATTGGAGCATCTAGTTTTCCCTTATAAACATAGGAAAGTTTTTCAGTGTTTCCATCTTCATCTGCAATTGTTCTAGATTTTGATTTTAAAAGGTTAATTGCTTCTTGAATTTTTCCGCTTTCAACAATGTCTGTTTCTGAAACAAAAGAATCATATTCTAAACCCAACAATTTCAAATCTGTTGTAATAATATCCATCATAGCCGAAACAGCAGATTTTTTAAATTTGTTGTAAAATTTTTCTTCTGAAACACCAACGTATTTATCTCCAAATTCCTTTTTTATTGATTTTGCATATCCTAACAAGTAATCCCCAGGATAACAACCTTCAGGAACATTTTCACCTAAGTGTTTGCCACATTGTTGTTCATATCTAAATTGAATTGATTTTAATAGCGTGTTAATTTGAACACCATAATCATTCATATAGTATTCTTTAGTAACATCATATCCTGCTTTCCCCATCAAATTTGACAACGCCAAACCTAGAATAGCCCCTCTACAATGACCAACATGCAACGGACCAGTTGGATTTGCAGAAATAAATTCTATTAAAACCTTGTCTTTTGGTTCTCCATTACCGAAATCACCTTTTTCAACATTAAGTTCTGACAAAAACTTTTCCCAAATATACGGTTCAAACTTAATATTAATATAACCATTTATAACATCAACATTAGAAACATAATCAATTGCGCTTATTTGTTCTGCCAACTCACTAGCAATTATATTTGGATTTTTCTTTAAAGTTTTAGCAAAAATCATGGCGACATTTGTTGAATAGTCACTTCCTGTTTGTGATGGTGGGATAACAAATCTAATGTTAGATGCCATCCTTGAATTTTGTTCAAAATGTTCCCCTAAATAACCTTTAATAACCTTCATCAAATCGTTATCAACTTTTTTAAATAAATCCATATTATCTCCTTAAAAATTATAAATAATATTCTATAATAAAATCTGTAAAAAGTCAATGTTGTACAAAAATCTTTATAAATATTTGTTTTCAAACAAGCTTTTCTCTTGGGATTTTTAATTGTATTAACAACAAAAAAGATACGCTTTAAATGCATATCTTTTGTTTTTTAAACAACTATGTTGAAAATTCTTCCTGGAACATAAATAATTTTCTTCACACCATTGACTAAATAATCTTTAACAGATTCTTGTGCGGTTGCTTTAATTTCTTCTTCACTTGCACTTCTATTTACCTTAATTTTTCCACGAAGTTTTCCATTAACTTGAATTGGAATTTCAATTTCATCCAAAATCAATGCACTTTCATCAACTTGTGGCCAAGATTCAAAAGCAATTGTATTTTTATAACCCAAACCTTCCCACAATTCTTCAGTAATACATGGACAGATTGGGTTTAATAATTTAACAAACCCTTCCGCATATACTCTTGGGAAATTTTCTTCTTTTTGAACAGCATTTATAAAGATCATCATTTGTGAAATTGCAGTGTTGAAATTTAGCGATTCGTAATCTTCTGTAACCTTTTTAACGGTTTGATTATAAATCAAATCAAGGTTTTTGTTTCCACCATCAACAATCTTCTTTTCTTGATAAATTCTCCAAACTCTATCTAAGAATTTTTTAGATCCTGCAACACCGTTGTCGTCCCAAGGTTTTGAAACTTCAAGTGGCCCCATAAACATCTCATAAAGTCTTAAAGTATCAGCGCCATATCTATCTACAATATCATTAGGATCAACAACATATTTAGGATAACGTTTACCCATTTTGATTCCGTTTGCACCCAAAATCATACCTTGATGCACCAACTTTTTAAATGGTTCTTTTGTTGGAACTAAACCTTTATCAAACAAGTAATTATTCCACATTCTTGAGTATAACAAATGCCCAACAGCGTGTTCAGGTCCACCAACATACAAGTCAACTGGCATCCAGTGTTTTAATAATTCCTGATTTGCAAATTCACCATCGTTATGTGGATCAATATATCTTAAGAAATACCAACTAGAACCCGCACTTCCAGGCATTGTGCTTGTTTCTCTTTTTGCTGGTTTGCCATCAACAACAACATTAACCCAGTCTGTAGCTTTTGAAAGTGGACTGCTTCCATCTTTGCCAGGTTTATAATTATCCAATTCCGGCAAAACAAGTGGCAACTCTTCATCTTTAAGGCATGCTGTTGAACCATCTTCAAAGTGAACAATAGGAATTGGCTCTCCCCAATAACGTTGACGAGCAAAAATCCATTCACGAAGACGATAATTAACAGTTTCTCTTGCAACACACATTGCAACAAGTTTTTTAGTTATTTCTTTTTTAGCTTCTTCAACAGTAAGACCAGAGAATTCTTCAGAATTAATTAACTTGCAACCTTTTCCAAGATAATCTTGCTTTTCAAAAGCGCACTCACTAACATCTCTACCATCAATTACCTGAATCATTTCAATATTGTGAGCAATTGCGTATTCAAAATCTCGTTGATCATGGCTTGGAACTGCCATAACTGCACCCGTTCCGTAACCAGCCAAAACAAAGTCACCAATAAAGACTCTAACTTTTTTACCATTGACAGGATTGATTGCGTAAATTCCTTTTAATTCACATCCGGTTTTATCTTTGTTGAGTTCCGTTCTTTCCATGTCAGATTTTTTTGCTGTTTCTTTTATGTAGTTTTCAACTTGATTCCAGTTTTGAATTTTATCTTTAAGGTCGGTAACAAGTTTATTTTCTGGAGCCAACACCATAAATGTTATTCCATAAATTGTTTCAATACAAGTTGTGAAAATTGAGAATTTTCCGCCACCAACCAACTCAAAATCAACTTCAACACCTGTGGATTTTCCAATCCAATTTCTTTGCATCGTTTTTGTTGATTCTGGCCAATCAATTTCGTCCAAACCTTCAAGCAATCTATCAGCATATTTTGGAATATCAATAACCCATTGCTTCATGTTCTTTTTAACAACAGGATATCCGCCGCGTTCACTTTTTCCATCGACGATTTCGTCGTTTGCAAGAACGCAACCCAATTCTTCACACCAGTTAACAGGAATTTCTTCACAACGAGCCAAACCATCTTTATAAAGTTGTTTAAATATCCATTGTGTCCACTTATAATACTTAGGATCACTTGTTTGAATTTCTCTATCCCAATCAACCGAGAAACCAATATTCTTTAATTGCTTTGTGAAATATTTAATATTTTCTTGAGTGAATTTATCTGGATGATTTCCTGTTTCAATTGCAAATTGTTCTGCAGGTAAACCAAAAGAGTCAAACCCCATTGGGTGCAAAACATTATATCCTTGCATTCTCTTCATTCTGCTAACAATATCTGTTGCAGTGTAACCTTCAGGGTGACCCGCGTGCAAACCGCTTCCAGATGGATAAGGGAACATGTCGAGCGCATAAAATTTAGGACGAGAAAAATCCCAAACGTCTGTTTTGAAGGTTTTGTTGTCTTCCCAATATTTTCTCCATTTTTCTTCAACTTCTTTGTGATTATATTCTTGCATATATTCTCCTTTCTATAATGTGATAAATCGAATTCACTTTGATATATTCTGGCTTTTTCTTAACAAATAAAAAACGACAGCGGTTGTGCTGTCAAACTAAACTAAAAGCACAACCAAAACACTGTGCCTAAATTTTAGGCACTATTAGCGTAATAGTAATGCCAAAGCTTTTATTTTCATGTAATCATTTTAACACCTAAAAATTAAAATGTCAACATAATTAATCAAATTTATCTGGGTACAAAACTATTGCATGGAGCATTAAATTTTTCACTCCCAATAAACACCCCATTAGAATAGCATTCGCCCTGCTTATTGAAAACACATTCACTTGTTTTGCATTCAATAAACATTGTTTTGCAATGATGATAAGGAGCAATATCTGGCTCATGAACAAACATATCTTTTGAAACATCTTCAACAACTTGACTGTTGTCCACTTCAATATCTCCACAATTTGAGCCGTCATTAACCATTAAGTGTTTTCTTTCACACTTGGCTCTATCGTTGTAAACACAACTATATTTTCTACAAACCACGTCCATATTCTAATTTTGCCCAAGAAATTTGATTTTATGCAGTTTAATATATACTTTAATCCTTGACAAAACTTTTAAAAGATATATAATGAAATTAAGTGAGGTATTTATGAAACAAACATCAGATGTTGCGTTTGAAGTTACGCAAGATATTTACGCCTTAGCTGGCGCCGTAGACAAATTAAATGAACGATATGACAATCGTCACATTTCAGAACAAGTGTACTACAAAAAACTATACGTTAAAGCTTGTGAAGTTGCATGCTTAGAAACTGTGGTTGAAACATTAAAAGATAAAGGATATAAATTTGCAAAATATGCAAAAGAGCTTTCTATCCTAAGCGCAATTAGTGAAGAAATAAACTCAAATTTAGATTTAAAAAATATGAATTCTGTAAATTTCTTGGATATGAAAAACTTGATGCATTTAATGAAAAAATATAAATCAATTCTACCTGCTGACAATTTTGAAGAAGAATTTTCTGAAGAAATTTAGCAATTGCTTTACTATGTTTAATTTAACATACAAGTTTTATTAGGAGATAAAATGAAAATTATTTTAATTAAAGACCTTAAAGGCAAAGGAAAGGCGGGCGAAATTATTGACGTTAATCCAAACTATGCAATGAATGTTTTAATCAAACAAGGAATTGCAAAGGAAGCAAACAAAAGCAATCTTAATGACCACAAAGGTCAAGTTGAATCAAAAGCGTTCCACCATGGCGAATTGGTGAAAAGTTATCAAGAAATTGCAAACAAAATTAGAAACAAAAAATATAACTTTATTCTCAACGTTGGCGCAAATGGAAAAGCATTTGGATCTATCACAAAAACAGAAATCTTAAACGCTCTTATTGCTGACGGAATCAAAGTTGAAAAAAATCAAATTAAAGACTTCCCTTCAATTAAAGGTGTTGGTGAATTTAAAATCACAATTCAGTTTATTAAAGAAGTTTGCGTTGACATTATTGCTAGTGTTAACGTTAAATAAAATTTCAAACTATTAACATACAAAAAGGAAAAATTATGGCTAAATCATTTTTTACAACAAAAGACATCAAAGAATTTTTATCAAAAAATAATTTGAACTGGACAGGTTATATCTATAACGACGATGGTTATTCAAAAACATACGCAACAGAAGATGATTTTGATTATTCAGAACATTCTTCATTGGTTTTAGAAATATTAAATAACAATGTGAGAAACTCACTTGTTGATATGGTAATAAGCAACTTTTCGTTTTTGATATACACTGATGCATCTATGTTTATGAGAAACGGATCTTTCCCAACAGTTGACAAAGATCTCTCAACAAAATGGCAAAAATTTTTGTTGAACAAATATCATTCACAATATGCTGAAATGTTATTTGCTTGGAGCATTAAAAACATGTCTGACATTCAAACAGAAACAGAAGAAAGAATTCAAGAATATTCTAAAAGCGAAAGAGCTAAAGCACAATTAAACATTGAAAAATTTAACACATCAGCAAAACTTGCAATGACTTTCCTTCCTAGCGAATCATTGCAAAATTTAGATAATGAAAATTTAATTTAAAAAAATCCGCAAATTGCGGATTTTTTAATTTTCTAAACCTAATAAATAATCAGTTGTAACACCAAAGAATAATGCCAATTGGACTAACGCTTCAATTTGAACCGTTCTTCTTCCATTAACCCAATTAGAAATGCTTGTTCTTGGAATTCCAGTTTTATCGCTCACTTGTTGATTGTTTAAACCTTTTTCATCAATCAAATCTTTTAATCTCTCTGCAAATATTTTCTTGCAATTTATCTTTTCCATATAAGTAGTATGTCACAAATTTGAAAAAAACTCTTGACGCGTGTCGATTGACGCGATATAATGTTGATGACTTAATAATAATCTTGACGAAGATTTCATGTTAAGTTCTCAAAGCGAGGAATACTTGAAGACTTACCAGCCGGTGTTAAAAGAAAATGAGATAAGTCTAAAGTTGTAAGCTTTGAGAAAAAATCCGCATATCGCGGATTTTTTTGTTTTTAGTATGCAATTTTATTATTAACATAAGAAACAAGTTCATCAACGCTTAAACGGATTTGTTCCATTGTGTCACGATCACGAATTGTGACAGTGTTATTTTCCATTGTGTCAAAGTCAATAGTAACACACATTGGAGTTCCAATTTCGTCTTGACGGCGATAACGTTTACCAATACTTCCTGCTTCGTCATAAGTAACCATAAAGTGCTTGCTAAGTGTTTGATAAATCTCAAGGGCTTTTTCACTCAAATTCTTTTGAAGTGGAAGAACCGCAACTTTATATGGAGCAACAGCTGGATGGAAATGCATAACAACACGAGTGTCACCACCATCAAGTGCTTCTTCATCATACGCTTCACACAAAACTGCAAGAGTTAATCTATCTGCACCAATTGAATATTCGATAACATTTGGAATATATTTTTCATTTGTGTATGGATCAAGATAAAGCATACTCTTTCCACTAAATTCTTGGTGACGACTTAAATCCCAATCTCCACGATGGTGAATTCCGTTCAATTCTTCCCAACCAATTGGATATTGATATTGAATATCACAAGCTGCCTTTGCATAGTGTGCCAATTTGTCATGGTCATGAAATCTTAAATTTTCTGGTTTAAAACCAATTGAAAGCAAGAAATCCATAGCTTTTTGTTTATATTGACCATAGAAATCCATGCTTGAATCAGCTTTGCAGAACCATTGGTGTTCCATTTGTTCGAATTCAATTGTTCTAAATGTGAAGTTTCCTGGAGTTACTTCATTTCTGAATGCTTTACCAATTTGAGCAATCCCGAATGGGACTTTTGCCCTCATGCTTCTTTGAACATTAAGGAAGTTAACAAATTCACCTTGCGCCGTTTCTGGACGAAGATAAATTAAGTTTTGACCTTCATCTGTAACGCCACGTTGAGTTGAGAACATAAGGTTAAAGTTACGTATATTTGTCCAATCACTCTTTCCGCATTTTGGGCAAGCAACTTTGTGTTCTGAAATATATTGTTCCATCTCTTCATTTGTCATAGTGTCTGGATTTACAGTTTTCTTGCTGTGCGCTTCAATCAAGTTGTCTGCTCTGTGGCGAGTTTTGCAAAACTTACAATCCATTTTTGGATCAGAGAAAGACGCAGTGTGACCACTTGCATCCCAAACTTTTGAGTTCATGAAAATATCGGCATCAACACCAAAAGAATTGTGACTTTCTTGAACAAACTTTTTCCACCAAGCACGCTTAATATTGTTTTTTAGTTCCACACCAACCGGACCATAGTCCCAAGTGTTTGCAAGACCATCATAAATTTCACTTCCTGGAAAAATAAATCCTCTGTTTTTACATAAATTTACAATTTTATCAAAATTACCCAT
>JAZQYA010000035.1:0-9773 GCA_045633245.1 Candidatus Onthoplasma sp.
CTATTTGTTTTTGCTTTGATTGTGTTGTTTGTGGTTAATCTAAATCCTTCTAGATCATCGCTTGAATAAGCATCAATTGTTATTGTCTTAACTCTGTTGTTAACCAATGCAAATTCTGCTCTTAACTCATTGTTGAATAAAGTTGTTCCATTTTCATATAAGTTAATACCATATCTTCCTTCTGAAATTTCAACCATTGTAAAATAATTATCACCAATTGCAACACCGTTAATCAGTTTTTGAGTTGCATCATCAATAACTTTTTTATCTTTATAAGCATCAATAAATTTCTTAAATGCAAATATATTGCTAAATTCAGATGTAAATAAACTCTTTACTGAACCATTAGCATTAGAATATGCATATACTGCAATCGTTTTACCAGAATATTCTTCAGTATCATGATAGGTTAATGTTTGATTAGTTGTATCGTATTCAAATTGATTACTATTTCCAAAGATTTTTTTGGTTGCTGTTTCTTGAGACGTTGTTTCGTATTCAGCATTTCCATCACTTAAAACAACTTTGTCGTTAGTATAGGTTAACGTGTAGTCTATGTGATTGAGTGTCACAGTTTCTTTATAATAGAATAAATCTAAGTAGTAATTAGAATTTGCTTGCTCAACTCTATCGTCCACATTAACGCTTGCTGCTGGATCATTTTGACCATCATTAAGTTCGATATCTTGTTGATTAGAAACACAGTAAGTTACATAGAACACTTGAACTTCTTGTTCATCATCATTTGTGATGCTTGGGTTGTATTCAAGTCCTAAATATTCAATGTAAATTTTGTAAGTCACATAATAACATCGAAGAACTGTTGAAATTGGAACATCTGGCAACACAACTTCGAAGCTGTTATTATTTAAAATTCCAACTCCTGAGCCATTTCCAAGATTTGATTCATTTCCAAACAACACTTTTGCTTCCTTGCTTTCATTTCCGTCAGTTTCATTTATAACGTATTCATAATGAACAAATTCACCAGCGTAATATTCGCCTGAAGAATATATTGCTTCTGTATTTACCTCCCTAACATAGTTAGGAGAATTAAATGAATAATATCCATAAATCTTGTCACCATTATTAAGCGTTGCCACTTCAGAAGATATCAATGAAATGTGATTGTTATCATTAAATTTGTTAGATCTGCTCAACAAAACAGCAAGATCATCTGCATATGGATTAGAATCAATAATTTTGTGCTTTGTTCCAGAATCTAATGTTACATTTTCTGTTCCTATTTTTTCATCTGCATCAATTTTATTTTCTAATGTTAAAATGCCCGTAACGTTAATTGTCCAAATTTGATAATAAATACCAAAACCTGTGTCTATTGAAAGTTTTAATTCAATTTCCCCAGAATAATCTTTCTTGAAAACAATGGCATTATTGCTAACATCGAGTCTGTCTTGAGGGTCATTTGAGTGTAAATCAATTGTAAAACCTTTACGACCTTTAGATATTGCTGTTCCTTGATACCAGTCGAATGCTAAGACGTCGTAGTAACCTTCATCATTATTCCCTCCTGCGATGTTTGCTTTAGAAACAAATTCCTTTGTTATTGGGAAATTATTATTTGAATTTCCATTATTGTTAATGTTTGTTAAAACAAAGTTGGTTTCTAATTGTGTGGTGTCTTTGCCTGGCACAAATTCTTCACCATTAACATAAATTTGAATGTTAACATTAATATACAAATTATAGGTTAATGTTTTAATTATATAATTATTAGATAGAACATTGAATTTAGCAACAACTGTAATTCTTTCTCCAACTGTTCCCAAATAAATCTTCTTTTTGGTTTGATCATATTCAAACAATCCATTTTTTAGGTTAGTTGAATCAATTGTGTATTCACTTCCTGAACCAATCTTATAATTAGCACCTGCGAATTCATAAGTCAGCATTGGGTCTGCACCAGCATTTTCAATAAATATACCATTATTCTTAAGCGTGTCGTCATCGTTTGAATCTTCGAATAAGTTAAATGTTGTGTTTGCTAATTTTGTGTTATCATATTTTGTTTCATATTCACTGTAAACAGTGTTATTGCTTAAAACAATTGATAAATTTTCAATCAAAGTTGATCCGCCATTAACGCCACCAGCACTCAATGTTATAACAAAGTCGGTTTTTGAAACACCGTCTTCTCTTACAACTAAAACTTCAATCGTATGATTATCAGTGTCCATAGTGATATAAAGTTTATATCCAGAGTTTTCAAACATATATTGAACACCATTCACATATCCACCAACAGCATCGTTGCCAAAACCAACATATTTGCCATCGCTAATTTTAAGTGGTGACGGAATTGTAACATTTGTTCCTGTTATTATGCAAGAAGAAATGTTGAAAACGCCATTATTTCTTTCGTCAAGCATCTTTCCTATTACCAATTTTTCGCTTTGGTAAGATGCAGCATTATCTTCAAGCATGAATGAAATATAAGAACTTGCTATCTCTTTATGACCATTAGAAGCTTCATAATTCAAGCCATCCTCAAGTGTTCCAGGCATAATTTGATAGTTATACATCACACTTGTTCCTGTTAATCCCGCATCATTTGTTAGGTAAACTTCATATATTGATGCGATTGTTGCACTATGGAATTCAACCTTTTGCGTTTTGTTTGGATTTTGTATGATGCTAGCATTTCCAGATCCCTTAAATGTAATGAAATTTGGATTACCAGATGTCTTAAATCCCATTAATGAAATGTCGTATTCTACACCATCTAAGCTATAAGTATATTTATTTGTAACGCTTTGACCTTCTGTCACATTATCTTGAATAAATTTTCCTGATGAATAGTTGTAGTATTTTTTTCCACTCTCTGCTACAGCATCTAAGTCTGTGATTTTTTCATAAACACCCACCAATTCTATTGGATGAGCAGATGTGTTTGTTGCAACCAATAATGTGTCATGCAAACCAATACCTGTTCCTTGTTTAACATTTTGATGATCAGCTTCAGGCACTAAGTAAGATGCTTTCAATGTTGAATATGATTGTTTAACCTTCACATAGAAATTACGTGTTGCATAAACAAGTGAATTGTTAGTTGAATTTACCACGCTTATTTCCATGGTTATGTCAACATCTTGAGCCAAATGTACAAACTCAACAGTGTCTTCTCCACTTAACGTGATTTTTTCATTTTCAGCTAAAAGGTTGCCATCTTTTTTAACAACAAATTTGTGCATGTTGTTTTTGCTTCTATCAGTGAAGGATAAAATCAATGTGCTTTCTTCATTTGTATAAATCTCCAAACCACCAATAGTGTATTTATAAAGATTTGAATTAACTTCTTCATGCTTTATTTCTAATGACGATCCACTGATTTCTTTATAGGTTTTTGTTAAGGTTGTTGCATGTGGATTGCTAATTACTGTTCCAGATGAACCGCTGTCTGGGATTTTAACACCAGCCAAAATTTTAAACACAAATGTTCTTGTTGCCGAAGCATATTCTGTATATTCAATTGTGATATTGCGAGTGTAGTCTGAATTTGTTTGATCAAAAGTCAACTCGCTTCCACTTCTTGAAACACCGTCAACTTTTGCACCATCTGCCAATTCAGTTGCACCAACAAACACATTATAATTTCCATTGTAAGTTCCAAAGAAACTTTGTGAATTGATGTCGATTTTATTATTAAATCCTGTTGATCCATCAACAAACGCACCAACTTCAATTTCTTCTGCCGTTGCCTCTGGAATTTTTGTTGCTTTATAAGTGTAGGTCACATATGCAACTGTGTTTTCTGTTGTGTGTTGGTATTCAACCAAGATTGTGGTGTCTTTACCAACTCGTTCTATCATGCTAACAACTGAACCCGCATAAGAGTATGTTGTATGAATTGAATCATCATAATCAGCGTCATCAATTTTTTTAATCACAGCATTCCAATCTTCACCAAATGGAGATGCTATTGATGTGTCGTTTGCTGCAATTTCCTTTTCGAAATAACCATTTGGCAAATCATATGAAAGGCCAGATGGATTCACCATAGTTGTTGGTTGAACGTAGATCGTTATTGTTCCATAGCAATATTTTGCTTGGCCATTGTTCATACACAAACCAAGAGTTATGGTATTAAAATATTCATTAAGTAAAACAGTTTCTTCGTCAAGTTTTTTCCATTGTTTTCCATTATAATCAAATGTGTTAACACCTTGACCTGTGTACGTTCCATGATACAAGTAAACATCAGTGTAAGCCGCGTTATACACAACTCCAAAAGTTCTGAAATATAAACTCGCACCATTAATATCTTTTTGATTGATGGCTGTAACCAAGTCTAAATACGTTTTTGTTGAATCAATTACAAAAGTACGATTTTCAAAGCCAGCTCCTTCATCTTCAAAAATTGTATTATCTGAATCATCATAAGCAACAACTTCTAAATTATTATTAACATTAACCTTATTATCAGAAACATAATAAACATAAATGTAATAATAGTCGTAGCGACCAGAAGCTGTTGTGAGTTTTAATGCCAATAATCCTTTGATACCTTCTTCACCCGCTGGTAAAGTTATTTGATTTATTGTTGCATGAAGATTGAAGCCTGTGGAATAGCCATACATTATACCCCCGATTTGATAGGCATATAATTCAACCTTAACATCATGTGAACGATCTTGACTCGGATTACTTGGATCTTCATATTCGTCTTTAACTTCAGCTCTTGTCACCATTTTAACCTGGTCCACATTAGTGAAGTTAATTGTTGTTGGATTGTTATTAATTGCAACTGCTTCATATTGAACATTTTGTTGTGAATATGAAACGCCTTCAATGGTTTTCATTTGAATTGAAGCAAATTTATCTTCACTCTCTGGATATTGAATTGAAATTGATTGTCTGTTCTTGATAACAAGTTCTTCGTAATAAGTGAATATCCCACCTTGAGAATATGTGATAACTATTTCAAGATAAACAGTTTTTTCTCTCAAATCAATCTCGTTAAACACAACATAATAGTTTTGTTGTGATTCAATTGATTTATCGTATCCACCATTATTTATAAATCCACTCTTAATGATCACATCTGAAATATCATCAGCAGAAGCCGATGCTTCTTCTTTGATTGCTGTGATAAATAAGGTTGAAATATTTCCATCTGTAACAATATAATCTTTATCTTGAGGAGTGTCGGCGTTGTAAATTCCATTTAATAGGTCGTATCTTGAACCAGAGAACGCATTAACAACACTTTCTCTTAAATTTGGAGTGTATGGACATATGTTGATTTTTGTTTGATATGTTAATATTTGAAAGTCGTACTCAAATGTTAAAACAACTTCCACATCTTCCATTCTTTGTTCAATAACGGTTTTAATTATAAAATCATCGCCACCATTTAGAACTTCAAACTCTAAATTATACGCTGTTATTCTTGTCAACTTAAAGTTTGTTGCACTTCCACTTTCTCTAACAATAACACTTGCAAAAGTGTCGTATTCTTTTAATGCTTTGAAATCTTCTGAAGGAGCAGCTTCTTTTGCAGAATATTTGTTAAAAATAGTAAATTCGTCAGTTCTAATATCGTAAAGTTCATTGTAAACCAATGTGATTGTTCTTGTGATTTCACCCAAATTTGTGAAACTAGGGATTGACAAACTTTCTCCATCCGCAAGTACAGGATCTGAATTTTGTCCATCAATTCTAACTGTCAAGTATTCTGGAGCTTCAGTTGCGTCCACGATCTCGAAGAACTCGGTTATTTTGTTGCTTATTTCACTATGAGCGTCATCTATATAGTAAACTTTATATAGACAAACGTTTGTGCTAGCATAATCATAATATCCGTAGATTTTATCGGTGTTGTAGGCTGTCAAGGTATAAATATCGCCTAATTGATAAGCATTTAAATTAGCCTCTGTTCTTTCACTTTCCAAAGAAGAAGTTAAAACTGTTGAAACAACATTTGGTTTAACCTTAAATCCATCAAAAGAAATTCTTTCTTGTCCATCAATGAGAACCTTAATTGAAAGTTCTTTTCCTATATCATTTGAATCAACTTCATAAGTTAAATCATTATCATAACCACTTACAATATCCCCATTAATCTTAAATGAAACTTGGTCATTTACGCCAGCAGCTTTTTCTATGTTAAACACTGCAAATTCAGAGTATGGGTCAGTGTTGGTGTTTTGTTGACTTAACTGAATTGTTGTTCCAGCATAAAGTTCTTTTTCAAGCCACAAATCATTGAGTTTAACATTAATGCTTGATTTGAATTCAAAAACAATAGTTTTGCTTGTTCCAACAATTGTTTCAACATTAAATGCTATTGTTAGCGGAATGTATGAGTTAGATTTTTTAAACTTCCAGCCTTCAACTACGTCATTTGTGATCGTTAAAGCCGCGTCCCCAGGTTGTTCTATCAACTCCCACTCTTTTGTGTTTGAGTCTTGAGTTGCAGTGAGTGTTCCATTACCGTAAGAAACGCTTTCCAAATTAGAAATACTAACTAGATTTTCATTAGACATAACAATGTTTCCATTGTTAAGTTTAACATAATCTCCAAGTTTAACATCTTCTTCTGATGCATTTATTTCAAACCTTGCAGTGTTGCTTGGTGATACTTCAAAATCCCCCTCAACAACAACTTTTAAAAGATTTGTTGTTGTTCCAATGGTCACAGATAAAATCGTTTCTCCCAATTTCTCAACCAAAGGAATAGGTTCTCCCTGAATATAGTTGCTTATTTTGCTAACATTAAATACCTTTGAATTGGTCACATCGTAATAAACGTTATAGACTTTAGTTTTTATAATCTCATCTTGGAAACCAAGATCAGTTGCTATCAATGAAGTTTTATCGTTGAATATAGTTTGGAAATCAACATCATGCTCAACATCATCACTTGTTTCTGCTGTGTTTTTTGTGTCAACCAACTTGAGTTCATACACATAACCATTGTTATATCCAACAATAATTTTTAAGTATGATTTAGTTCCTGTTAGAACAACTTCTTCGCCTGTTCCATTTGGATATAAATCAACAAACTCTCCAACATTATGTTTTAAAACAATATTTGCTGGACTTCCGTTTAATATTTTAATTTGCCCAAGTGAAACTTCAACTTCTTCACCTGCAATTTCAAATTCAACACCAATCGGTTTGTTTGGATCACTCAAGCATATATCTGTTTCAAAAGATACAATTAATTCTTTTTGCAAACCAAGTTGAACATCATTAAATATAACAAACGCCGGATATTCTGGAGCAGAGAAGAATGATTTGTCAATTTCATAGAAATTATAAATTTTTTCAAGCATGTTTTCATTCAATGAAGTTAACACAACAGTGCAATTGCTCAATTCAAAGAAGCAATAAGCTTCGTCAACCGGCTCGACTGTTTCGTTAGCACCTCCACTCACATAATCGTAATAATAAGCATAACTTAATATGTCTTTATTTAATTTGTATTTTCCATTAATTGTTATTTCATTTAATGGTTCTTTATATAAACTAATAATATCATCATTTGTAAATATTGTTTCAGGAGCACTTAAAACATCGTCATTAATAATATCGTATATTGTTTCTTTTCTATTTTCCTGTTTTAAATATGAATTTTTTAATTGCAATATGTAAATTTTACATGATGGATTGTCTTTAGACAAATTTTCATTAAGTATTACTTCGTTTATAAATGTCTTAGTACTTCCATCATCAAACACATCGCCCACCAAAACGTATGTCTGTCCAGTTGCATTATCATAATATTTAACGTTTGGAACTGTTTGAATCATATATGCAGCACTTTCTTCAATCATAAACACACATGCATCATAACTTCCAGATTTAATATCCACGAGGTAATCAAATCTTAATTTATCAGGTGCATATTCTGTATCTGTAAATGCCATTTCCATATTGTTTAATGAATGGTTTACATCAAACATTAAATCAACAGCTCTCACCTCAACATCTTGTGTTTTAAATAAACCATATTGTTCACCAAATTTTGATAATCCAGAACTATTAACAACCAAGGCACCTAAACACAACTCTCCACCATTCAAATCAGGCATTGAGGTTGTTGTAATATTCCAACTTTCATCTTGAGGGTTTTCATCTATGATATAGTCAAAATTATATGATGCGCTATCAGCCAATTCATATTTATTATCTGAAGTTTTTACGAAGAATGTTAAATATTTCCCTGGCAAAATTGTCTTTAGCGTCCCACCTTTTTTTACTGCGACCCCATTACTACAATAGAATCTATTTGCTTCAATATCTGAGTCGTGATAAACATATTCAACAATTTCATATCCATCAACAAGTTTAATGTTGGAAATCTTATATTCCATTGTTTCACCAACGCAAACATCATCCCAAGCCTCATTGTTTGTATTTTTGAAAATTGGAGCTTTATCTCTTAACAAACTTGAAGTAAACTTTTCAAAATAAAATTCGCTAAACATAACATTTGCGTCAACAAATTCTCCCGGTTCACCCTTTTGCAATGTAACGCCAAGATTGTTTTCAACTTCTTCATTGTTTAAAAATATCTTTTCATTTTGTTCATAAAGATTTAATGTTATTGGTTCACCATCAAAACTAACATTTGTAATTTCAGTTGCATCAATATTAACCTTAAAAGTTGTCACAGACATGTTTAGGTTACCATTTTTATCCACACTTGTAAGCTTGTGCCAATTTGGATTTGCGGGTATTTGTGGCAATTCTTCTAATTGGGTCTTATATTCAGTTTTAGCTTGGTAAGTTTTAAAAACAGCAATATAAAATGTATGTTTATTTGGATTGGTTGAATTCGCCTTAAACGAGAATACACCATTATCATCACAAGTTAAAATTGAATAAAGTGGTGAATTTGTGTCTTCAACTTCTGCTTTTGTAACTCGAAGGTAGTCATCCCTATAGTTCATCCCTGTTACGTCATAATAAAGTTCAATCTCTTTTGCACTTTTTTCGCTTATTGGTTTTAAAGACAAAGCATTTTCGTCATCAGTTGCATTTTCACCAACCACATATGTAAATTCAAAATCAACACCAACACCGATTGAAATCTCTTGAACAGTTCCATCGCAAGAATCAGCAAAATCCTCATCAGACCACCCAGAATCCTTAACAAACACATTATCAACAGACCTATCGATCAAGATAATCATTGGATCATTTGGTCGTTTAAGATTTTCATTTGTGCTTCTTGCTTGCAAAACAACTTTTCCATCAATTTTTGCATCGTCAGCAACAGTGTTAACCATATAATAAATCGGCTCATTACATTTTACAAAATAACGATTGTTTGCATCCTTTTGTAACGGCTTACCATTCACTTCGCAGAGTGTTATTAATTCCGAACTTGCAGGATCATCAAACCAAATATAACAATCTTTTTGATTGACAGCATATTCCTCATTTGGATTTGATCCCGATATTACGAAAGAGTAAATTTGAGGAGAGTTATTAAAATCTTCAAACTGGTTTTGCCACTCGTCAATTCTTTCTGCATCAAAAGTTTTACCCTCAATAATTGTTTGCTCGGTAATTTCAAACTCCAACACGGTTGGGAAAACCACCGGTGTTTTAAACTTACCCATTGCGGCCATCACACCAAAAACAATGCCAGCAAAACCAACTACTGACAACAAAACCAATCCTATTACTTTAAAAACTTTTTTTACCATAACCCCTTTCATAAATCCCCACTTAAATGCATTAAATTAATTTGAGATAATTATTTTTGTTTTGCGAAATTCACCCCTAAGATAATTTTATTA
>JAZQYA010000036.1:0-10650 GCA_045633245.1 Candidatus Onthoplasma sp.
TTCCGATTTTATTGGAGATTCGCATACTTGTATTTTTGATGAAAAAGCTGGCATCATGATGAGCCCAACATTCGTCAAACTTGTTGCATGGTACGACAATGAATGGGGCTATTCAAATAAATGTTTAGACCTTGCTAGCCATATGGCAAAAGTTGACCATAAAAAATAAAAACAAAAAAGACGCAAATTGCGTCTTTTTTTTAATTATTCAATATCTTGAATTTCCAATTGACCTTCAACTTTATCTGTTTGAACTTTTTCTTCAACTGGTTGAGATTGAGTAACATTAAGACTTTCAACCACTTTAGAATTTTTCTTATTTACAAATAAAACTGTTGACATAATTGATGCTACTAATGCAATAACAGTTAAAGTACTGAAAATCACAGTAAAAGCAATTGCTCCAGCACAAATAAATTCTTCACCATTAAATTTACATTTGAAGGCGTTGATATTTTCACTTTCAGCCCAAATTGTTCTTCTTAAATCGCTATTATGTTTCATTTCTGTAACCTTATCATTAAATTCTTTAGCAGATATAAGATCTCCACCCATAGCAGATTCAACCAATGGTGGCATAGATGAAACTCCTAAAGTTACATATTCATTTCCATCTATTAGATACCACATATCCATTTCGAAATACAGCCCCTCTAAGTCTAATTTCATTTTGTATTCATTGTCATCATCAAATACTATAGTTATTTCTTGTTTTTCACCAAGACCCATAATATCTCTTTCTTTACTCTTGTAAGCCCAACCCATGCTAACCGGACGAACAGCCATAACAATTGTTATTACCAACAGTGCAGCAGTTACAACCCACAAACTAATCATAACCGGCAATTTACCAAAAAATTTTTTCATAACCTTCCTCCTAATTATAATTATTATATTTTACAATTTTTTGTCAAATTTTATATAACACAGTTATTAAATTTAAAGTGCAAAATAATTCTTCAACTTACCTGCATAAACAATGTTTTTATTATTTAATTTAAGGAAATCTATTGGTTTTATAATGTTTGGCAATTCTTTCGCATTCTCAATATCAAACGCCTTTAAACACTCACTAACAAACTCGCTGCAATAAAAACGTTTTTGGCTTGTGTGGTGTTTTCTAAAACAAGCAAATAGCACTCCCAAATAATTATAATGGAATTCCTTTTTATGTTTAATGAAATAATCGATAAAATATTTGATCGCATTATACTTATCATTGCCAACTTTAAATTCTAATACTAATGCATCTGTTTTGTAAAAACGCTTAAACGTTCCAATATCCTTACCCTCTTCAACAAAACCACCAATAAAAGGATTAAATGGATTAATTCTACCAAACGAGTACATCTTATCTAAAGATGAAGAAAGTGAAATCGATGCGTGGTTATATTCTGCGCGCGTAAAAAACTTTAATGCTCGTGAAAACATTGTTCCGGTTTGACTCAGCACAACATAAATTTTCTTTTCCATTTGTGAAAGTATATCATTAAATAATCCTTTTCGTCAACAATAACATTAACTAAAATTCAATTATTTTGTAAATAAAAAAATTTTTTTGATTATTAAAGAAAATTTTAAATAAACGCTTGCCAAAACAAAATTAATATGTTATAGTAATAAAGTAACCGATGTGCAGAGTTGGCTGAGCGGTCGAAAGCGGCGGTCTTGAAAACCGTTGATGTTAACAGCATCCTGGGGTTCGAATCCCTAACTCTGCGCCACCACGTCGCATTTAGCTTTTTGGCTAATTGCGATTTTTTTTCGCAATTTAGCGCCCTTAATCTAATGCTCCTTAATCCCATACGAAGCACTACGTTTACTTCTATGGGAGCCCTTTCAAAGCTTTTAGTGTTCTTTTTTAATTTTATATATACTTTGCACAATATATTGTAAAATGTAAAACAAACTAAAATAAATTTCAGCCCAACGGTTTTCGTGACTAACATATCATGTCTAACAAAATTTCTAACAGAAAATTTACACTTTTTTTGTGTATAATGAAATTTGTTAGAATAATTTTAGACAAAATTTAGAGTTGATATTGAAATAACATATGATATGTGTTATAATAAATTCAGGAGGCAAATACATGTCATATACAAGATATAATAATGAAATTGTGAAAATTATAAAAAAAGTACATAAAGAACAATCGAAGCAAGATAATGATAATAAAAAAAGAGAAATCTCACAAAACAGAATTATCAGACTTTGTCCTTGCTCATTTCTTAATCAAACATTAGAGAATGAAAAAAAAGTAATACATTCTTATAGTTTATCCTCACCACTTTTATTGCCAGAAAGTTTATCATTAAGAGACACTTGCGAAATAATATCTTATTTATCAGATAGATTTGCTGATGAATTTTTAATTCTAAAACCATCAGATAAAGAAATTTGTGCAATTATCCAAAAGTTAACTGATTTCTTCGGTTTCAAAAAGCTAAATCCAGATGAATTTGATTATCAAGAAGGCTCTTTTAAAGAAGATATTGTTTATAGCGATAACGAAGACAAACAAATATCCTCAGGAATTATAAAAAAAGAAGGAATTACGGATATATTTATAGTTACTGGTGATTTAGAATTGTTTGCGAAATCAGATGCTTCCAATAGGTATTTTAATTGGTATATCCCTGAAATCACTAAAGAAAGGTTTCAAGAATTATTAAGTAAAATAATTCAGAATGAAGAAAAGTCACTATAAGATTTAATTATCTTTTTGTATATTTTTTAGGGAGCAGGATAAGGAGCAGATTCAAAATTGCAATTTTAACTCTAAAAACCCCTTAAAATAAAGGGATTTTTGATGGTTCACTTGAACACCCCCGAGTTTCATTTTGAATCGCTCCCCAAACTCTTAAAGCAAGTGGGATACCCACTTCTTTTTATTATTTCGAAATTTTTAATTAAGTCTTGAAATTATCATAATGATATGATAAAATTAGGGCAAATACTAAGGAGAAAAATAAAATGGATTGGCTTAATATTTCACTTTCAATTTTGGCAATAGCGGTTTCGATATTTGCAATTATACAATCTAGTTTAATAGCTAATAGGTCTAATAATATTGCACTATTATCACAAAGAATAGAATTTTATAATAAAATTACAAATATAATTGAAGTTTATTCAATTCTCCCTGTTTTCAAAGATATGCTAAAGGCAAAGAATGCCAATCTTGTTTTTGGACAACAAGCAAAAATGCCAAATCCTATTACAAGTATGATTTTAGGTCATTTAGCATCTCAAGAGAAAGAACAAAATATTATGTTTGGAATTCAGAGAATTGATAGAGATATTAATTACTTAGAAATAAATAAGTATTTATTTAAAAAAGATATTATCAATTCTATTTCTAGTATCGAAAATGAATTGCAAAAACTTAAAGAAGAATTGGGAGAATGTTTAAAAACTCAATCGGATAACAACATACAAGATTTATTAATAAAATTAAAAAGTTTACTAAAAGATTTTGACAATAGTACCAAACAATTAATAGTTAAAACGATTTCTAAAAAGAAATAAAAACTGTTGGATTGTTCTAATAAATTTCTAATACAACGAATGTTTTAGGTTTGAAATCTTATATAAACTTGGTTGAATAGCGTTTAATCTTGCATAATCTTTATTAAACTTTATATTGGCAGTTTCGCCATACAATTAAAGGGATTATAAGGGATTAAATAATCTAAAACAAACAAAGATAAAATTTAATCGGTAAAACTTGAAAACCGTTGATGTTAATAGCATCCTGGGGTTCGGTCTGTCGCCCCAGGTCGTGCTGAAGCTCTTCCACTTTGTGTTAAAGCATATAAAAAACACCCTTGATGGGTGTTTTTTGTTCTTTTACTATTTCTTAATATCTGTTTTTTCTTTCTTTATTTTTTTAGATTTTTTTGTTCAACAGTTACTCCGTACTCAGTCAAATCCATTTTCCCAAGTTCATTACAACGCAAACAAAGTTGATGAGAAATTTCATCTCTGGTTTTATATTTTTCTTTTAATTCTGAATATTTAACTGGAGCATCAAAAACATAAGCATTTTCTTCTTTCCTATAATATGAAACATAAATAGGAACATCTAATCCTTCCTTTAAACATTGTTCACATAGCAAAACAAAACCAGCATGGAAGCCTTCCAATTCTTTTAAATAACCCTTTTCCGAATCTTCTGGGAAAATTACAATATTATCACCATCTTTCAACACTGATATGGTTTCTCTGATTGTTTTGATAAATCTTCCATCTCTATAGGTTGAAATTAAATCCAAACCACTATAAAACAAATTGGTTAATGGACTTGCAATTAAGCAAAACATTCTTGCCAAAAACAAATTCCAATGCTTTTTCTCATGATAATAAATCTTAGATTGATATTTATACATTTTAACCAATCCCGAATTCATTTCATGTGCACCCCAAAATCTCACTGGCTTAGGCAAGTAAATTTCAAGCGACATTGGAGCATCTGTTCCTTCATGATTGCTTAAAATAACAGATGAATTTTCAATTTCTTCACCCAAAAAGATAAATTTAGGTTGTTTATACTTAACCCTCATTATCTTTTTCATAAATTCAAAATATCCTTTGCGTTTTTGCTTTGTTTTTATTGGTTTTACACTTAAATCTTTTACTTCTTCCATATTATCATTATAACAAATTACGACAAAATATCAAACAAATTTAGGCACTTGAAAATTTTAAACCTAATGTTTTAGCTGTTAAACATTAAAAAAAAGAAAAAAGCACGTACGTGCATTCTTTCAAAATAAAAATCTTTAATTTTACTTATTGTTTCTTAAACTAAATCTTAACATTGTTTTTAATCTTGGCATATTATATCTCAAAATCATCATTGGAATAATGTTTAATATAAGACTTGTTACAACGATTGGCAAACACATAGGTAACCAAAATTTTATTGGTAAAATAAACATTGATGCCACACTTACAAAAATGCTCATAAAATGAGTTAAATATCCTTTTTTGTTTTCTAATATAAATCTTTCAATATATTCTGGAGAATCTTCAACTTTATTTTTTCTAAACCCATTCAAAAAACCCATTTCAAGAGTTTTGTCCTTCCATTTTTTTATGCCAATCTTGTCATAAAACTTGCATTCTTTTTTGCTTGGGAAATAAAATTTTTGATCACCATTAAAGAATTTTTTTGGTAGGATTTTACTGCAAATTATTGCAACAATTCCATTTATCAAAATCATTCCAATAATGGAAACTGCAGCAATCCACGTTACATGAATATATCCAATTGTATCACCCAAACACAAATAACTAAATAAATATGTTATAACAACACCAATACCAAAAATTATTAACGATATCATTTTTATACCTCTTCATTTGTGTAAGTAAGTTTTTTGTTATAAACTTTTTCATAAATTTCTTTGCATAAATTAAAGTTTTCTTCTTTCATTTTCTGAACAGCCTGTTTGAATGGAAGCGTTTCATCTTTATAAAGTGGTTTCATTATGTGAACTGTGTATTCTTGAACAGGACATCCATCTTTATCAATATGCTCAGCGCTATCCTCCATTGTTATAAAACAAGGAAGAATTGGTCGATTGTTTTTGCAAGCAAATCTAAACGCACCATCTTTAAAAGGTCTTGGTTTTTTATAATTCCACCACATAGACTTTTCAGGATAAATTAAAATATAGTTATCCCCTTTTGACAACACATCTATTGCCTGAACAAATTTTTTCATTGTTGCTGGATGACTACTAATTGGTAAAGTGTTGCAATGCCTCAAGAACAATGCAAAATCTTTTGGCGGAGCGGTATAGTTTCCTTCCCGAATCACTCTATAGAAATCTTTTTTGGGAGCATAGTCTTTAAACACTTTATATAAAGCCATATTTTCAAAAACGTGAAAATGGTTGCTAGTTATAAAAACTGTTCCCTCAAGCCCTTGAAGATTTTCTTTCCCTATAACATCTTTAATGATAATTTGATTAGCTTTAATTAGTTTATCAATTCCTTTGTCGGCTGCGCGCGACACAAAAAATCTGGCGATTTTATTTCGCCATTTTTTTCGTAAGTAATCTATTTTATTAGGCATTAAAGTTTCTGCGGGTAAATCGTTCTCAACATCTTCGTTAAACAATCCTTTACTCTCACAATCTTTAATCCTATCAACAACTTCTTGTCTTTCTTGTGAAATCATTTAAATCCTCTGATTAATTTTTTATTATACTATTTTAATTAAACCATTCAACTTTATTTTTATCAAACAAACTAATTTTATTAGTGCTATTTTCTTCATATTTAAACATTTCAAATAAATGATTTGAATAAACACCTTCAGCTGAAGAAAGATTAGTAAAGTCAACATACGATCTAGTAAGAATGTCGTGAGTATTAACATTATCTAAAATTTCATAAAATAATTTACCAAACAATCCTAAGAAAACTTTATACATTGATAATCTCTTATTATATGTTTTGATATCAATAAATGCACTATAAGCTAATTTAACAAATTTCTCTATCTTTTCATCAGTTATTTCTAATAATTTTAAACCATATCTTTCTTTTGCTTGAATTGTTTTTTGGAATAGCTCAGTTGCAAAAATGCTTTTAATTGTGTAAACCACAAACTCTTCTTTAACTCTATTTTTTGCCATTAGGAAGAAATCCCAGAAAAAGAAATCAAAACTTCTAACATATTGCAATTCTTCTTTTTTGTTAGGGAAGAATTTTGATAAAGAATTAACTCTATATTCGTGATTTTTCATTCCCATATGCCAAATTGTGCTTTTCTTTTCCCAAAATAAATCTTGTGAATATATTGAATTAACAGCACTTGCTGGCAATGTTGGATTGTAAGGCGCGCAGTAATAATGATGCAAAACTTCATCTGTGAAAGCAATCTTTCTCATGTTATGAAGATTGTCAAGATTATACAATTCATCTTCATTAAATTTAACACCTGGCACAAATTGTTCTGTTAAACATTCTCTTCTTGTTATTTTATTCCAAGGAACACCCAAAACAAAGAAATCTTGAAAGAATTCTAAGAAATCATCATGGTTAGTCATATCAAAAACTCTTTCACCTTTAGAGTGTTGCTCAAAACATGGATGAATGAAATTGCAAACACACATGTCTGCACCGGTTTCTTCAAGTTTTCTGCAAAGCTTTTCTATTGCATATGGTGTTGTGTAGTTATCGTCTGCATCAAGAAACATTATATATTCTCCTCTTGCAGCCAAAACACCATTATTTCTAGCAACAGACACTCCAGCATTCTCTTGATTAATAACCTTAATTCTTTTATCAAAACTTTCAAATTGATAAGCAAGGTCCAAAGTGTTATCCTTGCTTCCATCATTTACAATAATAATTTCCAAATTCTTATAACTTTGCTCCATCAAACTATTTAATGGAATTGCCAAACATTTCTCAGCATTGTAACATGGGATAATAACTGAAATTAATTTTTCCATAAAAATTCAAATTCTCCTTAGTTTTAAACTTAATAAGCATGCTTATTATGTTCATAATCATATCAATAAGATAGTTAACTTCGCAATAGAATTTGACAAAATTAACTATAAAGTTGAAAACCTTCAAAATAGAGCTATTCTAATTTTATGAGAGTGTCAAAAATTTATCTAATTTAAGTAGAAAACTTGCCTTAAATTTGAAAATGTGTTATAATGATAGTATTAAAGAGGTAAAAATGGAAGAAATTAAGGATATTAACAGCGTAATTGGCAATAATTTACTTAAACTTCGTAAAAATATGAAATTAACACAAATGGAAGTTGCTGAAAAATTTAATTATTCAGATAAATCAATTTCTAAATGGGAAAAGGGCGAATCTTTGCCAAGTGTGGAAATTTTATGTGAATTGGCGAAATTTTATGGTGTTAGTTTAGATGATTTAACAAAAGAAAATGTCAACATTGACAGTGTCGAAACAAAGATAAAACCTGAAAAAGAAAAAAAAGCAAAGGTCCACACACCAAGAATGTATTCAACTCGTCTTATGATCACTCTGCTTAGTGTTGGCGCAGTTTGGTTGCTATCAACTGGTTTGTTTGTTGTGTTAAAATTATGTTTAAACATCAATTATTATATGAGTTTTATGTGGGCAGGCGTTGCTTCTTGTGTTGTTTTGATCGTATTTAATTCAATTTGGGGAAAAATGAGATATTTATTTCCTATTTTAACAGTGCTTTTATGGCTAACATTAGCAAGTTTACAACTCCAAATTTTACTACCAACAAGAATTAACATTTGGCCAGTTTACTTCCTTGGTATCCCACTTCAAATTTTAATAATTCTTTGGGGAGGGTTAATCAAAAAACCAAGGGGATATTATAAGAAAATTAAAGAAGAAAAAAATGATGCCACCAATGAAGGTTAATTCATTCAAAATTTGTAACAAAAAAGACTTTATTTCAAGTCTTTTTTTGTTATTTACTTCACTCTATTATTCGATTTGCAAATTGATTTTATTCTTTTTATTGCACATTGTTTAACCTCTTCAATTCCAGCTAAACCATAAGTCCTTGGGCAAAACTTATCTGCATTTGTGTCCATATACTCACGAACGGCAGATGTGTAAGCAAGGCGAAAATCTGTGTCCATATTAATTTTTGCAATATTTGTTTTATAAGCATTATTTAATAGATTTGCATTGCCAGCAGATTTCTTAATAAATCCACCATGATTATTGATATTATTAACATAATCCTGCTCAACCAACGACGCACCATGTAAAACAATTGGAGTGTTTGGAATTTGTTTCTCAATCTTTTTTAGAATATCATATCTAATTTTAGGCTCTCCAACATACTTATTAACTCCATGATTTGTTCCAATAGAAACGGCAAGAGAATCAACCCCCGTCAATTCAACAAATTCTTTAGCTTGCCCAGGATTTGTAAATCTTTCACCATCACTCAACAACCCATCGTCGTTTGAAATAGCAAGAACGCCAATCTCACCTTCAACAGAAACATTGTATTTATGTGCATAATCAACAACCCTCTTTGTCAATTTCACATTTTCTTTAAAAGGAAGCATTGAACCGTCAATCATAACACTATCAAATCCCAATTTGATAACACGTTTAACAATATCCATGTTTTTACCATGATCAAGATGAATTGAAATTGGGAGCTTTATCTTTTTTACTGCCTGAATTATTCCATAAATTAATTCATCTGAAAAATAGTTTAAAGCACTTTCACTAACTTGTAATATCACAGGAGATTTCATTTCAATAGCAGCATCAATAATCCCCTTTAAAATTTCAAAATTTGCAAAATTAAATGCTGGAACAATATAATTATTTTTATTGGCATCTTTAAGCATTTTTATTTGTTTCATATTTACCCCTTTATAATTTAAAGATATCTATCAAGATTATTTTAACACAAAATAATTAAAACACAAATAAATTTGACAATTAACAACAAAATGTTTTTAAATTTGGTTAAAATATTGTATAATCAAAATATTAGGAGTTAAAATGAAAGTTGTTTATGTGGTTAACAGCATAACCGAATTAAATAATAAAATAAATTTATTAAAAATGAAATTTGGTGACAACCTTTGCTTTGTTGTACGTGCAGATTTGGCCGATCTCTTTAAAACATTTGGTTATCAGGCGCACGCAATTTATTACAACAACCTAACAAAAATTATTCACAACCTACTGAAAAGTTGTGAAATTGAAGATGTTGTTATATGTTACTCTAGCCTAAAACTCAACAACTCTATTTTAAATAAATTTACCAATTCAATTGGAAACAAATCTAAAGTTGTGAGCGTTCTACCAAGATATAACACATATGAACAAGTGTGCAACTCTGTTTATAACGTTTACGTTAAGTCTTTATTTAAAACAAAAGACAGCATGGTTTCTTCTAAACTTCAATTCATACCAAAAGATGTTTTGAAAGAATTACTATCATCTCACTTGGGAAATCGATTGTTTGAAATTCCTTCCGAAATTAATAAAACCATAACAATTGAAGATGAAGAAATTAATAAATCTTTAAAAACAAAATCCCCATCTATTAAATACAATCTAATTGCATTGGTCATAGCGTTATGCATCACCGCTGGATTGCTAATTTCAATTGCATATTTGAAAGTTAATTATATCATTATTTTAATAAGCTCCATATTATATATTTTAGATATTATGCTCACAGTCATATTCCTTTGCAAGGCGAAGTTCGATAGAAGGTTTTTAAAATAATTTTTTAAGACAGCTCAGATGAGCTGTCTTTTTCTTATTTTCTATATACAAATAAACTTGTTTAAAATTTTATAAAACAATATAAAAAGCAGATCATTTGATCCGCTTTTGATTTTTAAACTAAATTTTAGCTTCAACTGTTGCAACTTTTCTGCCACGGCCGTCACGTTTGAAACGAACGATACCATCAATTAAAGCGAATAATGTGTAATCTTTACCACATCCAACATTTGCTGAAGGATAAATTCTTGTGCCTCTTTGACGAACGATAATTGAACCAGCATGAACAAATTGTCCATCGCCAGCTTTAACACCAAGACGTTTTGATTCACTATCTCTACCATTTTTGGTGCTACCGCCACCTTTTTTATGGGCAAATAATTGAATATTAAACTTAATCATTTTGC
>JAZQYA010000037.1:0-3347 GCA_045633245.1 Candidatus Onthoplasma sp.
ATTTGTAAAAAAAGCTTAGAAGATACTTATAGTTTTGCTTTATATGCTTACAAAGAAGGATATCTTAAAATTAACTTTGAAAATGCTAAACATACTCAATATTATTTAAATAATATTGCAACATATAGCAATAAACTTGAAAACAAATTAAATGTTGTGAAGATTTGCAAATCAGATATTGATAAAAACACCTTAAGTGAATCACAAAAACAACAATTGAACTCCGATGAAGATATATTTAATAAAGTGCAAGAATTATTAAATAAAATGAACAACTTTCTATCTTAACATAACGTTGAATTATCTATTTAAAAAACCGCTATATACTAGCGGTTTTTTTTATGTTCATTTTGTTATAATTTTTATTTAGCTAAATCAGCTGTATCCATTGCAATCATATATTCTTCATCTGTTGGAATGCGGTAAACTTTTGTTCTGCTTCCCTTCTTTGTGAATTCAATGATTGTTCCTCTTGGAGCTGTTTTATTGAGCTCGAAGTCGAAATCTACACCAAGATATTCCATATCTTTACAAACTGCTTCTCTAACTAATTCATCATTTTCACCAACGCCTGCTGTGAAAACAATATAGTCAACACCGTTCATTGCTGCAGCGTATGCACCGATATATTTTTTGATTGAATAAACAAGCATGTCAAAAGCAAGTTTAACTCTTGGTTTATCGAGATTGTCGTCAATATCACGAAGATCGCTATATTCGCCAGTGATTCCAAGCAAACCACTTTGTTTGTTTAATAAGTTGATAACTTCATCAGCTGAACAGCCTTTAATATCCATAATTTCTTTAACGATTGATGCGTCAATATCACCACAACGCGTTCCCATAACAACACCAACAAGTGGAGTGTAACCCATTGTTGTGTCAACACATTTACCATCTTTGATTGCGCAAATACTGCTTCCACTTCCAATGTGGCAAGAAATAATCTTTTTACCCTTAAGGTCGCCAAATAATTCGGCACATTTTCTTGCAATGTATCTATGGCTTGTTCCGTGAGCACCATAACGTCTAATTTTATGGTTTTCATAAAATTCATAAGGAATTGCATACATATATGCTTTTGGTTCCATTGTTGCATGGAAGCCTGTATCTAACACTGCAACGTGTTTAACATTTGGCATAAGTTCCATACATACCTTAATGCCTAAAATTGCAGGTGGGTTGTGAAGAGGTGCAAAGTGAGCATTTGCTTCCATATCTTTTAATGCTTCAGCTGTAATCACAAATGACTTACTATACTTTTCACCAAAGTTGACTGTTCTGTGACCAACAGCCTTGATTTCGCTAAGAGATGAAATCACACCTAATTCTTTTCCTGTTAATGTGTTTAAGAACAATTCGAATGCTTCTCTGTGAGTTGGCATTTCAGCATAAAGGGTGTGTTTTTCTGGATTTTTATATTCCATAAATGCTTTATCTAAGCCAATTCTTTGACAATATGCCTTGGCTAAAACTTCACCTGTTTCAGTTTCCATAAGTTGCGCTTTAACGCTTGAACTTCCTGAATTAATAACTAATACTTTCATTTTTTCTCCTTAAATTGATAGTTTTAGTATAACAAAAAACTTTATTAATGACAAATATTTTTTATGTTATTTTAAAGAAAAAAGATTTGCAAAAGCAAATCCATTTATCATTACACCAATAATTTTGTGATTAAAACAGTGTTAACAATCTCTTCCACTGTGCAACCACGGCTAAGGTCATTAATTGGTTTATTAAAATTAAGCATTATTGGGCCAACAGCCTGATATCCTCCCAATCTGGCAACTAATTTATATCCAATGTTTCCGGAATTTAAGTCAGGGAAAACAAGAATGTTAGCCTGACCACCAACTTCGCTTGTTATGCCCTTTTTCTTCGCTGTTGCAAGATCAAGAGCCGTGTCTGCCTGCATTTCACCATCAACTAAAAATCCACGATTTTGTGCGAGCTCGGTTGCAATTATAACCTTATCAACCATTTCATGCTTTGCGCTACCTTTGGTTGAATAACTAAGCATTGCAACTTTTGGTTCAACATCTAAAACTTTTTTCATAAAGTCAGCATTTGCTTCAGCAATTTCAGCAAGTTCTTCACTTGTTGGATTTTCAATTAATGAAACATCTCCAAAGAAAAGAGGTCTTTCATTGTCTTTTAGCATCAACATTCCGCCTGTTACGATTTTCTTACCCTTTTTCGTTTTAATTATTTGAAGCCCAGGACGAAGGACATCTGCTGTTGAATACTTGGCTCCCGCTACCACACCATCTGCCATATCGAACTTTAAAATCATCATGGCAAAATACATTGGTTGTTTAATCAATTCTTTTGCTTTTTCTAATGTTAAACCTTTTTCTTTTCTAAGTTCATACAATTTTTCGGCAAATTCCGAACATAAGGAACTTGTTTCAATATCTATTATTTTACAATTGTCATTATTTGATACTTCTTCTGGAAATTCATTTTTCTTTCCAAATACAATTAGTTTTGAAAGCCCTTCCTTTAAAATTTGTTTACACGCACTCACAACTCTTTCATCCAAATTCGCTTCAGGAAGAATAATTGTTAAATCCCTACTTTTTGCTCTTTCTTGAATTTCTTTTAATATTTTCATTTGTAACTCCCAATAGTTGTTTAATTTCTTTAATATGTTTATTTGCAACAAGTTCACCCTTATGGATTGTTTTTTTCGCCAATTCGCTTGAAAAATTCATCATACTCACTTGTGGAAGTGAAATCGTTAATCTAAGATCGGCTATAATTGGTTTGTTCTTAATTACATTTTGAGTCATTATTGTTATTGCGTTTATTAAGTTTTCCAAAGTCTTCAATTTTAAATGTTCAACTTGTTTTGAATATTCTCCAATAACATCAACTGAAACAATCACTGCTTCAGGCAATATTTCTCTTGCAACATCTTCCGCAAGGTTGTTTACCAACCCACCATCACAATATACATTTTCATCAATCTTAATATTGGGAAATATTCCTGGAATTGCTATGCTGGCAAGAACATTATCTTTTAAAACGCCTGTTTCAAAATTTTTTGGACAACCTGTTTTCATGTCTGTTGCAACACACACAAATTTAATAGGTGTTTCTTCTTGCTTTGTAATTTTAAATTCAGTATCTAATATTTTTTTCACCTTGTTAATATTTAATATATTGCCCTTAAATAAGGTTGAGATTAAACTAAAATTACCAATGCTATTAAAATTAGAAACCAATTTTTCTATATGCGAAATATCTTTTCCGCTGGCATACACACCACCAACCAACGCACCCATGCTTGTTCCAACAATTAAATCCGGCTTAATTCCGTGCTTTTCAAGCATCTTGATTAC
>JAZQYA010000038.1:0-3838 GCA_045633245.1 Candidatus Onthoplasma sp.
AATTATTTTTTTGCATTTTTTTATGTAAAAAACTAATTTTTTAATGATTTTTATATAAAAATAAATTATTTATTATTATTTTTTCAAATTATTTGTTTGAATTTTTATAGTGTTTACCTTTGAGTTTTAACAAATAAATTGTCATCATAACAATTAATGCAACAACATAAGCACCACTTATTACACCAGATAAAACATACAAATATTTAACAATAAAATTATAACCAAAATTTGAAATTATCAGATTTAACAATACAATTACAACAATTGTGAACGCAGATTTTTTGCCTTTAGATATAATATTGTTTGCGTTGTAAGAACAGATAATCAACGTGGAAAAAAGAGCCATAACAAGCGTTGTAAAATAAATATAATAAAACCAAGGATTAACATTTTGACTCAACTCAAACATTGGCATTTGAGTTGAAAAATTATTGCTTGCAAACACCAAAATATTTAAAAGAATAACAACACAAATACTAAGAACAATAATCAACTTTCCTTTGCTTCTTAACTTTGTTTCAAACAACATTGGCATTGCTGCAACAAAATTATTCACACCAAAAAGAAGTCCATAATAAACAGCCATTACTCCATTTTGCATCGTTATTTCCATATGTACATTTTGTGGTGTTATATTATGAATCGAATTAATAACTATAACTGCAAGCATAACAGGAATTATAACATTTGCAACAATTTTAATTTTATTAATACCACCGATAAGCAACACAAAAGTTAAAGCACTTAATACAATCGTTGGCATTCTATACCCCACACCAAAGAATGTTTCAAACAAATAATCCGCACCTGCAAGCATCCCAGCAGATGTAATCACAAAGTTTATTAGCATAACAACATTTGTAATTTTGCATAGTTTGCCAAACATTGCTGCATTAAATTTATCATAGCTGCTTATTTTCAACTTATTGTTTATATGTTGAATGACAAAAAACAAATAAATATAAAGCAGACCAAAAGCAAGCAGCCCAACAAGTGAAGCTCCACCGAATTCGAAAAAGAACACACAAATTTCTTTTCCAGAAGCAAATCCCACGCCGATAATTGCACCCAAAATTAAAAAATAGTCCACCATAGTGGACCATATTTTTATCCCACCTTTCATACTCTAATATATGAAAGATTAATTTAAAAGATTACTTTAACATTATTATTCTGTTGCAATGTTCACAATTAAGCATTTTGTGTGTTTTTAATTTTTCAATAAAATTCAATGACAATTCAACCTTACATCCACCACAGAACACATCTTCAAGATTGACAAAAACAGGGAATATCCCCTTCTCTTTCATGGCAAGATATTGTGAATATTTTTCTTTATCTTGAACACTTGGTTCAAGTGATTTTATTTTCTTTTCAATTTCTGTGACTTTAGGTGCAATTTCAGCCTTTTTTTGCTCAATTTGAGATTTAATTAAATTTGCACGCTTTTTAGCTTCTGTAAGTTTATTTGAAAGTTCTGCACTTTTTCTAACAACTTCTTCTGCTTTGCGAACAATCTCTTCAACTCTGCGATTTTCTTCGCTAAGTTCCCCAACAAGACTATTGGCGTCACTGATTAATGAACCAGCATTTTCAAGACTTAAGGTGGAAACGTTTCTCTTTTTAACAATTTCCATTTCACCTTTACATTTTGAAAGTTTGTTTAATGCACTATTATATATTTTGATTATTTCGTTTGCTTGTGTTTCAAGTTGCTCAAATCTCGCCTTCCCTTCTTGCAAAATTCTTTTATAGTTTTTAAAATTAACACTTGCTGGACACTTATCAACTTCTCTTTCTAAAGATCGGATTTGTCTATCCAATTTTTGTATTTCTAAAATAGTTTTCATTATCTTCTTCCTTTTTCTGTATCTTCATCATCATCTGCCAAATCATCACGCAAACGCTTTAATTTTGATGGATGACGCAATTTTCTCAACGCTTTTGCTTCAATTTGACGAATACGTTCACGAGTAACAGAGAATTCTCTACCAACCTCTTCAAGAGTTCTTGGGTGAGCATCATCTAAACCATAACGTAAACGAATAACTTTTTGTTCTCTTGGTGTTAATGTTTCCAAAACACTCATTAATTGCTCTTTGAGCATATTTTGCATTGCCACATCTTGAGGTGAAAGCGCATTATCATCTGGAATGAGGTCGCCAATTTTGCTATCTTCTTCATGCCCCATTTTACTTTCTAAAGAAATAGGATCTTGAGAAATTCTTTGAACTTCAACAACTTTTTCTACTGTTGTTCCAAGTTTTTCTGCAATCTCTTCAAGAGTAGGATCTCTTCCCAACTCTTGAAGCAAATCTCTCACCGCTTTGTTGTGACGCAAAATTGTTTCAACCATGTGAACAGGAACACGCATTAATCTTGCTTGATCACTTATCGCACGAGTAATTGACTGACGAATCCACCATGTTCCATACGTAGAAAACTTATAACCTTTGGTGTAGTCAAACTTTTCAACCGCTTTTTGAAGTCCCAAATTCCCTTCTTGGATAAGGTCCAAGAACGGCATATTGTATTTATTTTGATATTTCTTTGCAATGCTAACAACCAAACGCAAGTTACTTTCAATCAACTTGTTTCTAGCATATTCACTATGTTCTTCAATAAGTTGACGGCTAAGTTCACGTTCTTCTTCTGCTGAAAGAAGCGGAATGTTTCCAATTTCTTTTAAGTACATCTTAACAGGATCGTTAACATTGATTTGACTAATAATGTTTTCTAATTCTTTATCATCAACAGGAATATCGCTAACCGTATCGTTAATTGTAATACCATTGCTTGATAAAAACGCTTTAATTTGGTTTATTTCGTCCGCATTTATATCATCATATTTATCAACCAATTTTCTACATAAATTATCTTCAGAAATTGATTTTTGATGATTGTTTTTAAATTGTTGCAATAACTTTTGCTCTATTTCTTGAACATTAACCATTTGTTTTCTCCTCAAAATTATCTTTTATGCTTTTTCTTGTGTAATAAACTATATAATCTTTAAAATCCACTCTCGCCTTTTCATTATATTTTTCAATCGCTTCCAATAATCCCAAATTGGCAATTTGAATTAAATCTTGAACATCAACATCTTTGTGAAGTGTTGAATAATTCAAACATAAATATAAAATATCCTTTAGCTGAGAATTTATAATTTCTTCCTTGATTTTTTGACTTTTGGAAATCTTATATTGCATTAATTTCTCTTTTAAATCTTTAGCATTCAATTGTTTAAGCTTTTTTATGTCAACATAATAATCTAAAACTTTTTCCAATTCTTTTTCGTCTAAATCTTCTTTTTGACTTGGTCTAAATGTTTCTCTAAAATAAGCCCTAACATCATCAAGCTTAAATCTACCATTTTTTGCAAGTTCAAAATAAACTTCATCAATATTTTCAACTTGCAATGCGGTTAAGTATTTATAAAGCGAGTCTGTTTTGTCTATCTTAATCACTTTTTCTCCTTGTTTATTAATTTATCAATTTCTTGAATCTGTTTTAAATATTCGAATTGCTCATCAATGCTTTTTGAACTATTCATTTGCTGTTTAATATGATCTTTTTCTGATTCAAGCTCATTAATTCTGACTCTTTTTATTGTGTCAGAAAGGAACTCTTTATAGTTGTCTGGAAAATTATAATTCACCACTCTATCAATTAATGAATTTGCTTTAATTTCGAAACTATCAAACAACGTCGATGCATTATAATCTTTGTTGTTTTCAATTCTTTCACGCAAAAATTCATATAATTCTCTCAACTCATCTTGCCTTAAAAACAAGGTTGAAATATTTTCAATTTCTGCTTTTTTGTAAAGCATTGA
>JAZQYA010000039.1:0-16872 GCA_045633245.1 Candidatus Onthoplasma sp.
TAAAAAATTTAATAATATAATGAAAGATTCACATTTTTGTGGATTTTTTTAATTGTTTTATATAACTCGAAAATTTAGATATTAAAAAATTATAAGCAAAAATATAACTTGAAAAATATTCAAGCAAGAAATTAAGAAAAAATAAAACAAAATATGTTTTTTTATGTTACAATGCTTTCAACGATAAAAGTTTGAAAGGAGATGTTTTAATGGAAAAATCTTTTGGTGCTTTTTTAAAAAGTAAAAGACAAGAAAAAAAATTAACTCAAAAAGAGTTGGCGAAGTTGTTAATAGTTAGTGAGTCGGCAATAAGCAAATGGGAAAAAGATGTGGCACATCCTGATATTACTTTGCTACCTAAGCTCAGTGAAATTTTGGGAGTGAGTGAACACGAACTAATCACTGCTAGTATTGATGAAAAAAGTAGAGAGGAAAAAGTTCAAGCAAAGAAGTGGAGAACGCTCAGTTTTTCTTGGAGTTTGTTCTTTTATATTTCATATGCACTAGCACTCATTCCATGCTTTATTTGTGATTTAGCAATTAACAAAGGTTTAACTTGGTTTTGGATTGTGCTATCTAGTTTAATTCTTGCGTTTACGTTTATAAATCTTCCAAAGCACATTAAAAAGAATAAACTAATTTTTGTGCCACTTTCAATGTATTTAGCATTAACACTTTTATTAGGGGTTTGCTGCTTATATACGGGAGGAAATTGGTTTTTAATTCCAACATTATCAGTTTTGTTTGGTTTAATCATAATCTTTATACCAATTTACCTAAATAAATATAAAATCTTTGAAAAGATTAAAAAATATGCAGACTTTGTTTCTGTTGGAATAGATTTTGTTGTGCTTAACATTTTGCTTATTGTTATTGACATATTTTCAGTTTCAAACGGTTACGCAAACAATCATTGGTTCTTAAAAATTGGTTTTCCAATAACTTTAATTTGCTATTTAATTATTAGCATTTTAATGGCAGTGCGTTTCTTGAAAGTTAACAAACTATTAAAAACCAGTATTATTTTAACTTTTATAAACTCATTGTATCTTGTGCCACCATTCCTTAAATTTAAAAATCCAGAACTTCAAAGAGAATTTGCTCAAGATATGAACATATTCAAAGCGGATTTTTCTCGTTGGATTCCCGAAGTGACCTTAGAGCAAAACATTCACGCAATAATTGCTTTAACACTCTTAGGCCTAGCAATCATATTCTTAATCGGCGGTTTAATCTTGCACTATAAGAGAAAGAAAACTAAATAAATTTAAAAAAGAGTATTGAAATGTTTTTCTAAATATGTTATACTTTCTACAGTTTTAAGGAGATTAATATGGAAGTTAAAGATAGTTTATTTGATAATGTTCTTGATGAAAATGGAACAAAAGATAACTTAATCATTGCACTTCGTGATGGGACTTTGTCTTTATCTGAACAATTAAAAATATTGTCAGATGGTGTAAGATTAGCAATTCACGAACCATCACTACACTTAACAGAAGCTGAAATCAAAGAATTGGAAAAAGTAGATAGTCATTTAACAAGTGCCAAAATGGCGATATATGGAGCTTATAAAAGATCTACATGTATGAAAGAATTAAGTGTTCAACCCCAAGAAGATATTTTAAATAATTAAGAAAAAGAAGAGCAAAATTTTGCTCTTCTTTTTGTCTTTTATTATTCTTGAATAAAGATGTTTGCTTTATCTAAAATTGTTTCAAGTTCGTAAATCAAACTTTCACGAACTGTCACAAGTGTGTTCATTTTAAAGGCTTGATTTGTTCCTGTATCTTTAACATAGACTTCATCAATTCCATTATAATCACTCAAAATTTTCTTAACCGCATCATGAATTATGCCGTCACCAACATTATACTTTAACCATAATTTTTTAGGTTTAATAACTTCAACTTCTTCATAAAAGTTTTCACTAGAAGTTCCGTTTTCTTCAACATTTTCATGGCTATCCATAAGTTCAATGTTGTCAGCTGTAATTGTTGGTTTTTCGCCATCACGAAGAGAGAATCTTCCACGTATTGCAACAAGAGCATCGGCTGAAAGAATATCTTTAAATTTATCAAACACTTTAGGGAAGACAACAACTTCAAAACTTCCTGTTAAGTCTTCAATTCCCACGAACGCCATTCTTCCGCCAGATTTGGTTTGAATAACTTTAAGGTTGGCAACAACACCACCGCAAGTTACAACGTCACCATTTTGAAGACCGTGATATAGTTCTGCTTTTTCTTCAACAATTGATTCAAAAGAGTTGTCGCAATCGCAAGTTTCTTCTTCATCTTCCGTTGAACTTGGCAAGAAAGAAGAGTTAAATGTGAAGTTTTTAATAATGTCCATGAAACTATCAAGTGGGTGACCAGATAGATAAGTTCCAGCAATTTCTTTTTCATATTGAAGCTTAATTGTGTTTGCAAATTCATTGAGTTTTGGAATTTCGTTATCTTCAATAAGTTTTGTTTCATCAATGATATCACCAAAGAAACTCATTTGACCGTCCATAGCCTGCTTTTTTCTTTCCAAGCATCTATCAACCATAATAGAGAAGACAGCCATTAATTGACTTCTAGTTTGCCCAAAGCAATCAAATGCTCCGGTTTTAATTAACGATTCAATACAGCGCTTATTTAATGCTTGTGGAGTTGCGCGCCAAATGTAATCATTAAAGTCTTTATAAGGTCCGTTTTCTTCACGCTCTTTAATGATTTCTTCCATAACACCAACACCAACATTTTTAAGAGCAGACAATCCAAAACGAATAACTTTTCCATCTGTTGAGAAGTAAACATCACTAAGGTTAATATCTGGTGGCAAAACTTCAATTTTTTCTTGTTTTGCGTAGGCGATATAGTGAGTTAACTTTTCAATATTTGTGATTCTGTCATTTAATGTTGCTGTGATAAATTCAGGCAAATAATAAGTTTTTAAATAGCCTGTTTGATAGGTGAGAAGAGAGTAAGCTGCAGCGTGAGATTTGTTGAACGCGTAGGACGCAAACGCTTCCATTTCGTTCCAAATCTTGTTTGCAACTTCTTCGCTAACGCCATTATTAACTGCACCAATAATTGCAGAGTTATATTTTCCATGGTCATCAGTGTAGGCTTCTTTTCCATAAAGGAAAGCATCTTTCCACTTTAACATTTCAGCCAACTTTTTCTTACCCATGGCACGACGAATCATATCTGCTTGACCAAGAGTAAATCCTGCCATTTCTTGACAAATTTTCATAACTTGTTCTTGATAAACAATACAGCCATAAGTAACTTTCAAAATAGGTTCCAAAATAGGGTGGTCGTATGTTGTGTCTTCAGGGTGATGTTTGTTGTGAACATAACGCGGAATACTATCCATTGGACCAGGACGATATAGTGACACAGCAGCCACAATATCTTCTATGCATGATGGTTGAAGTTCCTTCATGAACTTTTGGAAACCGCCAGATTCTATTTGGAAAATACCTTCAGTGTTACCTGTTGAGATAAGCTTAAAGACGTTAGGATCATCATAAGTGCAGTGTTCAAAGTCTATATCAACACTGTGGTTTTTCTTAACTAACTTCTTTGTTTCTTCAATATCGGTTAAGTTCCTAAGTCCCAAGAAGTCCATTTTCAAGTGACCAAGGTGTTCCATATCGGCACCTTCAAATTGAGTGGTAATATCTTCACCATTACGAGCGAGTGGAACGTGCTTATCAAGAATGTCCGCACCAATAATAACACCACAAGCATGAGTCGAGCTTTGGCGAGGGAAGTCCTCCACTTTGATTGCAATATCAACCATTTTCTTAACTTGTGGGTCAGAATTATACATTTCAACCAACTCTGGCACAACATAAACTGTTCCAAAATCTTTGTCGCCTTCTTTTGGGATGTGGAAACCGAATGCTTTTGGCAAAATTGGACTCTTATACATTGGAATCATCTTTGTGATTTTGTCACAAGTGTTATAAGGAACACGCATAACACGGCCGACGTCTTTAATTGCATTCTTTGCCTTCATTGTTCCGAAAGTGATAATTCTTGCAATTCGATTTTCGCCATATTTTCTTTTAACGTAATCCACAACTTCTTCACGACGGTTATCTTGGAAGTCAATATCAAAGTCCGGAGCGGTAACACGCTCGCTGTGCAAGAAACGTTCAAAGATTAGGTCAAATTTAAGTGGGTCAATATTGGTAATTCCAATAGCGTAGGCAATAAGTGAACCGGCACCCGAACCACGTCCAGGACCAACCGAAATCCCCATTTTTCTTGCTGCGTTAATATAGTCCCAAACGATAAGGAAATATTCAATAAAGCCTTGTTTTTCAATAACAGCCATTTCGCTTGCAACACGAGCACGAATTTCATCTGTATATCCACCGTAACGACGTTCAACACCCTTATCAATAAGGTTCATGAAATAGTCTTTAGGAGTTAATCCAACTTCAGCGTTATAGCCACCTTCTGGGACATATTTAGGGAATAAGTAATGACCATATTCAAACCCATAATTACATTTATCAGCAATTTCCAAAGTGGTAGCCAAAGCTTCTTCATCGTTAGGAAGACCAGCAAGCATTTGGTCGTAGGTTTTAAAGTATAATTCATCGGTAGGGAATTTAAATCTATCTGGATCATCAACAAATTTTTGCATTGAAACGCACATCAAAACATCTTGCATTTCAGCATCATCATCCATAAGGTAGTGCACGTCATTTGTTGCAACAAGTTTTATGCCGAATTTCTTTGAATATTCTCTTAGTTTTGCGTTAACTATTTGTTGATCTGCAAGATTATTTTGTTGGATTTCAAGATAATAATCTTCACCAAAAAGGTTTTTAAACCAAAGGATTAATTCTTCCGCTTTTTCATATTGCTCTTCTAAAATAAGACGTGGAACATCGCCTCCCAAACAAGCCGACAAACAAATCAAACCTTCGTGATATTGTTCAAGCGTTTTATAGTCTATTCTTGGTTTGTAATAAAAACCGTCACGGAAAGCAATGGTATTGAGCATGCTCAAATTTTTGTAGCCCTGTTCATTTTTGGCTAGTATTATAAGGTGAGCAAAACGTTGTTTTCCTTTTTTAACAGTTAAATCATCATCAACATAGAATTCTGTTCCGAAAATAGGCTTGATTCCAACTTCTTTGCAAGCGTCAAAAAACCTTGTTGCACCAAACATGTTCCCATGGTCGGTTATTGCAACTGCTGGCATGTTATATTGCTTTGCTAGTTTCACCATTTTTTTAATTCTAGCAGCACCATCGAGTAGTGAGAATTCTGTGTGCACATGCAAGTGAACAAAAGGTTTCATTTGGGCTGATTCTTCCATTGTTTTCTCCTAAGTTAAATTATTCCCCTTTAAGTTTGTTGTATAATTCAATGATTTTGTCTAATCTATATTTAATTCCTGCTCGGCTGATATTATTTCCTAAGAGTGTTCTAAGTTCATTTAGTGACACATCAGGATTTGCAATGCGGGCAAGAGCAACTTCTCGCAAGTTTTCATCTAAATAATCAATAGAGTAGTTGTCAACAATGTAATTTATAGCATCAAGTTGATTTTGGCTTGCTGTTATTGTTTTATCTAGATTAGATTCAAAACAGTTGTTTTGTCTATTGACGTTATTTCTCATTTCGCGAATTGCTAGACTATTTTGAATATCTAGAGCAGTGTAGGTAGCACCCAACAACACCAACAAATCGCTTATTACACTGCTATTTTTTGTGTAAACAACAAAATTTGCTTGTCGTTTAATCTTTTTTAGTTCAAAACCATGGATTTTCAGAAGTTCGAGCAGAATATTAGCATTATGCTCATCACGAAAAACAAATTCAAGATTGTAACCTTTTGAATTTTTGTTACTGTCTTGATTATAATAAAACCTTCCATTCATAAGGAAAAATGATTTAAGAAGCGTTAATTTATCACATGATTCAGGGAAAAGAGAGAGATCCAACTTGGTTTTGAAATTTAAATCAACTAGGATTTCATAAATATTTCCAACCAAACACAAAAAACCATCCCAACTATTAATTTCAATGTTGGGATAGAAGTTTGCAACGATTTTTGTTACTTTCTCTAAAATACTTGGTTGAGCATTTATTATAAGGTTTGTTTTGTCCTTGTTTGTTTGAGCAGAAAGAGTAACAACGTTAAGGAAAGCATGACTGCAACAGTTGTTGTCTGAAATGGTATTAAGTATTTGATGCTTGCAGTCGTTCATTTCTAGCTCCTTTTAATTCTTTTTTCTTTTTTTAATTTTGGTAATTGGTTATAGTTCACGATTGCGCTATCTGGAATTCTTAATCTAAGTGCCGCCTCAAGGCCTAAATGACATTCTCCAACACGATTAGGGTGGTGAGCATCACTGTTAATAACGAACTTGCAACCAATTTCTAAGCATTTTAAAATTTCTTTGTCGCTCATGCCAAGGCGTTTGCCATTAAGTTCAATATAAGTGTTTGTTTCTTTTGCAACACGAGCAACCTTTTCAACATCTACTTTGCAAGCATGGTTAAGATGTGTTAAAATGTCAATATCATATTTTCTCATCGCATTAATGTAAGCATTTGTGTTCTTTTCGCGTTGCCTTTTGCTTGTGTGGTGGAAAAATTCGCTTAAAATATTTTTAAAAACAAATTTCATTTGTTCACGTCTTGTTGTTGATTTAACAAGGCGATGGAAACCCATAAGAAGAATGTCAAGGTTTTCCATGTCTTCTTCCACAATGTCTAAATCACCATTGCTTGAAATAATGTTAGCTTCAACGCCCAATAAAACATCAATAGGATACATTTCCTTTGCATCCTCAATTTTCTCTTTCACAAGTGGAATATCTTTTCTTCTAACACCATAAAGTTTTTGGTTGAAACCATGGTCAGTAATTGCAATTTGGCTAAGTCCCTTTTCATAAGCCGCACGAACATTATCTTCAATTGTTCCTTTGCCGTGACCACGACGAGAAAACTTTGTGTGAGTGTGATAATCAGCAAGAAGTGCCATTTTTTCTCCTTTTATGCTATTTTATGGTTAAAACAGGCATATATTTATTGTTTTAACAATAAAAAGCGATTTAAAACTTTCAACCCATTATATCACTAAAAAAAAAATAAATCAAATGAAAATCTTTTCCCTTGAAGTTTTCTTTAAAATTATATTTTTTTAAAATACTTGACTTTACCCCCCCTATGCTAGAATTTGCGTAGCGGAGGATGAAATGGAAAATTTGATTTTTAGTGAAAAAACTTTAAGATGGTTAATTGACAATCGTTATTTGAAAGATATGAGAAAGGCACATAAGGGCGATTATAGCACTGATTTACTTGTGGCTAATATGAAATCTTTGCAAGAAGATGTAAAAATCACGATTATTGACAAGTTAAAAAATAATGGATTAACTAAAGATGATATAAATTACTTAAAAGCATTACAAAAAAGAAAAACCACAAGAGGAATTCATCCAGTGGGACAAAAGATAGGGGATTGTTTTAAAGATAGTAATGTTTTATTAAATGCACTTATTGAAGCATATATAAAGTATCGTCAAAAGAAATTTCAATGTGATGTGTTAGGCATAGAAGATTTAAATAAAGTTGAAAGTGATTTGTGGAAAAGTGAAAATATTGAATTAGTTTTACAAACACTTCCAGAATTAGAGCAAATGGTTTTAAAAAATTATTATGCATTGGAAGGCACTGATGCTAAAAACTTGAGAGAAATTGCTAAAGAATTAGAAACATCAATAGAAATGGTTCGTGGAGTTTTAGATAAAGCATTGCGACATCTTCGTTATCCTAAAAAGTTATCGCAACTAAAAGGTAAAAATCCTGTATCTAAAGAAGAAATCGATGAGGCTAAAAGAAAGGAAGAAGAAAAATTTAAAAAGAGTCAAGAAGATGCAGATTACGATCGTTTTGAAGAGTATGAAGATTTCGATTATTTATTTGATGAAGACGAAAATATTTTAAATATTTAAAAAAAAGAGCAACATGCTCTTTTTTTAATATTCCACGAATTCGATTTCGGGGGTTAGGTCTTCATTGGTGGCGGATTTAACCTTTTCTTGAATTAATTTGATTAGGGTTTTCACATCTTCACTGGTGGCGGATTGTGAGTTTATAATAAAGCCTGCGTGTTTGGTGGAAATTTCAGCACCACCAATTTTTGTGCCTTTAAGACCTAATTCATCAATCACTTTTGCGGGAATTATATTGCCACGTTTAAACACACTTCCAGCAGAGTATTGGTCCAGCGGTTGAGTGGTTTTCTTTTTTTCTATTGCCTCTGTGATTCTTTTGCGAATCATGGTTTGATCATCTTTGTGCAATTTCAACTTAACTCTTGTTATAATATATTCACCATTCTTGTATAGGGAAGAGCGGTAACCAAATTTGCAATCTTTATGGCTTAATTTTAATTTCTTTGTTAAATCAGATTTGTGATAACACTCAACATATTCCACGAAATCGGAAAAGTTTGTGTCGAACGCTCCAAGTGAATTAACCACCGCCCCTCCAATAGTTGATGGAATTCCAGCAAGACGCTCAAAACCAGAAAGAGAGCGGAGATAACATTTCATAATAAGGTTGGTAGTGTGAGTGCCACTATCAACATAAACAAAGTTTTTTCTAAACAAAATTTCATTAGTTTTATTCACGATAATTAGACCATCAAAACCCAAATCATCAAATAGTAGATTTGCACCAAGACCTATAATCTTATACTTTATATTGTGTGCTTTTGCATATGAGCACACTTTAATTAGAGTGGTAGTGTCAGTTGCAATAAATAAAAATTTTGCTTTTCCGCCAATGCGGAAAGTGCAAAAATTCTTTAAATCGACCTGACTTTCAAATACAAAATTATCCATTGAAAACTCTTGGAATTTGGCAACTCATAATTGCATTTTCCATATCGTTATATATTCCGCTTGAATATAATTTGTTATATCTAGAACTAAACAACGAGTAGTCTATGAGAGTGTTTTGATAAGTGCCGGAAAGTGCTAAACTCATAAATTTTTGAGTGGTTTTGTTGGAATTGATAATGCCTAAATATTGAATTAAATCAGTGTAAGTGTTAATTGGATTTATTATTGCATTAGTTCTTCCAATGTTGTTAAGGTTGTTAATTCTGAACAAATCTCGCCCTGTACCTAATAATTGAACTTTTTTATCATAAACAAAATCTTTATATGCTTCATACTGACTTTCGTTTTCTTTTGGTTGAAGATTTAAAGAAGAGTAAATATTTTCTGGCTTTATATAATTGTTTGTTCCAACATGGAATTCACTTGCTGTCATAGAGTGATTAAACCATGCATATCCGCTAACAATATATGGTACAGCATAAAATTTTCTATTAAAACTACCACTTTCAATTAACTCATCTCTAATATCAAATGTGTTCTCTTGAGGTGCAAGATATGGCAAAACAATTTCCCCAACACCAAAACCGAAAGAGATGATGTCTGGCTTGCTGACCTCCAATTCACTTTTTAACTTTTCAGGAGCAACAGATTTAACCATAAACAAAACCTGCTTGTCTTGTTTTTCCATATCTCTTGCAACAGTCTTAAGGTAATCAATTCTAGGTTTTCCACCGCCTTCAAAGGTTTCAACGTGCCAAATGGTGTAAATTGTTTGCTGTTTATCGTCACCTTTTAAAATTTCATAATTTGTGGCTTTCCTTATTCCAAATGCAAGAACATAAAAAGAAATCGAACAAATCAAAACAACACTTAAAATTTTAAACCAATACTTTTTGAAAAACTTTAGGACTTTCATAGTTAATTATATTAAAACTTTAAATAAATTATTTTCTTAATGCAAATTTTGTGTTATAATAAAAATATGGATATCATCCAAGATAAAATAAAACGTTTGCCGAATGATCCCGGTGTTTACATCATGAAAGACAAAGATGAAAACATCATATACGTTGGCAAAGCGAAGAATTTAAAAAAGAGAGTGAGTCAATATTTTTTGAGAAAACAGGACCATGTTAAAGTTCAAAATATGGTTAAAAATGTTGTTGACTTTGACTTTTTCATTGTAAACAACGAGGTCGAAGCGCTTGCTCTTGAAAATAACCTTATCAAAAAACATAAACCTTACTATAACATTTTGCTAAAAGATAGCAAAACCTATGCTTATATTAAAGTAAACATGAAACAAGATTTTCCACGTTTTGAAATAAGCAGAAAGTTAACTAAAAACGATAAATATTTTGGTCCATACATGGCTGGAGTTAGCGCAAGAGATGTTATGGGTATTATGGACTATGCGTTTAAACTTAGGAAATGCAAATTGCCATTAGGTGAGAATAAAAAACCAATTAAGCCTTGTTTGTTTCATGAAATGCATATGTGTTCAGCTCCTTGTGCATTAAAAATTAACAAACAAGACTATATGCAAGAAGTTAACAAAGCAATTCGCTTTTTGAAAGGTGAAACCAAGGAGGTTTCTGAAATTCTCAAGCAAAAAATGATGATTGCAAGTGAGAATGAAAATTTTGAAGTGGCTTTGGAGTTAAGGGATAAACTTAAAATGCTTGAAAAGTTAGAAAGTAGGGTTATCACAAGTCTTGGCTCTTTGGTTGATTACGATGTGTTTAACCTTATCACAAGCGGAGAGTTCTCAGCGATGTGTGTTTTAAACATTCGTGGTGGAAAACTTCAAGGAATTCAAACTTTTGATATTTTAACATTTTTGGAAGAAAAAGAAGCATATTCTCAGTTTATCATGCAATATTATAATTCAAATCCAATGGTGGCGGATGAAATTATATTGCCTCAAATTGAAACAGAAGAAATTGAATTATTCTTAGAAAATAAATACACAAAGAAAATAACGATCACAAAACCCAAAATTGATAGTGTTAAATATCAACTTCTGGCAATGGCAGAAAAAAATGCACGCATGCATATTGAAAAGAATTTAGATAAAACCACAAAGCAAAGAAATGCGAGCGTTGGAGCAATAAAACAACTTCAAAAGGACTTAAATCTTAAGCATGCTCCAAAACGCATTGAGTGTTACGATATTTCACACACTCACGGAACGCACACAGTTGCAAGTATGGTTGTTTTGATTAATGGTGAAAAAGCAACTAATATGTATCGCAAGTTTAAAATTGAAACGGTTGATTTTATTGATGACTTTGCTTCAATGAAAGAAGTCTTAACTCGCCGTATGGAAAAACTTAATAGTGACGACATTAGTTTTTCAAGTGTGCCAGATTTAATTATTATTGATGGTGGCAAAGGCCAACTTAGTTCTGCTGTTGAAATTTTGGAAAAATACCACTTTACAAATGACCTTATAAGTTTAGCAAAACGAGAAGAAGAAGTTTTTAAACCGAATCAAAGCGTTCCATATATTCTTGCTCGTGGAAGTTATTCGTTAAGATTAATTCAATTGGCTCGTGATGAAGCACACAGATTTGCAATCACATTTAACCGTCAACTTAGAGCGAAAGGCATGTTTAAAGGTGGGCTAGAAAGCATTCAAGGTGTTGGACCAAAAACTCGCAGGGCATTGTTAAATAAGTTTAAAACTATTGAAAACATTAGAAATGCCACTCTTGAGCAGTTAGAATCGACAAAAGGAGTGAAAAAATCAACAGCAAAAATTATTTTTGATCATTTTAAAAGGCAGAAATAACTTGACATTTAAGTTCTTTATGTTAAAATAACAAGGCTAAAGGAGAATTATGGGCCGTTTAACATATTTAAAAGGTGAAAGAAGTAAATCAAGAAAAAAATTGAAAAAATATTTAATTTTATTCGGAGAAGAAATATCTGAAGAGAGCGGAATTCAATTTCCAACCAAAGAACAAATTAGACTTTTTTCAAGTGAAGAATTTGATTGTTGGTTTGTTCCAATTGCAAATAAAGTTAAGTCAAATGTTAGTGAAGATTTAATTTTAATCGAACTGATTGAATGTTATTTATGTTCAGTAAATAACGTTGCAAGCGCAGAGATGAGCAACACCAATGATATATATTTCTAATAAAGAAAGAGAATTTTCTAAATTCTCTTTTTTTTTGTTTAAAAAACTTATAATAGTAATTATATTTGCAAACATTTTAGCACTCCATTAAAAAGATTGCTAAAAACTTTTAAATTTTTTGCATTTTTAGTTGACTTTTGGATAGAATAGTAGTAAACTCTCAACAAAGGTCAAAGAAAGTCAAACATTGGAGGAGTATGAACAATAAAACTATAAGTGATATTATTGAAGAATTTATTATGTCAAGTTTGGATGATGATTCGTTTATTGAACTAAGTCGTAATGACTTGGCAAAGTTTTTTTCGTGTGTTCCAAGTCAGATAAATTACGTGCTAAACACAAGGTTTACGTTAAATCGCGGTTTTATTGTGGAAAGTCAACGTGGGGGTGGTGGCTTCATTAAAGTTTTGAGAGTTCAAGACAATAATGAGAATTTTTTAAACAATGCATTAAATTTATGTTTAAGTCCAATTACAGTTATTCAAGGCAATCAATTGCTGGAGCAAATGAAAGAAAGAAAATTACTTAGCGACAGGGAAGAGAGATTAATAAAAAGTGCAATTAGTCCAAAATCGCTAAATAATCCCATAAATATGGATAATAAACTGAGAGCAACTATTCTTCGTCAGGTTATAATTGAAATAATGAAGTTAAAAGATAAAAGGGAGGTAGATTAGAATGAAATGTGATAAATGTGGAGCGCCAAGCGTGTATCATTCAACATTGATTGTTAACGGTGTAAGTCAGAAAACTAGTTTGTGTAGAGATTGTGCAATTAAAGAAGGTGTGTTTAATCAAAGAACAAGTCTTTTTGACGATATGTTTTCAAGTTTTGCTGATATGTTGGGATATGAACAAGTTGAAAACATAGTTTGCCCTATTTGTAAAACTAGTTTAAGAGAATTTAAGTCTACAGGCAAATTGGGTTGTCCAAATTGCTACGATATATTCAGAGATGAAATTTCAAGTGTTTTAAAAAGAATCGCGCCATACGAAGTTCACAAGCAAGATGCTGTCAAGACAACAAAATCAAAACCAAAAAAATTAAGCAAAGAAGAACAAATTAATGAATTAAGAAAAGAAATGAAGTTGGCTGTTAGTGAAGAGAGATATGAAGATGCGGCAAAAATAAAAAAACAAATCACAAAATTGGAGAGTGCAAATGAATAATGTGATGAGTACAAAGGTAACAATAAATAGAAATATTAAAGATTTTAAATTTCAACCCAAATTAAACGAAGAGAACAAACAAAAGATTTATGAAATTCTTGATAATTCTCTAAAGGGTAAAATGTCTTTAATTCTAATAAAAAATATTGAAGAAAACGTTTATAAACATTTAAAGGTCAACGGATTAATTGATGAATCAAGTCAAGAAATTTATATTGGTAAGAGTGAGCGTGTCGCAATAGATATGTTTAACGGTGAACATGTTGCAATCGTTTCAACCTGTGAGGGGTTTAATAAAGGTGTTGTCTCAAGTGCTGTTGAATTATCACAAATGCTTTCAAACAAAATTTCATTTGCCTATAATGATGAGTTTGGTTATTTGATGAGTGATTTAAATAAAATTGGATCAGGGGTTAAAATTGAAAGTAACATAATGCTTAGTGCCATCACTAAAATTAATAAAATCGAACAACTAAAACAAAATCTTGCCAAACTTGGATACTCATTAAAAGAAACAAAATATCCAGCAGTTTACACAATGTCAACAAAATGCAGTCTTGGAATTAGTGAAAAGAAAATTTTTGAAGATTTTGAAAATACGTTGATAAAAGTTCAAGAACTAGAAATAGAGAGTGTGAGAATGCTTGATGCAACAAATCATGATGAAATGCTTGATAAGATAAATCGCAGTCTTGCAATTTTGAATTATGCACATCTAATGAGTTATGATGAATTATTCAACATTATTGTAAATTTGAGAATGGGCATAAATTTGGGATTGGCAAATTTAAGTGCAGGGGTTTTAAATAATTTACAAAAATTAATAACTGCTAAAACAAATGATATGGTTGCTCAAAGCGAGTTAAAAGAGGTTGCTGAAAAAGTGAGAGTAATCTTAAAAGGAGAAAAAAATGTATAATTTAACAGATTTGGCAAATAAAATTATTCGAGTTGCTTCTCAGTTTGCTGCTCATCGCACAAACGAAGTTGGCACCGAACATATTTTATATGCATTAACAAAAGTGGAAAGCAAATCTAAAAAATTATTACAATCTTGCCGCGTTACAAGCGAAATTGTGCAAGAAATTTTAGATAGATACGCAAGCTCTGGGGCACCATCAAATGTTGTGGAATTAACGCCACGAGTTAAAGAGATGCTTATGATTGCAAATAGTGTTGCTAAGAAAACTCATAGCGCATATATTTCAAGTGAACATTTACTTGTTGCGCTTTTAAGCCAAGAAAATAGTTTTGCTATAAATATTTTAGTTGGTGTTTTAAAACTTAATATTTTAGATATCAGAAATAAAGCAATTGGGATCATAACTACAAATGCTGGCAATTCATTTGAAACAGATGGGTTTGTTCAGGTTGGAAATATGAATAAAAATTCACAAAAACAACAACCGCAAGATAATATTGTCAGCGATCTTCCTCAAGATCTATTGGATATGGGGAACGATCTAACATTAAAAGCAAAATTAGGAAAAATTGATCCAATCATTGGTCGTGATGATGAAATTGAAAGAATGATTGAAATTTTATGTAGAAAAACAAAAAACAATCCAGTTTTAATCGGTGAGGCTGGTGTCGGTAAAACTGCAGTGGTTGAAGGTCTTGCTCGTCGTATAGTTGATGGAGATGTTCCTGCTATTTTAAGAAATAAAACAATTTACAGTTTAGATATTGGTGGGCTGATGGCAGGAACTAAATATCGTGGAAGCATGGAAGAAAAACTTAAAAACGCTATTGAAATGATAACAACCAATAGAAGTATTATTGTTTTCATTGATGAAATACACACGCTTGCTCAAGTTGGAACTGAAAAAGGGGAAACAAATCCAGCAGATATGCTAAAACCATATCTTGCCCGTGGTGAAATGCAAACAATTGGGGCAACAACAACTGATGAATATAGAAAATATATTGAAAAAGATAAGGCGTTAGAGAGACGTTTTCAACCAATTTTGGTTGATCAACCAACTGTTGATCAAACCATTGAAATTTTGAAAGGGTTGAGAGATACTTATGAAGCCTACCATAATGTGAAAATAACAGATGAGGCAATTAAAGCGGCGGCAACACTTTCAGATAGATATATTCAAGATAGAAGTTTGCCCGATAAGGCAATAGACCTTATTGACGAAGCATCGAGCCGAGCAAAGGTGAAAACAAATTATGATAGTGCTGAAATAAAAGCTCTTAAAGAAAAATTAATTAAATTTGAAGCAGAAAAAGAAGATGCTGTCAATCAAGAAAATTTTGAGCGTGCAGGAAAACTTAGAGATCAAGTTAGAGAGATTAAAGAAGAAATAAGCAGACTTAAATCTATTCCTGTTTCAGAAAGCTCAGATGGCGCAATGATAACAGAACAAGAAATTGCCGAAGTTATTAGCAAGTGGACAAACATTCCGCTTACAAAACTTACTGAAGGTGAAGCTGAGAAATTACTTAATCTTGAAAAAATGATAACCGAGCGCGTTAAAGGTCAAGATGAAGCGGTTGAAAAAGTTAGCAAGGCAATAAGGAGAAGTAGAATCGGAATTCGAGATCCGCGACGTCCTATTGGCTCATTCCTGTTCTTAGGGCCAACCGGTGTTGGTAAAACGGAACTCAGTAAAGCTCTTGCTGAAAGTTTGTTTGATGACGAAAATAAAATTGTTCGTTTAGATATGAGTGAATTTATGGAAGCGCATAGTGTGAGTAAACTTATTGGATCTCCTCCTGGATATGTTGGCTTTGATGATGGCGGACAGTTAACAGAACAGGTGAGAAGAAAACCTTATAGTGTTGTATTGTTTGATGAAATTGAAAAAGCCCATCCAGAAGTTTTCAATATGCTTCTTCAAATCCTTGATGATGGTCGTCTTACTGATAGTCACGGCAAAATTGTAAGTTTCAAAAACACAATTATAATTCTAACATCTAATATTGGAAGCAATAAACTTAACAAATCAAATGTTAGTCTTGGTTTTGGTGAAAATTCTAGCGATGAAGATAAACAACAAGTTATGCTAAACGAACTCAAAAAATATTTCAAGCCAGAACTTATTAATAGAATAGATAATATCGTTGTGTTTAATAAACTTAGTGAAAAAGTAATGAAAGATATCGCAAAGAAAATGCTTAGCGACTTAAATAAGAATTTAAAGCAAAGTGATATTGAATTAAAGTTCACACAATCGACATTGAACTATCTAGTTAAAAACGGAACAAATGAAGACTTTGGTGCTCGCCCAATGCGAAGACTTATCACGAGCAAAATTGAAGATGAGTTAGCAGATAGAATGCTTAAAGGCGAAATCAAAAAAGGAGACAATGTTCTTGTTGATTGCAAAGACGGTAAATTAATTTTTATGACAAAAACTAGTGAATAAAAAAGGAAGATTTAGTCTTCCTTTTTTTCTGCTATTAAATTGATTGTTTTGAAATCTTCGAATGTCTTTTTGATCTCTTTTTCGCACGCGATAATAGTTGAAGTTTCTTTTATTTTGTTGATTACAAAGTTTGCAATTGGAACAAGTTCTTCATCTAAATTTTCAAAAAAGTTTTCAAGCAAGACGTATTTTGGTTTTCGGAGAATTGCGCGGATTAAAGTTAGAATTTTTTGTTCACTTAAACTTAATTTTTTTGCTTTTGTTTTTAATATTTCATCAAAATTTTCTATTTTATTAATATTTAAAAAAT
>JAZQYA010000040.1:0-13722 GCA_045633245.1 Candidatus Onthoplasma sp.
TTGGTTGTAAATAACACACGTGTTATGCCAGCTAGATTAATGGCAAAAAAAGACACGGGGGCAGAAATTGAAGTCTTCTTATTAAAGAGAAGAAATTTAACAGACTTTGAAGTTTTGATGAAACCAGCAAAAAGAGTTAAAGTTGGTATGATTTTAACTATCAGTGAAGAATTAAAGTGTGAACTAATTGAAGTTATGGACAATGGAAACCGTGTTGTTCGCTTTATTTACAACGGACTTTTGGAAGATATTTTGGATAGAGTGGGAAGTATGCCACTTCCGCATTATATCCATGAAAAACTTAAAGATAAGGAACGTTATCAAACAGTTTACAACAAAATTGAAGGCAGTTCAGCAGCGCCAACAGCAGGTTTGCATTTCACTAAAGAATTATTAAAAGAAATACAAGATATGGGGGTTGAAATACTAGAAGTCACCCTTGATGTTGGTCTTGGAACATTCCGTCCTTGTAAAGAAGAAGACATAACAAAACATGATATGCACACTGAACATTATAGAATAAGTCGTGAAGTTGCAGAAAAAATCAACAAGGCAAAAATTGAAAATAGGCGTGTTATTGCTGTTGGAACAACAAGTGTTAGAACGCTTGAGAGTGTGGCGCAAAAAGGCATGCCACTAACTGAAGATGATGACGACACAAACATCTTCATCTACCCACCATATAAGTTTAAAGTGGTTGATGCGCTCATCACCAATTTTCATTTGCCAAAGAGTACATTAATTATGCTAGTTAGTGCTTTCGCTGGGTATGAAAACACGATGGACTTATATGAAACCGCAGTTGAAAATAGTTATCGCTTTTTCTCTTTCGGAGACGCAATGTTTATCTCGTAAACGCGACTTTTGTAATCGTTTTTTGGTAAGCAAAAAACTTCATTGAGAGTCGGTTTACTTCGATTATATGAAGGAACACCCAAGGTTTTTCTTCATTACTTCTTTTCCAATAGGAAATGTTTTAAAGGAGTATTTATTCATATGAATAGATTTTATGAATTTTTATTTAGACGAGAAGAATTTGTTTTTCTTTTTGAAAATAAAAAATTCGAGGTCGTTTATGATAAAAATTTGCAATTGTATGAAAACAGAGGAAATCAATCAATTTTGATACAAGAATTTAAAAATTGTGAAGATTTTTTTAATAATGGAAAAATTAATGGACAATTTATCAAAGATGTCTATTTATTAATTGAAACAGAGTTTTAGAATTAGGATATTTTTTATGAAAGAAAATTTTAGTTACGAAGTATTACATGTTGATAAAAATAGTGGAGTGAGAACTGGGGTGTTGCACACACCGCATGGCGATATTTTCACGCCAATTTTTATGCCGGTTGGAACTCTTGCAACAGTAAAATCACTGACAAGCGATGATTTGTATGATTTGGGTGCTCAAATAATTTTGGCGAACACCTATCATCTTCATATTCGCCCTGGTGATGAGCTTGTTAAAAAAGCGGGTGGACTTCATAAATTTATGAATTTTAACCGCCCAATGTTGACAGATTCTGGTGGTTTCCAAGTATTTTCTTTGTCAGGAATTAGAAAGGTTACAGACGAAGGTGTTGAGTTTAGAAACCATTTAAGCGGTGAAAAAATGTTTATCACTCCAGAAAAGGCAATTGAAATTGAAAATAATTTGGGTGCTGATATCATCATGGCGTTTGATGAATGCACAGAGCCAGGAGTGACGCATAAACAAGCAGAAAAAGCAATGAACAGAACTCTTGCTTGGTTAGATAGATGTTATAATGCTCAAAAAAATCCAAAACAAATGCTTTTTCCAATTGTTCAAGGTAATTTTTACCCTGATTTAAGATTAAAGAGTTTGGAAGAAACAAAAAAATACGCGCGTTGCGGTATTGCAATTGGTGGACTTTCAGTTGGTGAAAGCCCTGAACAATTTGTTGAGATGCTTGACGTTATGAAAGGAAAATATCCTGAAAACATGCCAAGATATTTAATGGGTGTCGGAACACCAGACTATATTTTTGAAGCAGTTGAACGTGGAATTGATATGTTTGACTGCGTACTTCAAACAAGGGTGGCGAGAAACGGTTTGGCAATGACAAGTAAGGGCAAAGTTGTTTTGAAGAATGCAAAGTATAAGGAAGATTTTACCACTTTAGATGAGGAATGTGATTGTTATTGTTGCCGTAATCACACAAAAGCATATTTGCATCACCTTGTTAAATGTAATGAAATGTTGGCGGGAAGATTGCTTAGTCTTCATAACATTCGATTTACGCTTAAGATGATGGAAAATATGCGTGAAGCAATCAATAACGACCGCTTCTTAGAATTTAAAAAAGAGTTTTATTCTAAATATGGATTGCTCAAATAATTTGCTTTTGCTAAAACACCTAAATTAGTCGTTAAAAGCAAATTAATATCGCATTGGAAATGGAAAGGTTTTTTAATTAGACAAATTTTTCCAAAAATATAAAGAATTTTCATAAAAATATAGTGTAAAATAAATTGACTTGAAGAATTTGCTTTGATATAATAATAAAATAGAAGGGGAGAAAATATGGCATTAGAAATTATTTTAGTTGTAGTTTTACTAGTTTTATTGGTTGCTTTGTTTGTGATCAGCAGCATGAAAAGAAAAAAATTCAACGCAGAAGTTGGTCAAATGCGTGAGGACCTTAAAAAAGGCGATAAAGTTATGACTGACAGCGGAATCGTTGGCGAAGTTGTTGATTCTTATGTTGAAGAAGAATATAAATATTTCGTCTTAAAGTCTGGCAAAGGAGAAAACACTGGTTACTTTACCGTTCATGCAAACGCAATCTATTATGCTTTTGGAAAAGAACAAAAAACTGAAACAAAGAAGGTTGTTGTTGCTCCAAAAAAAGTAGAAAAACCAGCAGACGAAAATAAATAATAATATAAGCACAGCAAATGCTGTGTTTTTTATTTAAATATAATTTATAAAACACAAAAACCAACAAAAACACCAACATTTAGTGGTGTTTTTTTGTTATCTAAAAAAATCATTTAAATAAATTATAAATAGGAGGCGTTATGCAAAAAATTAGATCTATTAAAATGGATGGGTTTTTAAACCTTATCAAATGTGCATTAATAGGAATTATAACAACTTTAATTGGCACGGTTATTTTTGCCGTTGTATTAAAATTTGCCAATTTATCTTCAAACTTTATTGGTTATATTAATAATATTATCAAAGTCTTTTCAATTTTTATTATGGTTATGTGCTTAAGGCGTAAATCTAGCGAAAAATTAATGTTTAAATCTATTTTTGTTGGCTTGATTTATGCAATATTGAGTTTGGTTCTCTTCTCAATTTTAAATGGACAATTTAATATGAATATATCATTTTTATATGATCTATTGTTTGTTGTGATTGTTTCAATTGTAGCAACAATAATCATAAATTTAATAAATCATAAATCAGTGTAATAGTTTTAATGTTTTAGTCAATAATCATCATTAGATTTATTATATAAATTAAAGAATATATTTGTTTTTCTTGACCACATTTGTTTGACAAAAATCCTAAGATTATATATAATAAGTCATGAATTGGAAAAATTGTTTGCTTTTTAGCAAATAAAACGACCCAAAGGAGAATTACATGACTAAAAAACGTTCAAAAAGCTTATTTGTATTATTCAGCATAATTTTAGTTATACTTTTAATTGCTTGTTTTGTGAATTTCACATATCCATTGTCTCTTGATGGTAATTATTATTCTTATTCTAATTTTGTTTCTAACTTGAAACTTGGTGAAGATGTAAGCAGTTCGCTTAGAATAATCTATCGAGCAGAGCAAGGTGAAGATGAAATCAACACAAATTATAACACATTAAGATCAAACACAATGAATGATCTAGTTAAAATCGTAAAGGCTGAAGGTTATAAAGATGTAACTGTAGCAGAACATGGTGATGATGGAATTGTCATTCAAGTTGGAAATTTATTGTCGATTGATGATAAAAACGCAGTGGAAAGTTTAATTGGAAATCCTGCTGCAATATCTTTTTCAACCAACTCAGATGGAAGTGATCCATTTGCAACAGGTAAACAAGTGAAAAGTGCAGAACCTTTCCAATATAATAACCCAGAAAATGGTGATGTTTCTTACTATGTTTTGCTTGAATTTAAAGAAGAGTATATCGGCATGGTTGAAGAAAAGTCTGAAGGAAATAACATATACATTTATTTTGGTGAAACTCAATTTGCAGAATTAAACTATGGTTCAGACAAAATTAGAAATGGTATGATTTATTTGCAAAGCGACACATTTGAAAGCTTGCTTGATGCAACAACTTGTGCTAACCAAATTAAAACAGGAATGCTTAGTTTATCATTGACTCAAGTTTCAAGTGATTATATTTCTGCAAGTTATGGAGAATTTTCAACTTTGTTGATTGCTATTGCAATGGTGGTTTTAACTATTGCCGCATTTATTTTCTTAATTGTTAAATATCGTCATTTGGGATGGATTGCTAGCTTTAACTTATTATATTTCATTGTTATTGGTTTATTCTTATTGCAATCAATTCCACTTGTTCACTTAAATTTGGCAGGGTTAATATCAATAGTAATATGTTATGTGTTAGCTATTGATAGCACCATATTAATGGTTGAAAAAACTAAGGACCATTATCAATCTGGAGCACCGCTTTATGTTTCATTTAGAGAAGCGCAAAAAGAAAGTTTATTTAAAACATTGTTCTTAAATGCATTAGTTCTGATTGTCGGATTTATATGTTTATTTATGCCAGTAAATTCAGTGCAATCGTTTGGTTGGGTTGCTTTGGTTTTATCATTAGTTTCAACATTCACAAATCTTGTTTTGATGAGATTATTTGTAAAAATGTATCTCGCATTAAACAATGAAGATGGCAAGAAATGTAACTTCCACAAAGGAGGTAAAAATGATTAAAAGAGATTTTAAAAAGTCAAACAAAGAATATTTTAAAGAAAATAAAACTATATTAATATCTGTTGCAGTATTCTTGCTTGTTGGAATTTTAATTCTTTCTATTTTTGGAATGAATGGAAATTTTGAGGTTAGCGGATATAACGAGTTTAGTGTAACAGTAAATGAAAACACAGCAAGTGACTTTAACACTCACAAAACTGAAATTGGGCATATAATTGACTCTTATAATGGCAAGTTTGATACGATTTTAATTTTCGGAGAAGGTGATAACACACAATTTGTTGTTAGATATTTAAAAGATTTAAAAGAAAACGATATTGTTTCAATAAACAAGCTTGTTGCAGAAGAATTAAAAGTTGAAGTTAATGATATTTCTGAACATGTTCACGTAAATGGATCCGTGAAAGCAACAGATTATGTATACACCGTAGCATCTATTCTTCTTATTATTGTTATCGCTAGCATTTTCGCATATGCTAGATACAATGGTGCTAGTGCTATGAGCGTGATAATTGCGTGCTTACTCGGAACATTAGGTTTTATATCATTAGGAGCAATCTTAAGATTGACTATTGGTATGAGTTATTTTGCGATGCTAGTAATTTTAAATTTGCTAATAATTTATTTTGCAATCGACCTTTTCGAATCTATGCATAAATCAAGTTGGTTAAAAGCAGATGATTATGCAACTGCAATGGAGAAAGCTATTCAATCTTCAAAATTTAGAACATCACTTGTTAATGTGGGCTTACTTGCAATTGGTTTATTGTTAGTGCTTATTGCACCAATAACAGTGAAGTATGTGGCGCTCAATATAATGTTTATGTCTGTGGTTATTTTAGCAGTGGTGTGGTATGTTATCCCATTCGTTTGGAATGTGTTTATCACTCGTTGCAGAAAGCGTGATTCTAGAGTTAAAGCGCAGAGTGTAAACAATAAAAAATAACGTTTTTAAATAAGTTAAAGAACCTTTCGTATGAAAGGTTTTTTATTGCTAATGACAACAGATGATGCCAAATAATTTTGTTTTAACTATTGCATTTAAAAATAAAATGATTTATAATAAAAAAGAAAAGAAGTTAATACTATGAAATACATTTGTAATTTAGAAAAAGTTGGAAATCATGAATTTATAAATAACATGTCAAAAATCTATAATCTAGACTCACGTTTAGTTCATCTTTTATATTCTAGAGGCATAGATACACAAGAAAAATTAAATAAATTTTTGAATCCAAGTTTAACAGATTTATATGATCCATTTTTGTTTGAAGATATGCATGCTGCTGTTGATTTGATTGAGCGCCATATATCAAACAAAAGTAAAATATTAATATTTGGAGATTATGATGTTGACGGAATTAGCGCAAGTGCAATTCTTATTAAATACTTTAATTCAATAGGTGTTGATGTGAGCAACTTTATGCCAAATCGTTATGAAGATGGCTATGGTTTAACCACTGCAACAATCAATAAGATATTTGAAGTAAATAAGCCAGATTTGGTAATAACAGTTGACTGTGGCATTACCGGAATTGAGGAGGTTGAATATATCAAATCACTTGGAGTTGATATAATTGTGACTGATCATCATGAAAGAGGAGAAACACTACCAAATTGTTTGATTATAAATCCAAAGGTTAGCAGCGCTTATCCATTTCATTCTCTTTGTGGAGCTGGTGTTGCATTCAAACTTGTTCAGGCCTTGGCTGGAATAAACACAGCTAGCGAATATTTGCCAATTTGTGCAATTGCAACAATTGCCGATATTGTTGAATTAATGGATGAAAACCGCACTATTGTTTATCTAGGATTAAAAAACATAGGGAAAGCTCCTGTTGGTGTTTTAAAACTTATGAATGAGTGTGGGTTGAGTGAAAAAACTTGCAAAGCTAGTGACATTGCCTTTAAACTTGCTCCAAAAATTAATGCGAGTGGAAGAATGGGGTCAGCTGAAACAAGTTTAGAGTTATATTTAGAAACAAGCACTTCTAACATCAAAAAATTATGTAATCAAATTTTAGAATATAACAATCAGCGTCAGCAATTATGTGATAGAGTTTATACTGATGTTAAAACACAACTTAAAAATTCTAACATTTTTAGAATTAATGCGATAGTTATGTCTAGCCCGGAATGGGATAGTGGCATTTTGGGTATTGTTGCGGCACGAATTGCAGAAGAATATCACAGGCCTACATTCTTATTTAGTCAAGTTGAAGACGAATTGGTTGGTTCGTGCAGAAGCGTTAACGGAGTGAATGTTCACACGTTGTTGAGCAGTATGTCTCATCTTCTCACAAAATTTGGTGGACACCCAATGGCTGCGGGTTTAACGTTTAAAGTTGAAAAATATGATGAATTTGTAAGGCTTACCAATGAATATGTGGCTGAAAATTTAAATAAAGTAGATTTTTTACCAACAAAATCCTACGATTTTGCAATGGATGAAAATGAAATTACAGTAAAACTTGTCGAAGATATTGATAGATTAGAGCCATGTGGACACATGAATGCTCGCCCTATTTTTAATTTCAAGCTTAAAAACGCAGCCATAAGTAGTCTTCCTAAACATCCACAACATTTAGTTCTTTCTTATCCAAATTTTAGTCTGCTTGCTTTTAATTCAAGTGATAAGTATTTTGTTCTTTCAGGAAACACCTCATCTAATTTATTGGCAGATTTAAGTATAGATACTTTTAGGAACTCAAAGAAGATATCTGGAATTGTGAAATCTGTTGATTATGAAGATATTTATCGCCCGCAAGATAATGAAATCTTACAAGCTGAATATATTCGTCAAATTATTTATCCTCTTGACGGAACTTATTCTTTTAATAACTATAACAGAGATCAATTGATAAGATTGATTGTTGATATGGAAAAAAATGTTTATGGAACGTTAATTGTTGCCAACGACTACAACACATACATCAATTTTAAAGCAATTTATGATAGCAACAATATCATTAAAAATAGAGTGATGGATATAAATGATGAAACAGGATTAAATACAATCGTATTAGCTCCTAGAAATTTCGAATGTTTTAACACATTTTCAAGAATCATATTCTTGGATCCAATATTAAATATGGGGTACTTAGCTGCGCTTCAAAAATCTACAAAATCAACAGTTTATTTGCCAAACAATCAAGATTTGCACTGTTCAGTATTAAACAACATTGATTTATCACGAACAGAATTTGGAAAATATTTTAGGCTCATTCAATTCGCATATGAAAATAAAATTTCAGGATATTTCACTCATAATTTGTTTAAAAATATCCTGTTAAAAATTAAAGAAAAAACAAATTATTCTTATCTGCAATTTTTTGTATGTTTGCAAGTTTTTAAAGAACTTGGAATAGTTATAACTAATGATGATGACAGTGAAATTATTAAAATAACCAATATTAAAAATCCATTAAATACAAGCTCGTTCTATAACAGACTAAACACCATGAAAATTAAAAATTAAAGTAAATAATGCATACATTATATTGTGTATGTATTATTTTTTGTTAAAATATATTGTAGTTTTTTAAAAAACATAAGTCAATTAAAGAGTTTGATTCGAACTTTATAAATCGGAAAATTATCTTAAAAATTGTTTGCCAATAAAGCAACTATTTGTTATAATAAATTAGGAGTAAATTTTGATATATTCAATTTTATTTATTGAAAACTTAACAGCAAGAGAAGCAGTTATTCATTTTCTAATTGCTATTTTTGTTTATGTTTTTTCAATTAGTGTTCATGAATTTGCACATGCCTTTGCTGCTTATAAGATGGGAGACTCAACCGCCAAAAGCATGGGTAGAATGACTCTCAATCCAATGAAACATATAAACGTGATGGGTTTTGTATTCTTTATTTTTTTAGGTGTTGGTTGGGCAAATCCTGTACCGGTTAATCCTTTGAATTATAAAAAGTTTAAAAAAGGAACTCGTTGGGTTTCAATTGCTGGAATTTTAGCCAATTTCCTTATAGGGCTACTATCAGCAGTTATCTGTGCAATTTTGCTTGCAACTGTTGGTGGTGCTGGTGGAGTTGCTATGGAGTATGTATATTCCATTTTGAGTTATTCGATGATGATAAACGGATTTTTGGCAATGTTTAACTTTTTGCCAATTCCGCCTTTGGATGGATTTAGTTTTGTTGAGTCGTTTACAAAGCCAGATAATAAGTTTATAAAATTTATGGCACGTAACGGATTGAGGATTTTAATTGGATTCTTATTCATGGGTTTATTAACTGATCTTTTCTTTGGATTTGATATTTTCACAATTTATTTATCAGTTATTAATGATTTTGTTTATATGCCAATTTGTTGGTTAGGGGTGTTGTAGTGGAAGAAATGATTGAAGAAATTGAATCTTCATCAAGATTAAAATTTAGTTTTGAAGGTCTAGAGGTGCCGCTAGATCTTATTTTGCAAGTCATAGACGAGAAAGGTCTTGACATAAAAACCTTTAAAGTGGCAGAAATCACTGATCAATATTTAAAGTATGTTGATGAAATGGAAGTTTTAGATATGGAAGAAGCAACCGCTTTCTTAGATATGGCAAGCAGACTTCTATTAATAAAATCAAAATCACTGCTTCCAATTGAACAAGAGCTTGAAGAAGAAGCTGAAGAGTTGAGTGACGAAGAAAAGCTGCGAATTCAAGTTCAAGAATATAAATTATTTAAAGATGCGGGTGGGGTGCTTCAAGCGCAAGAAAATGTTGATAGACTCTATAAACAGCCAGACAAAAACGTTGGTGATGCCAGAATCGTGTTTAATCAATTTAATCTTGATAAACTTCTTGATGCTTTTGCTTTCATTTTGATGAGAACAAAAGATAAGGAAAATCCACAAGAGAAGAAAATTAGCAGGGATAGATGGACAGTTCAAGATAAAATACAGTTTCTAACAAATATACTAAAAGACACTGATGAGATTAACTTCTTTAGCCTGTTTGATGACACGTATTCAAAAATGGAAATCATAACAGTGTTTATGGCAATATTGGAAATGCTTAAATTCCAAAAGATTGAAGTGGTTCAAGCAGAACGCTATGCCGATATAAAAATCAAAAGAAAGGAGTTGAAAGATGAGTCTTAAGGAAATCGCAAAAATAATTGAAGGTGTTTTGTTTGTTTCTGGAGAAGGTGTTTCAATTGATGAATTTAAATCCCGTTTTGAGATGAATGAAAGAGAATTTAATAAATGCCTTGATATCTTGAAAGAGAAATATAATAAAGACAGCGGTATTAATGTTATTACATATAAAAACAAAGTTCAACTATGTTCAAATCCTGAAATTGTTGAAAATATAAGCGAAATCTTAAATCCAATAAGAGAACGTAGTTTAACCAAAGCAGCTATGGAAACAGTTGCAATTGTTGCATATAAACAACCCGTAACTCGTATTGACATTGAGAATATTCGTGGAGTAAATTGTGACTACGCAATTCAACTTCTTCAAGCAAATAATTTAATTGAGGTTGTTGGAAGAAAAGATACGGTTGGAAAGCCTGTTTTGTTTGGAACAACTGAAAACTTCTTAAAACGTTTTGAGTTGAATTCAATTGATGAACTTCCAAATTATAATGAACTTCTTGATAGAATTAGAGTGATTCATAGCGATGGCGAAAGCTTATATCGTGAATTTAAAATTCCAGACGAAGAACCAAAAGAAGAATAAAAAAAATCCCATAATTTATGGGATTTTTTAATTTTCTAAACCTATTAAATTATATTAAATATAATTTATAATGTCAAACATAACAAAATAAGGAATTACAACACTCGTTTTTTAATTGACAATTAAGGTATAAATTTGAGCTTAAATAAGATACTACAAACATGTGGGCTCTTATTTTTTCTTTTTTGACATTTTTGAACGTTTGGCAATTTATTTATCCATTTTTAATTAAAGTTGAAATAAAATTAAACGCACTTAAATTGAAAGGTGGAATAAGCATTAAATTTTTTAATAAAATAAAACTTGAATTTAAATTTAGAGTGAAAAATGGATATATCTATATTTATTTCAACAACAAAGAAAGGAAGGAAAAAATTGATAAGAAGAACATTAATATTGTGTTTATTTCAAACCTTATCAATCAACTATATTTCAGGCATCAGTTATTAAATTGTAATATAATTTCAAATTTTGGCTTTGTTTTAGATTCAATGATAACAGCAACAACTTGTGGCTTTATTGACGTGGTGAGCAAATGTATTTTAAGCAAGGTTAAAAATAATAAGAAATTAGCACATATTTTTGTTGAAGTTAATCCAAAATACAATGAAGATGTTTTTAATTTTAGATTGATATATGAAATGCGAATGAGTGTGGTTGACATCATTTACACTTTTGTTTGCACAATCGTTGAAACTCTTAAGCATAAAATTAAAGGGAAGGTGGCAAGTGAAAAAGGATAGAGTTGATTTAAATGAGGAAAAGAAAATTGAAAGTTTGGTTGATGTGTCATTAGACAAAATACGTGGCTTAATTGATGTTAATTGTGTGATTGGTAATGCAATTTCAATGCCTGATGGAAGTCAAATAATTCCGATTTCAAAAGTGAGTGTTGGATTTGTTTCTGGTGGTGGGGAATATAATGATTTAAATTCCAAACGTAATTCAGCAGATTTTCCAATGGCTGGTGGCACTGGTGGTGGATTCACTGTATCGCCAATAGGTTTTTTTGTGGTAGACAACAACAAATTTAAGTTAATTCGTGCAGATAAATCTAGCGCTTATTTAGGGCTTATTAAGAATGCAACCGATGTGATGAAAAAATTCTTGGAGAAATTAAAATGAGAAAACTGAAATATTTAAGTTTTATTTTTGTCGCTGCAATACTTATTTTTTGTTCAACAATAAACATAAGAACTGTATCTGTTGAGGCAGCATACGATATGCAAACTAGCGCAAAAGCAATGTGTGTTATTGAAAAGGATAGTGGAAGAGTGGTTGCAAGCAAGAATATAGACACATGTCTACCAATGGCATCAACCACAAAAATTGTAACCGCAATAACAGTGATTCAAAACTGCAACAATCTTGACGAATTAATTCAAGTGGATGATAGCGCTATAGGTGTTGAAGGTTCTTCCATTTATTTGCGTAAAGGAGAATTGATAACTATTAGAGATCTTTTATATGGTTTAATGCTTAGAAGCGGAAATGATAGTGCAGTGGCGCTTGCTTGTCACATTGGTGGAAGTGTTGAAGGATTTGCAAATTTAATGAATGAAACTGCAAAAAACATTGGTGCAAATAATTCTAATTTTGTAACACCTCATGGGCTTGATCATAAAGATCATTACACAACTGCATATGATCTTGCAAAAATGACAGCATATGCATTAAATAATCCAATTTTTAAAGAAATTGTTTCAACAAAAATGCACACTGTGGAAGCAACTAATAAAAGTGATAAGCGTTTTATGAGCAATAAAAACAAACTGCTAAACACGCTTGATGGTTGCATTGGAGTTAAAACGGGCTACACAAAAAAAGCGGGTAGATGTCTTGTCTCTGCAACAGACAGAGGTAATGAAACATTTGTTTGTGTTGTTTTAAATTGTGGGCCAATGTTTGAAGAAAGTGCTAGTTTGTTAAACAACTCTCATGCATTATACGAAAACAAAAAAATAATTGATAAAAACAAAGAAATTTATAATGAATATATAATAGACAAAAAAGAAGGTAAATTATATTTGTATGCAGAAGAAGACTTCTATTATCCATTAATGCAAGGAGAAGAAGATAAGTTGCGTCTTGAGTATTCTGTTAAACTTGATGATGCCAAAGAGGGTGAAATTGTTGGAGAAATAAAAGTATTTTTCGAAAATGACTTGATTTCGACAATAAAATTAGTTACAATGAATAAAATTGATAAACTAATTGAAAGTGGAACACTTGAAATTTGCGAAGTTTTATGGACTGAAAATTTTCAAAATAAATAATCCATGTTCCCTATAAATTAGTGAAATTTTATGGGATGAGATTATGAGAATAAATAAATTTTTAGCTCTTGCAGGTCTTGGGAGCAGAAGAAACGTTGAAGCACTTGTAACCACAGGGAAAATTAAAGTAAATGGTAAAATTGTGAAAGATCTCGCAACTGATATTAAGGAAACAGACAATGTTCAATTTAATAATAAACCAGTGAGAGTTTCAACAAATTTTGTTTACTATAAACTTCATAAACCAAAAGGATATGTTACAACTGTTGATGATGATAAGGAACGCAAAACTGTTATGGATTTGCTCCGTGGCGTGCATCACAGAGTTTATCCGGTTGGAAGATTGGATTACGACACAGAAGGTCTTTTGTTGTTTACAAACGATGGAGATATAACAAATATTTTAACCAAGCCAAATAGCGAAGTTGAAAAGACATACACTGTTCATATTGAAGGAACAATTAGTAAAGATGAAATCCAACGCTTAGCTAGTGGTGTTGACATTGGCGGATATGTAACTAAACCGTGCAGAATTCAACTTGTTGACACAACTGATAAACTCAGTAAACTTAAAGTTACAATAAGCGAAGGAAAAAATCGTCAAATAAGAAAAATGTTCGAAGTGATTGAAAAGAATATAACGCTTCTTCGTCGTGTTCAAATTGGTGAAATCACTCTTGGTGGACTCTCTCGTGGTGAATATGTTCCACTTAATGCTAAGGAACTTAAATACTTAAGAAGTTTAAAAAAGTAAAGGTTTAAGACCTTTATTTTTTTTATTGACAATATTTTTCTTTATTGATATAATTCGTTCAAATAGAGG
>JAZQYA010000041.1:0-10741 GCA_045633245.1 Candidatus Onthoplasma sp.
CTTGTGGATAAAATTAAATTAATTAGTTTAAAAGTTTTATAAGCTTAAATTTGGTTTTGGCGCCAAACTCATGTCGGCAATTCCAATTCCGTCTTTATATGCATAATACGCTGCGCTTCCTATCATTGCCGCATTATCTGTGCAATACTCAAACTTTGGAACATAACATTTGATTCCGTTTTGTTCCGCTTTTTCGTTTAGTTCTTTTCTTAGTCTTGTGTTAGCGCTAACTCCACCAGCAATAACAATTTTGTCAAATCCGCTATCTTTGCACGCCTTGATTGTTTTCTCAACAAGTTCATCAACAACCCAAGTTTCAAAACTTGCGCAAATGTCCGCTTTTGGAAGTTCTTGCTTTGCTTGCTCTAATTTGTGAACATAGTTTATAACCGCTGTTTTCTTACCACTGAAACTAAAGTTATAACCAAGCGTATCATTTGGTTTTGCAAAAACAATATTCGCCTGTCCGCTTTCAGCCAACTTGCTTACTTTTGGTCCACCTGGGTAACCAAGACCCAAAACTCGTGCCACTTTGTCAAAACATTCACCAACCGCATCATCAAGCGTTGTTCCAATGATTTCATGGTGATTATAGTCACTAACCTTGATAATTGCAGTGTGTCCGCCACTAACCAACAAACAAATAAATGGCGGCTCAAGTTCAGGATAAGTTAAATAATTTCCTGCAATATGCCCATAAATATGATTAACTGCAATAAGAGGTTTTTTTGTTGCATAGCAAAGACCTTTAGCGTAACTAACACCAACCAAAAGAGAACCTATAAGACCAGCCCCATAGGTTACAGCCACAGCATCAATATCTTTAAGTTCACAATCAGCTTCTTTAAGTGCAAGAGCCACAACGTTGTCAATCGCAGTAACATGATTTCTGCTTGCAACTTCGGGAACAACTCCACCAAATCGTGTGTGAATATCAATTTGACTGGACACAATATTTGATAAGCACTTTCTTCCGTTTTCGACAACCGAACAACTTGTTTCGTCGCAACTGCTTTCTATTGCTAATATTTTAAAGTCTTTCTTCATATGTTCATTATACACCAAACCCAAGAATTTTGCAAGTGCAAATATTTTATAAATTATGAGTTGTAAAATTTCTTTTATAAAATTTTAATACTCTATAGACAAGTTATTTTTTTTGTGCTAAAATACGTGAAAAGTTAGGAGTTTTTATGGAAAATGCTGTTATTTTAGATTTTATGGGAGTTATTGCAGAATTTGATTATGTCCAAATGATTTTCGATATGCCACTAAAAGAAAAATTTGCTTCCGGAAGACTAATTGTGCGATTAGCTAAAATACATGGTTTAAAAAACATCTTCAGAAAATATAAACTAGGTAAAATTAGCCAAGATGAATTAATAATGCTTCTTTCCGGTAATGACAAAAAGTTAAAACCCGTAATTTCATCAATTGTTGAAAAATTGCCTAAATATATCACACCTAACATGAAGGTCGTTGAGCTCATGAGAGAAATAAAAAAAAGCGGAGTAAAAGTTATCATTTTATCAAACACCATTCCAGAAACTGAGTATGTGATTAAAAAATATAAGTTGGATGATATTTGTGATGATATCGTTTGCTCAACTCAAGTTGGTTTGTCAAAACCAGATTTAAAAATATTTAGATATGTTATTAATAAAAATCAACTCAACATTGGGAAAACAATTTATATTGACGATTCAAAGAAAAATTTGGAAGCTGGCAATAAACTTGGAATTGAAACATATCACGTTAAAAGCACTCAAGAAACAGTTGATTTATTAGATAATTATAAATATTATATCGATTTCCTTAAAAGTTGTGCTGAAGAAAATATTTATTATTAAAAAGTGGAACATGTGTTCCACTTTTTATTTATTAATTGCTGTGTGATTTTTTTAAGTATTCATTTATGAAAGGCGTTAAATCTCCGTCCATCACTCCTTGAACATCACTTGTTTCATAATCTGTTCTATGATCTTTGACCATTGTGTATGGTTGGAAAACATAACTTCTAATTTGACTTCCCCATTCAATACGTTTTAACTCACCTTTTATTTCATTCATATTTTGACGTTGCTTTTCTTCTTCCAATGCGACAAGTTTACTCATCAAAATTTTCATAGCATTTTCACGATTTTGGAGTTGACTTCTTTCATTTTGGCAAGTTACAACAATTCCGGTTGGAATATGCGTTATTCTAACAGCCGTTTCAACTTTGTTAACATTTTGCCCACCTGCACCGCTGCTACGATAAGTGTCAATTCTAAGTTCTTCTTGTTTTAATTTAACATCTGTTTCTTTGCTTATGCTTGGCACAACTTCAACTGATGCAAAACTGGTGTGCCTGCGTTTGTTTGAATCAAACGGACTAATTCTAACAAGCCTGTGGACTCCCATTTCGCCTTTCAATTTCCCATATGCAAATTCACCTTTAATCCAAATCACGATTGATTTAAGACCAGCATCTCCACCATCAAGTTTATCGATAATATCAAAATTAAACCCGTTTTTATTTGCATACATTTTATACATTCTTGCAAGCATAACAACCCAATCTTGACTTTCAGTGCCACCTGCTCCTGCATGAATTGTTATTATTGCATCATTGTTATCATATTTTTCATCTAAAAGAGTTGTAACATTCAACTCGTCAACCTTATCTTTAAGTTCTAGCATTTCAGCAAAAGCCAAATTTAGCAATTCAAAATCAGTTTCTTTCTCTAAATCTTTCACAGTTTTGATAAGCTCGGTTATTTGCACTTGCAAGGTTTGAACAACATTAAATAAGTCTTGCAATGACTTAATGTCCTTATTTGTTTGCATTGCATAATTCATATTATTCCAAAAGGTTAGAGATTCTCTTTCCTTCATTAGTTTGGTTAGTTTTTCTTGATTTTCTTGCAAATGCAAGCAAGATTTTGTAACCTCAAACTTTTCAACCAAATGAGACAATTCTTCACTAATGTTTTCAATATTCATATATTTATTATAACAAATGAATCAGATTTAAGCAACTTTTTTTTAAGTAGCTTTAAATCACATAAAATTTGACAAAACACCTATTTTTTGATATAATAAAAACATTAGGAGTTCTTATGAATATTTTAGATATTTGGGAAAATTCTGAGAGTTTTCAAGATTACGATTTTAGCGATTTAGATCAAAAAGTTCAATATATTGAACAGCTTAGAAAGAAATATCCAATCTATGATAAGGTTATTAAAGAATTAAATAATCGTGTTGATATTGACTATATAAAAGATTCTGAATTGTTAGAAGGAAATGAAATAGCCGAGTTAAAAGATATTAATTTCGATGAAGATTTTGAAGAATTATATGAAACAAACATATTTGATAAACGTGTTAGAAATTCTTCTATTGATGCATTTTTCTTTGGGAAATATAGCACTGTTTTGAAAAAGGGTAGATTGATTATTTATAGAAAAGATCCTGTTACTGGAAAACTTCATAAGTTTGATTGTGGAATGCCAAAACATTTGAAAGCATTAAAAAGCTCATTGGAAACAGCCAGAAAAGAACTTTATCTTACACAATCGGGGACAAAGACTCCTGTAACTGCAAAATTCATTGAAAAGAAACATGAAGAATTGTTTCAGGATTATATTTTAATTAATACTCGTATGAGTAGATTCCCAGGTGAACCCCCAATAAAACCAGAAGGCTATGGAAAATTTAGAAGAACTATTTTTATAAATGGCAATGAGCATAAATATAATGTCGAAGTCGAGGGTGCTCGATGGCAACCAACCGACAGCAATGAGGTAAGAAACGAAATGGATCAGTTGATTCAATTTTACAACAACTCTAGGTTGCATCCTATAATCAAGGCAGCTATTTTTAAAGTTTGCTTCATTAAAATCCACCCCTTTAGAGATGGGAATGGAAGACTTTCAAGAATCCTATTAAATTATATGTTAGTAAGGGAAGGATTTCCAACAGTTACTATTCGTGGTGAAAATAAAGATTTATATTTTGATGCTCTCGATTCTGCAATTGAAAATGAAGATTTTTCAAAACTTATTAAACATATAGAAAATGAAGTCCGACAACGTTGCAATCAGTATTTAGAATTAATTAAAAAATTGAATCTAAATATTGTGCTACCTGATATTATAAACGACAATGTAGATTCAATATAAACCAAATTTCAAAAATAAAAAAAATCCCGATCAATTCGGGATTTTTTTATATCAAATTTTTCTTAGTCACCGCTGAATGGTAACAAAGCGATGTTTCTAGCACGTTTGATAGCAGTTGTTAATTCTCTTTGGTGACGAGAACAAGTTCCTGTTTGACGTGAAGAAATGATTTTACCTTTTTCAGTAACATATTTCTTTAATCTGTTAACATCTTTATAATCGATAAACTTTAAGTTTTTATCTTCACAGAAAGCACAAACTTTCTTTTTGTTTTTGTTGTGTTTGAAAAATCTCTTTTTATCTGTAACAACTTTAGTTTCAGTTTTAACTTCAGTTGGTTGAACAACTTCTTCTTTAACTTCGTTTGACATGTTTTTCTCCTTATCTAAATTTATAATAGAATTCGACTCTATATATTTTTAACAATAACCACTTATCATTAGAATGGTAAGTTGTCATCACTGATAGGTTGAAGATCACTAATAGGAGAACCTCCTGCAATGCCCATTCCACCTTCATTGTTTCCGTCGTTTGTTCCGTCATTTTTTGATGACAAGAATTCAACTTCGTCAGCAACAATATCAATTGAGAAACCTTTTGTTCCATCATTTCTGTCATATGTTCTTGTTTGAATTGAACCAGAAACAGCAATCTTGTTGCCTTTCTTTAAAAATTTTGCACAGTTATCAGCAGTTCCTCTCCAAGCCGTGATGTTGAAGAAATCTGTGTCTCTTCCACCTTCAGCATTTGAAAATCTTCTGCTAACTGCAATTGACATTCTGCAAACTGAAATTCCGCTTGTTGTTGTTGAAATTTCAGGATCTCTTGTCAAATTACCAATTAAATAAACTTTATTCATTTAAATCTCCTAAGACTGCTTAATAACAAATTACTATTTAGCAACAATAATGTATCTCATAATGTTGTTAGTGATTGAAAGTAAAGCCCCTAATCTGTTTGGAACATCTGCGTTTGCAGTGAAGTTAACCAAAACGTAGAAACCTTCACGTTTTTTGTTGATTTCATAAGCAAGTTTTCTGTTGCCAACTCTTTCAACTGATTCGATTTTTCCATTTTCCTTTTCAATCATACCGTTGACTTGAGCAATAAGAGCTTCTTTTTCTTCGTCTGTTGATTGGCTAGGAATAATGTACATCAATTCATAACTATTCATTTTTAACCTCCTTGTGGACTTGTGACCTAAAAATAGGTAAGGAACATGGCGTTTTATCTCGACTTCATAAGCCATGTTTAGTTAAAAAACTTTTAACCGTTGGCATTATAACATAGTTATATAAAAAAATCAAGTGGTATTTGTCAAATTAATAAATATTAATTTATTTATAAAATCCATCTTGACATTTCAAAAAAATGTGGTAACATTTAACCAAACAAAAACATTAATTTTAGGGGGATATTATGGATAAGGAAAATTTCACAAGCACAGAAATTAAGCAAAAAGCATTAATTAGAGAGTTTGTTGCGACCACAAATATGTTCATTTCAGAATATTGCGTTGAAGTTTTGGAAGAAAAGCTTAGACTAACACAAGTTTTTTTTAATATATGTGGATCTTGGACAAGCGACGACAAAGATGAAATAATGGAAGAACTTTACGATTTGGAACTTGCCATTTTTGATAGAATTCAAGACCTTAATCCAGAAGCTGTTGTAGACTAATAAAACAAAAAAGGACTCATATTGAGTCCTTTTTTTATGAATTTATTATAACTTCCGTTTCTTTAATTCCATGCACATACTTATTGTTTAATTCTCTGAAGTTTCTTTTTTCAGATTCTTGACGCAATCCTTTGCCGATAATTTGCATTTCTTTCGCAGCGCTCTTAAAAACATAGGGCTCCAATTCGCAATCTTCAGCAAGATTAATTAGTTCACTATAGATACAAATTATTCTATCCATCTCATCAATAAAAAATTCATAAGACGCTTCCAAACTTTTTAGCTCCCAACGATTCGCTTTCGTAACTTCTATTCCTTGTATTCTTTTTAAAATTCTTCTCGCAGTTCTTGACCAACTTTGCCAGCCATCTTTGGCAGACTTCATGTCATCAATATTCATCATGTTATCATAATCTTTATCAAAATCTTCCATAACTTTACCTCGACTTCAATTTAACATAAGAATGATTATTTGTCAATAGTTTTTGAAAATTGTATGTAATGGTGCTTTTTAGTTTAAATTTTTTGTCTGACTAAACAATGTTATTTAAAACAAGAAAAAAAATCTTTATTTTTTTATTTACTTTTACGTTGATTTGTGTTATAAATTATAGCATAAATAAGGAGATTTTTTATGGAATTTATTCGTCCAAGACCAAACTTCCCAAAACGTGCAGTGATCACATCGGGAATGCCTTATGGTAATAAGCTATTGCACTATGGTCACGTTGGAATGACTTTAAGAGCCGATGTTTTCTCTCGTTTTATGCGAGATAGAATTGGTGTAGATAACGTTATTTTTGTTTCAGGAACTGACTGCTACGGCTCACCAGCATTAGAGAGTTTCAGAAAACTAAAAGAATCAACAGGACACACAGGAACTTTAACTGATTACGTTGAGAGTAACCACTTAAAGCAAGCAGAAATCTTCAAAAACTTTGAAATTGGTTTTAATGGTTATTATGCTTCAGCATTAGGAAGAGCAAAGGAAATTCATGAAGAAGTTTGTGCTGATTTCTTAAACAAACTTGTTAAAGCAAACATGGTTAGCAAACATTCTTCTCTTCAGTTTTATGATAGAAAATTCAAAACATTGTTAAACGGCCGTCAAGTTGTTGGAAAATGCCCAATTGAAGGTTGCACAAGTGAACATGGTTATGCTGATGAATGTGGACTTGGACATCAATATCTGCCTCAAGATTTAATTGATCCTGTGAGCGCTTTGAGCGGAGAAACACCTGAACTTATTAAAATTGAAAATCTTTATTTTGATCTTGATAAATGTATACCTATTCTTCAAGATTGGATAACTTCAATTGAAAGAGATAAAGGAACTCCGTCATTTATGGTTAAGGAAATTAAAGAGTTCTTCAAGTTGCCAGAAATTTATATTAAACGTTCTTATGCCGAAGAACTTTCTTCATTAAAGAATAAACTTCCTGAATTTAAAGATATCAGCGCAAGCGAAAAATCTCCAAGTATTACAATCCAATTCGAAACTTTAGTCGATCGTGAAAAAGCTTGTGAAGTCTTATCTGCAAATGGAATTAGGTATAGAACAGGCAAAACGCTCACTCCTTTCCGCCTTTCAGGTGATATTTCTTGGGGCGTTCCTTGTCCTGAAGTTGACGGACTTAAAAATCAAACCTTCTACGTTTGGCCAGAAAGTTTGTTTGCTCCAATTTCATTTTCTCAAACCTATTTAGAAAGCATTGGAAAAGACAAAAATGAATGGAAAAAATATTGGTGCTCTAAGGACGCTAAAGTTTATCAATTCTTAGGCGAAGACAATTTGTATTTCTATGGCCCTGCTCAACAAGCAATGTTTATATTCTATAATGGACAAAACCCAACAATTAATGCCGATGAAAACGAATTGCAAATCACAAAAATCAATCCAATTAAATCAATTCTATATATGAATCAAAAAGCAAGTTCATCTGGAAGTTTAAAACCACCAATGGCTGAAGAGTTCTTAAAATATTACACACCTGAACAATTCAGAATGCACTTCCTTGCAATGAATTTAACAAACAACAATGTTAGTTTGATGCCAAAGGCATTTAATCCAAATCCAACCAATGAGATTGATCCTATGGTTAGAGAAGGAAACTTGCTTACAAATGTTTATAACAGAATTTTAAGAACTGTCTTCTATTCAACTCAAAACAATTTTGATGGTTATATTCCAACAGCTGAAATAAGTGAAGAAACAATGAAAGTTTGTGAAAAAACAATTTTAGATGTTGAAATGTTTATGTACGACAAAAAGTTCCATCAAGTTTACAATGCAATTGATGTATTTATTCGAAACATAAACAAATATTGGGTTAAAGAAGTTAATGGTGCTGATAATCAAAAACTCAAAACTCTCACTGCAAACACATTGCAAATGTTATTCGTTGCAAACACTTTGCTTCACCCTATTGCTCCAAGAGGAACGGAAAATGTTGCAGACTATATCGGTTTAGACAAAACAAAATGTTTTGACTGGAAAAACATATTCGGCACTTTTTATGAAGTGTTACTCAAAGAAAGAGAATCTAAACTAACAACCTTAAAAGAAAAAGAAGACTTCTTCGCTCGCCATCCATGGCAAATTGAAGAAATGTTAAAAGAACAAAAAGATGGTGCTCGTTAATGCACCATCTTTTTAATCATACTTGTTTAGATTTAACTTTGAAAATTTGATTTGTTAACTTTATTGAAATCTATTTTATTTTTTCATGTTTTGTGTTATAATATTCAACAATGAAATCAAAGGGATTAAAAATCTTTAAAAATATTCTAAGCACAATATTAATTGTTGGCGTTTTCTTTTTCACGTTCATCGGTCTTGTTTATGTTTCTTTTAATGCTCTTTACATCAAAACATATGTTAAGGGATTTTCAATGCGTCCAACCATCAATATGAATATAAAAGATCAATCCGCCAAAGGTGATACAATTTACATTAACCAATATGCACCTATCACAAACAACGACATTGTTGTTGCAAAACCCGAATGGCATCCAGATCATATAATCAAAAGAGTCGTTGGAACTCCAGGAGATAAAATTGAAATTAAAGAACTAGATAATTGCTATGGTGTTTTTGTGAATGATTCACTTTTATACACAAAAGAAATATACACAGATGAAGGGGCAATTGGCTTTTCTGGAAGTGTTGCATATTATGAAAACTATAAGAATTTTTTAAACAATCCTGAATTTCAAAAATATATAATCAACGATAACGGAAACAAATATATTCAACTTGGTAAAAATGATTATTTCTTAATGGGAGACAATTGGGGCCACACAACCGACAGCATTGAAAAAGGGCCTTTGAAAGCAAATCAAATTGTTGGTCGAGTGGATCTTATTGTTGATGTTACTGATGACAATAAATTAACACCAATTTATTTTATGTTGAAAAAAATATTTTGTTTATTATAAAAAACCACTAAAAATAAGCATTTTTGCTTATTTTTTTATTTATATTTAATATTTTTTTAAAAATATTTATTTTTTTAATTACATATTTTTTTATGATTTGCAAAAAATGTTTTTAAGGAGAAATTAAAATGAAAAAATTAAAAAACAAATATTTTGCCATAAATATTTTAATTGAACTTCTTATGTTTTTATTGTGCTGTTCATTATTATTTCAAAAACAAAATCTAATTGTTCATGCAGATTTCGAAAGTGAAGTAAATCATAAATCTAGCATATTGGTTGAATATGACACCGGCAAAGTTTTGATTGATAAAAACGCTCATGAAAAATTACCAATTGCAAGTGTTACAAAACTAATGACTGTTCTTTTAACGCTTGAAGAAATTGATGCAGGAAACATAAAGTTAACTGATAAAATTTATGTTAGTGAAAATGCAAGCGGAATGGGTGGAAGTCAAATTTTCTTAGATGCCAATTCTGAATATGAAATTGGTGAACTTTTAAAATCTGTTATTGTATGCAGTGCAAATGATAGTTCAGTTGCGCTTGCTGAACATATTTCTGGCAGTGAAAAAAACTTTGTGAATTTAATGAACGAAAGAGCATGCGAACTCAATTTGAGCAACACTCATTATTCAAACTGCACAGGACTTCCAACAAATGATGGTTATTCTTCGGCTTACGATCAGGCTATTGTTTTAAAGCATGTGCTTGAACACGACATATATCATAATTATTCTTCGATTTGGATGGAAGATTTTCTTCATCCAAGCGGAAGAACAACCCAAATGACAAACACAAATAAATTAAGCAGATTCTACGACGGTTGCATTGGAGGAAAAACCGGGTCAACAAATCAAGCAAAATTTTGTTTGGCTGTTGGTGCAGAAAGAAACGGAAATAAATTCATTTCGGTTGTCCTTGGAGCAGAAAATAGTAAAGATAGATTTAAACTCGCTAGCGATTTATTAAATCATGGTTTTGCCAACTTTGAAAGTAAAATAATTTTTAGTGATAAAGATTTGTCTGACAAAACGATCAAAATCAAAAACAGTAAAAATGTGATTGACTTAAAAGCCGAAAGAGAATATTCTGTCATCAGCAAGAAAAATGAAGAAGTAAATTTTACATTAAACTTTCATCTTCCAAACCAAATAAAAAAAGTAAAAGAAAATGATGTTGTTGGAACTGTTGAAATTATTGTTGATGGAGTTGTTGTTGACACAATTAATATCTTGAGTTGTAACACCTATTGTGAACCAACAATTTGGGATAACTTTAAAGAAATAATAAACACTTAATTCTAAAAAAATCGCAAATAACTCTAAATTTGTTTTGTTTTTTCTTTAATCGCTCTTGACATTTTCGACATTTCATGATATAAATAAAACCACTATATTAAGGAGAATATCATGACAATTAAACAGATTGAAACAGCAATCGCAGATGGCGAAATT
>JAZQYA010000042.1:0-9191 GCA_045633245.1 Candidatus Onthoplasma sp.
AAATATATTTCATATTGTTTTTTAACATCCTTGACTTTTGGGTGGGTTTTGTTATATAATCATAATGTTACAATAGGTTTTGTAACACGAAAGGTAGGTAAACATGAACATAGTAAATTTAAGCATGCTATGTAGTGTGAGTATCCCTGTCACAATTATTTTATCAATTGTTATGTTAGCAATAGGTGGAGGCGCCGGTATTGGCGTTTATGCTGTTGTTATGAATAAAAAATCTAAATCAGCCTCTCAAAAGGCGGATAAAATACTTGCAGATGCTCACGCACAGGCAGAAAAAATCAAAAAAGAGCAAGTTGAGCTTACAAATAAAGAAATTAATCTTTTAAAATCAACTTTTGAACAAGAGAACAAAGAAAGACGTGAAGAAACAAAGAGAAGTGAAGAGCGTTTGTACTTGAGAGAAGATATGCTCGCAAAACGTGAAACTGCTTTAGATAAGAAAATGGAAGAATTAGAACAATCTAAAGAGCGAGTTCACAATCAAATTGAAGCTTTAAACAGCAAAGAAGAAGCTTTAGATGAACTTCAAGCAAGCATCATTAAAGAACTTGAAAAAGTTAGTCAAATGACAACTGAACAAGCAAAACAAGTTATTATTGATCGTTACACAGAAGAAGCAAAAATTGACGCCGTAAAAATTGCAAAAGATATTGAAGATAAGGCAAAACTTGAGGCAGATAAGAAGGCTAGAAATATAATAACACTTGCAATTCAAAAGTGCGCTGCTGATCACACAAGTGAGGTAACAACAAGCGTTGTAACACTTCCAAGTGAAGAAATGAAAGGTAGAATTATTGGTCGTGAAGGACGTAACATTAGAGCATTAGAGGCTGCGACAGGAATTGATTTCATTGTTGATGACACTCCTGAAGCAATCACACTTTCAGGCTTTGATCCTGTGAGACGTGAAGTTGCAAGAATTGCGCTTGAAAAACTTATTCTTGATGGAAGAATTCACCCAGCAAGAATTGAGGAACTTGTTCAAAAAGTCCAAAGAGATGTTGAGGAAACAATCAAAGAAGCTGGTGAAAACGCATGTTTCGATGCAGATGTTCACAACATTCACCCAGAAATCGTAAAGGTTTTAGGAAGAAATAAATATAGAACTAGTTATGGGCAAAATGTTTTAAATCATTCTTTAGAAGTTTCATATATAGCTGGCATGTTGGCAGCAGAGGTGGGAGCAAATGCTAAAGTTGCTCGTCGTGCTGGATTGTTGCACGATTTAGGTAAAGCTGTCGACCACGAAGTTGAAGGAACTCACGTGTCAATTGGTGTTGAACTTGCAAGAAAATATAAAGAAAGCGAAGCTGTAATTCATTGTATTGAAGCGCACCATAATGACGTTGAGCCAAAAACATTGGAAGCAGTTATTGTTCAAGCAGCAGATGCAATTTCAAGCGCAAGACCAGGTGCTAGAAGAGAAAGTATTGAAAACTATATTAAACGCCTTCAAGAACTTGAAGCAATTGCAAATGATCATGAAGGTGTTGAAAAAACTTATGCAATTCAAGCTGGTCGTGAAATTCGCGTTATGGTTAAACCAGAACAAATTAGTGATGATGAAGCGCAAGTTTTAGCACACGACATTGCAAAAGAAATTGAATCAAAACTTGAATATCCTGGTCACATCAAAGTTAATGTTATTCGCGAAAGCAGATTTAGCGATACTGCTAAGTAATCGATAAATCAATTAAGCGAAAAAGAAAAATGTGCTTGCCACATTCTTATTAAGAAAGCAGATTTAGCGATACTGCTAAGTAATCGATAAATAAATGATGATATAAAGAGTGGAAGAAAATTCCACTCTTTTTTTAAGATAAAAAAATAACAAATACAAATGAATATAGAAAACCGTAAAAATCACCTATTTTTTAATTTTTTTAATTGTTTTCTTGACAATAAATATTATTTGTAATATAATAAAAAAGTATAGGGGAGTGGCTCAACGGTAGAGTAGTGGTCTCCAAAACCATTGGTTGCGTGTTCGAATCGCGTCTCCCCTGCCAAGTTAAGTTTGTGTTAAACAAACTTTTTTTAAACTAATTTTTATTTAAAAAGATGATCAAGTTGATCCGATTATATTATAAATAGTTGATTTTCATTGTGTTATTGTTTAGAATATTCAAAGAGAGGAATATATGCAAAAAATATACGAAACCGAAAGATTAATAATAAGAAAATGGGAAGAAAAAGATTGCGAAGATTTGTATGATTATGCAAGCAAGGAAGAAGTAACAAAATTTTTAAATTTTAAACCATATTCTTCTATTCAAGATGCTATAGATAGAATTAATAGTATATTAGAAAAGTATTCTAACAATAAAAAAGAAGTGGCTTATGCAATTGCTTTGAAAGAAAGCAATAAAGTTGTTGGTTCAATAGATATTGTGCATCATATATTAAAAGGTGATGGAGAAATAGAGCTTGGTTACATATTAAATCCTGCCTATCAAGGTTTTGGATATATGACAGAAGCACTTGTTGGAATGTTTAGATATATTAAAATAAACAATCTTGCAAAACGAATCATATGTGAACATGACACACTAAATCAAAAAAGTGGTAATGTTATGAAAAGAGCAGGAATGACTTATGAGGGGACATTGCGTAAAGCGGGCGTAATTAACAACACTCATGCTAGATATGATTTAGCGCTATATTCAATTCTTTATGAGGAAATTAATTTGGAAGACAAAGAAATAAAAACAAAGAAAAATAAAGTTGTTATCTACACTGATGGTGCATGCAGTGGTAATCCTGGAATTGGTGGCTGGGGCGCAGTGTTATTTCATGGCGAAACTATGAAAGAAATCAGTGGTTACGAAGAAAATACAACCAACAATCGAATGGAACTCTCTGCAGCAATTAAGGCATTGGAAAAACTAAAGGTTCCTTGTGAGGTTGATTTATTTAGTGATAGTGCTTACTTAATTAATGCATTCAATGAAGGTTGGATAACAAATTGGCAGATGAATGGATTTAAAAATGCCAATAAAAAATCTGTGGCGAATGTTGAATTGTGGGAGCGTTTAATTGAATTTAATAATATTCATAAAATAAAGTGGATTAAAGTGAAAGGACATTCGGATAATAAATACAACAATCGTTGCGATGAACTCGCAACAGGTGAAATATCAAAACATCAAAAATAAAAAGACTAGTTGAACTAGTCTTTTTTTATGAAAATATTATAATTCTTTATTTTTAAATGCTTTTATTGCAAGAATGCTAGTTATGAAAATTGTTAATAGAATTACACTAATTGTTAAAAGGGCATGGGTTCCAGTGTAAACTTTAGCACCAAAAACCAAATTAAAGAAATTGTAAGGGACTGCATAAACAGCACTTCCAAACAAAGCGTAGAGCGAAATATGTGAGAATGGGTAATAGGTTAGCCAAGAGTTTGCTTCTTGAACAAAAATTGGAACTAAAGTATTCAATAAGTAAAGCATTAAAAGAACTGTGACAGACATTAAATCAGATTTAAACAATACAGACAATAACATTCCCAACAAAGAGTATACCAACAATTCAAATAGCAAGCTTAGAAGATAAATTCCGATCATGCCAAGTGGATGAATTGTAAATGCTGTTGTTCCGTTAAAGACAGTAAGAATAGTTTTAGATGACATTCCATAAACTGCTGAACCAACACATAATGAAATAATTGAGCTAAAAATTATCAAGATGGTAGACATAAATATAACTGATAGCCATTTGCCAAAGAATAATTCTTTTCTGGAAACAGGTCTAATTGCCAAATATCTCATTGAACCCTCTTTAACTTCGCCAGCAATAGAGTGACAGCAAGCCATGATGGCATAAATAATAATTACAAATGAAAATATTTTAAGAACAAAATAAGAATAATCGTATGCATTTATGTCGCCATTAGAAGTTACACCTATTGTTAAAGGATTCGCAAAATCTAATGATTTTTTATTATTTTCAAATAAATAGTTATATTTAGCAAGCATTGATTTTGAATTGAATTGAGAGTATTCAGATAAATACATAACGTCAATATGTTCACTGGTTGACAAAACTGAGAAAGCGTTGTTTATTAATTCGTATCTAATCAAGGAAGCATATGTATCAACAGAGTCAACATAAAGATTTGCTAATTCGTCCATGATATGAGCATTTTTAATGTTGTATCCAGTGGAATCATTGTAAGATAGTGTAAAGTGTTCATCAACTTGTGAGGAAATAGCATTTAATCTTTCATTTAGGATTGCACGTTTTGAATTTTCGCCTTCACTTATGTAAGAATTGATAAAATTGTCTGATAGGGTAGGATATTTGAAGTTATTTAAAGTTGAATAAAATTTATTTTTATATTTGTTTTCAAATTCAGAAAAATGTTGAGTTAAATTTTCTTTTTTCACTGATGTTTTTGCCCATGATAAAACTTCTTTATAAGTGGACTTATATGTTTCATAATTTTCTTTTGAAGATAAAATAGTGTAAGAACCAAGTTGAGAATTCGAAAATGCATTTTCAATAGCGAGATTCAGTTCTTCAAATGACGCAATCAAACTATTTCTTAATCTGTCAATTTGTTCTTGATAAGTTTGGTCTGTTGAAGAGTCTTGATATGAGTCATAAATTTCTGCATACTTGTTTACTAATGTTTGAATATATTCTTGTTGACTATAGGTTTCACCTTGCTCAGTTGTGATTCTATAGTTTCTAACTGATTGAATAGCGTTTTCGATTTTTGTGTTGCATTCAGCCATTTTACCGGCATTTAATTCTCCATTGCCGGTGAAATTTGTGTGTTTTTCAATATAAGTGACTCCATCTAATATAAAAGCTGAATTATCGTGTAAAGCTGGTTCATAAATAAACACACCAAAAGTTAAAATTGCAGCAAGTAAAATAGCTAGGATATAAATTCCTGGCTTGGAAACGATTTTTTTTATTTCTGCTGAAATGATTTTAAACATTTTAACTCCTACATAATACTTGAAGAAGGTCTTTCATTATTAAGCAAATCAAAGTATAATTCTTCCAAAGATTTTTGAATTTTTTTAATGCTATATATTTTAATTTTTTTATGAATTAAATATGAAACTACGGGTGCAATATTGCGTTCTTTTAAATTCAAGACAACCGAATTCCCAAGAATAGAACTATTTATTTTATATTTCTCTTTAATTAAAAGGGCAGCATAATTAGGATAGTTGCATAGAAATTGAACTTTTTGTTTTGATTGTAATATTACATCTATTTCTTCCATTGTTTTATGCTCAATTATGCGACCATTGTTTATTAGTCCAATCACGTCACACATTTGCTCTAACTCTGCTAAATTGTGACTAGAAACAATAATTGCCATATTTTCTTTTTCAGCCAAAGCTTTTAATATGTTACGCATTTCCAATATGCCATTTGGATCAAGACCATTTGTGGGTTCATCTAGAATTAACAACTCTGGTTTCCCCAACAATGCTTGAGCAATTCCCAAGCGTTGCTTCATACCGAGAGAGTAGGTTGAAACTTTATCTTTAATTCTGTTTTCCATACCCACAAGTTTAACAATTTGAGGTATGCGATTTAATGCAGATTTACCATAGAAGGAAGCAAATATCTTTAAATTTTTTAGTCCGCTTAGATATGGATAAAGTTGAGGCATTTCAATTATTCCACCAACTTTAGAGATGGCTTTTTTATAGGCGCTGCGAATGCTATAACCACAAATTCTAACATCTCCATTAGTTATTGGAGTTAATCCTGTTATCATTCTAATGGTTGTTGATTTTCCAGCACCGTTTGGACCCACAAATCCAAAGATTTGTCCAGCAAAAACAGAAAAAGTTATATTGTTGACAACTTTTTTTGTGCCATAAATTTTAGTTAGATTTGAAACACTTAAAACTGGTATCATATTTCTCCTGTGATGAAACTCTTATGATTTATTTACTTTTTTAAAGAATAGGTAATTATATAACACATCTAGGAAGTAAATTGAAAAGAATAATATTGGGGCATAGAAATTTTCAAAGTTTTTAAAATGAAGTATTGATTTTATTGTATTATTATCAATACAAACATTAACAATAACAGAGAACAACACAACCAACAACATTAAAGACAAGCCCACAAATAATTTTATTTTAGTTTTTTTCTTATATTTACGGGTTTGAAATCTAAGTCTTGTTCTGTTCATGTTTATAGAAACAATAATAGGGTAGAATAAAGATATTAAAATTGAGCAAATTAAGAAAAAGTAATATAATCCACTGCGAGAAGACAAGATGGTAATAAGAGAACATATTACTATCATTGAAATTAAACTCAAACTAGTTGCCAATGATTGAAACAAAAGGTTTTTGCTTATTTTTTTAGAATACTTATAGTAATCACAATTTTTAAAATCTATGTAATCAACATGTTTAATAGAAATTTCAGTTTTTGGAATAATCAAATCAACATCTAAAATATCTCGTTGGTTTTTAGTATTTTTGATTTCAATTTCAGGAGCTGAATCAATAAATTTTTCCGTAAACTTTGCAACATTTGAGTTATCAGCGAATTGTTCATTTCTTGAAATATCACCATCTTTTAAAATATCTGAATTGGAGGAGTTGATTTCAAATTCAGTTGCTGTATCTATTGAGTTTTCAACAAAAATATCAGTCGACGGGAGAATTGTTTCAATAGGAGTGGGAGATTGAGTTAAAATTATGTGATTATCCTCTTCTATTGTTGTTCGATTGGTTTCAGAAGAATTAACATTAGGACTTGAATCATTATCCAACGCATTTTGCAATAAAGACTCATAAGAAGGCAAAGTTGAAACTTGAAGTCTTCCGTTTTGTGTTAATTTATAATAATGTCTTTTGCCACCAATTTCGCTATCTTGCCAATAAGAAGCAATGAATTTTGATTTCTCTAATTTTTTTAACAAAGTGTATAAGGTTGGTTGTTTAATTACAATTTTACCATTAGATTTTGTTTCTATATTTTTTGTTAATTCAAAACCGTATTTGTCCCTTTCATTCAATTCTAAAAGAATCAAAGGTATAAGATCTGTAGTTTTCATAACACCCCTTTAATTTATTAAAATAAATTATACACAAAAAAAATTCATTAGTCAATAGAAATTTATTTTTTGTTGTCAGTATTTGTTAAATACACATTATATGGTATGATTTTAAAACACCTAAAACTAAAATAGATAAAAAAAAGAGCAAAATGCTCTAAATTTGATTTCTAATTAAACCCACAACTTTGCCCAAAATTTCAACATGATCGGTATAGATTGGACGCATTGAAGAGTTTTCAGGTTGCAATCTATAATAACCATTTTCCTTATAAAATCTTTTTATTGTGGCTTCGTTATCTATTAAACAAGCCATTATTTCGCCGTTATTTGCAATGCTTTGTTTCGATATGACAACATAATCTCCATCGAAAATTCCAACTTCAATCATGCTGTCGCCTTTAACTTTTAAGATGAATAGGTTAGAACCTGTAAAAAAATTCTCATTTATTACAATTTTATCCATCAGATTTTCTTCAGCAAGAATCGGTTGACCTGCTGCGATTTCACCAACAACCGGCAATGTTACGCTGTTAATGGAAGGTTTATTTGCAAGTTCAATTGCACGATTTTTGTTTCCGCTTCTTAGTATTTTTCCTTTATTTTCAAGTTTTTTTAAGTGATAGACAACACTTGATGTTGAATCAAGATGTAATTTTTCACCAATTTCCCTGATTGTTGGTGGGTAATTATTTTTAAAAATATATTGCTCTATAAATTCATAAACTTCTTGAGTTTTGTCCATATTTTCTCCTAAATGCTGGCATTTTGCCTATAATTTAATTAAATGATAGCATAATGAAACCAATATGTCAAACATTTGTTCGATATTTTTTAAAATCTTTAAGTGTTTAAAATATCAAAAAGCACAGTATAGGCTGTGCTTTTTATGTATAATATTAAGGTTTTAACTTTACGGCGCCTGCGACAGATTTTCTAACATCGTCTGTTATTGCGGCGTAGTGTTTTTTTGTTGTATTAACATCTTTATGTCCCAAAACTTCTGCAACTATATAAATATCTTTTGTTTCACGATATAGGTTTGTGCCATAAGTAGAGCGGAGTTTATGTGGGGTAATTTTTTTAAGCGGAGTTGCAACTTTAGCATATTTTTTTACTAAATATTCCATAGAGCGAACAGACATGCGTCTTTTTTGGCTTGAAATAAACAGCGCTTGTTCTTCTTTGGGGATTTGAAGAGTGTCACGATAGAGTAGATAATTTTTTAAAATTTCTGCCGTTTCTTCACCAAAGTATAGAATAACTTGATTGCCACCTTTTCTAGTCACTCTGAATGAATTTAAATTAAAATTAATATCATCAACATTGAGTCCAACACATTCGCTTACACGGATACCCGTTGTTAAAAATAGGGAAATAATGGCATTATCACGAGTTTTAAAATTTTCATTATATTTTCTTTGGTGTTCGCTAAAACCAGAAAGAGTGTCACATGAATACATTAATTCATCAGTTTCCTGATCTTCCAAACGGATAATGGGCTTTTCATGAAGTTTGGGAGAGCGGACCTTGCTTGCAACATTAGCTCTAAGCATATCTTTATTAAAGAAATATTTAAAAAATGCTCTTAAACTTGAAAGTTTTCTTAATTTTCCTCTTTCTCCATTTGTTAGAATGGTGCCATCATCTTTGTCATAATATGAGATATAAGCCATAAATCTTTCAATAAGTTGAGAGTCAATTTCGTCAATATCGGATATGTTAATTGATGAAATTTGGCGATTATAAAACTGCGTTTCATATGTCACCAAATAATTAAAGAATATCTTTAAATCTACCGCATAATTAAGTCGGGTTAGGGGAGTGGTTATGTCTTGAATGCCAATGAAAAACACACTGCAAAATGGTGGCAATTCTCCAAGTAATTCATTTAATTTTCTCATATTTTTACGATTTCTATCTAAATAATAGTTATTACTCATAAAAACAACCTCCATTTATTTTATATAAATGATATCATATCTTTGCGTAAAAAACAAATAAATAAGAAATATTTATTATATCTTGACAAATAAATTTTTTATGATATAATACCCAAGTTAAAAAAATTTTAATAAATTTATTATAAAGGAGGGAATATGGAAATAAGATTATTTATGAA
>JAZQYA010000043.1:0-7133 GCA_045633245.1 Candidatus Onthoplasma sp.
AAAGCAAACTAGTTTAGAATTATTTATCGTTGCAAGACGATTTATGATTCCGATAAAATCATCAAACTTGGCATTAAGAAGTTTTGCTTCTTCGCTTGAGATGTGAGAGATTAATATTAATCCATCGTTGTGAACAGAAATATTGTCGATTGCTTTTGCAAGCAGTTGCATGTTCTTAAGAGAGTTGTTTCTAAAAAATTGATTATATATTGTTTCGTGATTTACGTAATCAATAATCTGGCTTACAATATTGAATGTTTTTGAATTAAAATTTCCAACGGTAAAATTATTTGTGTCAGTTATTATTCCAGAGTAAAGATTTTCCATGTCGTATTGAGTTAAATTATAATTGAAGTGTTTAGCTATTGAATAAATAATTTCACAGGTGGAACTTTGATTTTCAACAATATTAATATCTCCTTGAAACAAGTTCGTTTTGTGGTGGTCTATCACAATCTTTAATTTTGCATTGTTAAACAAGGTCGCATATTCGCCAAGACGTTCAGTGTTTGGGCAATCCATCATAACAGCAACGTCGTAAACTGAAGGTTGACTGTTTATATCTGAATCTGATAGTATCGGTTTATATTGCGGTTGAATTTTTGGGCATTCTGAAAACATGTCTATCTTTGAAATGTTGAACATTTCTTTTAAAACATTTTTAAAAACAACCATGCTGGCTAAAGCATCAGCATCTGGTGACATATGTCCAATGAGGCACACTGATTTATATGTTTTGATTTGATTTAATTTCTCGTATAATTCCATTTTTTTATTATACTATATTTTTTTAAAAATTTAAAACTAATTAACAATAATATTAGAAAAATGGCGAACAAATGTGCTAAAGTTATCCACAGCCTGTGGATAACTCTGTGGATAACTTGCAAAATCATGTGGAAAAGTCGAATTTTAATGTTGGTAAGTCAAATTTTGACATAAAAAGCATTGGTTTTAAAAATGAGCAAACGTTATAAAAATAATATCCTTTCATATCTTATAATATGAAAAAATTGTTTAAAAATCATGTTTTAATAATTTGCGTTTTGTTAATATTTGTTATGTTGACAACGTTGTATTCGCAGGTGGTTAATATTAGCGTTTCGAAGTTTAATGGTATCACTATTGTTTTAGATGCGGGGCATGGAGGTCGAGATGGTGGAAGTGTTGGTGTTAATGGAACAATTGAAAAAGAAATTAATTTAGAATACACGTTGGCGTTGATGAATAAGCTTGTTGAGAATGGTTTTAAAGTGGTCTTAACACGAAAAAATGATGATGGACTTTATTCTGAGTTTGCTAAAAATAAGAAGACAAGTGATATGAATGCCAGATACAAAATAATAAAAAATGCAAATCCGAATTTGGTTATAAGTATTCATATGAATAGTTTCTCAAACTCAACAGCAAAAGGTGCTATGACGTATTACAGGAAAGATGATATTGCAAGTAAAATTTGTGCGGATTTAATTCAGAAATCTTTGCAGGTTAACTGTGGAGCAAGATTTTCGAATGGAAAGGTTGGGGATTATTATATGCTGAATTGTAGTTACTATTCAGCTGTTTTAATTGAATGTGGTTTTATTTCAAACCCGGAAGAAGAAATGCTACTTAATAGTGAAGAGCATAAAAAGAAAATGATAGATGCAATTTATAATGGGATTTTGTTATATTTTGGAAACAACCAAATGTGACAAGCAAGAGAATGCATAAAAAAAACAAGAATAAATCTTGTCTTTTTAAAAACCATGTTGATGCATGATTGAATCTAATATTGTTAAGCCACCATTATTTGTTGTTACGTTGAGTGAATTTGGTGAATTATTGCAATTAACAATCGTTGTTGTTGCCTCTTTAGTTGTGTAGCCGTTATGGTCGCTAATTTGCATTAAATTAACTCTCACATTGCCGGAAATTGATGAAGTGTTAAGAATAAATTCAGATTCAGAATCAACAACTATGTTTATGTTTCCGTTATTTCCTTCAATTGAATTTTCTCCCAAAACATTGTTCATGTTAATGACAACACTTCCTTTTCCTGTGATTTTTATTCCGTGAAGTTGGTCTAAATCGCTTTCATTTTCAGTTACAAGTCCGATATGTTGAACTCCTGTTGCTGTTAAGTTTCCGTCATGAATAATTGCACATAATGTTCTAGCATTGTTTTCAGCAGTGTGTTGTGCGGCTTCGTCGCTGAATTTAACATTTGCGTTTCCGCTGTTTGTTTTTATAATAACCATTTCAACTGCATTGTTTACATTGATATTGCCTGAATCTGTTTGAAGAATTGCTCTAGCGTTGCAGTTGTGAATTGAAATATTCCCTGATTCAGAAGTTATATATGTTTTGGTGTTAATTTTATCAATGGTAATGTTGCCACTTTTGGATGCTTTGATATTTGCGCCATTGGTTATTTCACCAATTGAAATTATTGTGTCACTAGAAGTTATACCAATCTTAAAAAGTTTGTTTATGTTAATTTGTCCGCCATTTATTACGCGAGAAGTTGAAGTTAAGTCGTCTTTAAATTCATTACACTCATTAATAGATATGACTCCACGTTCACTTTTTTTGATTGTGACGTCACCCAAAACTGAATCTTTTGCAAGGAATTTCCCTTTTGATATGCTTAGATGAACATTGTTTTTATTTGTTATTACTTCTTTATTTATTGTGAATGTGCTTTTGTTTAAGTTCAAGTTTAACATTCCATTAACTTTTCCTAAAACAAAATTAAAATCACCTTTTTTTGTGGAATAAGATAAATTTTTTATCTCAACGGCTTCAGAATTGATAGAGGTTGGTGCATTTTTATTGGTAAGATTTAAGTTAAGTGAAGATGAACTTGGAATATAAACATTAATATATGAATTGTTTGGTATTGCGAAACCGTAAGCCTCATCAACATTAAAAGTTAAAACATTGTCTTTCAGAGAAGATGTTACAATTGTTTCTTTATGATTCTTGTGAACAAAACCAAAGCTATTGCTAAATATTTCAAGAGAAATTGTGTTTCTTTCTGTTGGTAAAATTTTAACTTTATATGATCTTGAATTTACTGTTATTTGCTCAACAGCGCTTGATTCATACTCCAATGATTCTATTGTTTTATTTAAATTTATATATGTTATGCCAAACAGAGTTGAGTTGGGAATGAAAAATAAATACAGGACGCCAACACAACCCAGACCGAGTAGTAATAAAAGTGATATGATAATATACTTTCCAACTTTTTTCATATTAATATTTTAATATTTATAATTTTTTTTGTCAATAGTATTATTAAATTTATACGTGTAACGAAATAAGATTTAAATAGGTTTTGAATTGATTAAATCATTTGTTTTGAAAAAATGTTAATATATGTTAAACTTATCTTAGGAGGAAATATGATTATTGACATTGAAGGAACAGACGGATGCGGAAAGAAAACACAAACAGATTTATTGTTTAACTATCTAATTAAAGAAGGTTATAAAGTTAAAAAAATTAGTTTTCCAAACTATGATAGCGAATCAAGTGCATTGGTGAAAATGTATTTGCGTGGTGAGTTTGGAGAAAATGCTGGCGACGTGAACAGTTATCAAGCAAGCGCGCTTTATGCGGTTGACAGATTTGCAACAATGAGCAAAATCAATGTTGATGATTATGATTTTATTTTGTTCGATAGGTACGTTCCAAGCAATATGATTCATCAATCAACAAAAATAAAAGACAAGAAAGAACTTGATGCTTTTCTTGATTGGATTGCAGATTTTGAGTATGGAAAATTGAATTTGCCAAAACCTGATAAAACACTATTTTTAAATGTTCCTGTTGAAATTAGTATGCGCCTTGCAAGAGCAAGAACAGAACTTAAAAATGGTGAAGAAAAAGATATCCATGAAAAAGATGACAATCATTTGATTCAAGCGTATCAAAGTGCAAAATATGTTGCAAAAAAGTTTGATTGGATTGTTATTGATTGTTCAGCGGGGAACACAATAAAGTCTATTGATGAAATTCATCAAGATATCTTGACTAATTTGGGCTTAAAGTGTAAAATAAACGAGTTATAAAAATAAATTAACATTTATGAAAGGATAAATTAATATTATGGAATTTAAATTTACTAGTAAGCAACTAAGAAAAGAATGGTTAAAATTTTATAAAGAGCGTAATCATGCAGATTGTGGGGCTGTGTCATTAATTGGAGATGGAACAACAGGAGTTATGTTCAATGTTGCAGGAATGCAACCGCTCATGCCTTATCTTCTTGGGAAAAAGCATCCAATGGGAACAAGGTTAACAAATGTTCAGGGCTGCGTTAGAACTGTTGATATTGAAGAGGTTGGAGATCCAAGTCACTGCACTTTCTTTGAGATGTTAGGCAGTTGGAGTTTAGGTGATTATTTCAAAAAAGAAAGAACAAAATGGAGTTATGAATTGCTCACTCAAGTTTTGAAATTTGATCCAAACCGAATTGCTGTTACGTGTTTTGAAGGTAATGAAGATGTTCCAAAAGATGAAGAAACTGCTAAATATAGAGAAGAGAGCGGAATTAAAAAAGAAAACATTTATTTCTTATCAAAAAAAGAAAATTGGTGGGAACTTGAACGTGGACCTTGCGGACCAGATAGTGAAATGTTTTATATAACAGACAAGCTTGCTTGCGGACCAAATTGTTCACCTGCTTGTGACTGTGGAAGATTTGTAGAAGTTGGGAATGATGTTTTCATGCAATATGAAAGAATTTCAGACAATGAATATATTCCACTAAAACAAAAAAATGTTGACACAGGTTGGGGATTAGAACGTCTTTTGGTTTTCCTTAATAACACCGGTGATGTTTACAGAACAGATTTGTTTATTGATGTTATCAATCACATGGAAAAAGTTTTAAACATTTCTTATGGAGAAAATGAAAAACAAACTAGAGCAATGAGAATTATTGCAGATCACATAAGAACTAGTGTGATGCTTATTGGTGATGAAAACGGAATTCTTCCAAGCAATATAGGTGCTGGTTATATTTTGAGAAGACTTATTCGTAGAGCTGTTCGATATGCAAATGAAATTGGTTTGCCATTAAGTGAACTTTCTGAGATTGCAAGAATTTATATTGAAAAGATATATAACGAAACATATCCAAGACTAATTGAAAAAGAAGAATTTATTTTAACAGAACTCAATCGTGAAATTGAAAAGTTTAATAAAGCTCTTGCTTTGGGTAACAAAGAATTTGAAAAAGTTGTTGGTGGAATTGAAAGAAAAAATCAATTTATGAAACAATCAAACCCTGACTATTTGGAAGAAAAAGTAATCAACGGAAAATCTGCATTTAGATTATTCGACACATTTGGTTTTCCAATTGAAATGACAATTGAAATGGCAAATGAAAGAGGTTTCTCTGTTGATAAAGTTGGATTCGATGAAGCTTTCCGTCAACACCAAGAACTTGCTAGAACTGCAAGCGCTGGAGCGTTCAAAGGTGGTCTTGCTGATAATGGTGAAGAAACTGTTAAATTACACACCGCTTGCCACTTGTTGCTCGCAAGTTTGAGAAAGTTGTTTGGTAATAATATTGAACAAAAAGGAAGCAACATCACAAGCGAAAGATTACGTTTTGACTTTAACTTTGATAGAAAATTGACAGATGAAGAAGTCAAAGTTGTTGAAGATATGGTTAATGACGCAATCAAAAAATCAATTCCGGTTGAAAGATGTGAGATGACTCTTAAAGAAGCAAAATCAAAAGGTGGTTACGGAATTCATAAAGCGGAAGAAGATGAAGTTGTTTCAGTTTATAAAATTGGCGATGTTGACTTCCAAATCTGTGGTGGTCCTCACGTTAAAAACACAAGTGAACTTGTGAACTTCCGCATTGCAAAACAAGAAGCTGTTTCTTCTGGTGTTAGAAGAATTAAAGCAATTATTAATGTTAAATAGAAATGAAAAAAACACAGAATGAAATCTGTGTTTTTTGTTGTCAAAGATTATTTATTTAATTGCTCTTCCAATGTGTCAACATAATGAGAAAGGATTTCTTGAAGCATGAGATTGATAGAGTCATCATCTTCATCGCTAACTCCGATTGCGTGAACAATGCTTGCTTGCAATTTTTCGCACACTTCAATGTAATGTGAATGAGTTGCTTTTTTGTTTTTAAGCAATTTAAGTTCATTACGTTTTAATGGGTTTGAAGTATCTTTATATTCAAGAGCGTAAAGAATTGCATCTAAAATTGCATCTTTAAAATGTTTACTTTTTAAGAATTCAATAGTTTCTTGGTTGTGCATTTTAACACCATTTAAATCTTCTTGAATTGTTTTAGAAAAACTTTTTGAAGCGGTGACAACCAATTCTAATTTTTCAACTTTGCTTTCTTCAATTTCGCCGTCTGCGATTGCTGTTTCAATTTGTTTAATTGTCATGATATTCTCCTTAATATTGTGGTTTTATTTATATCATGAAATGTCGAAAATGTCAAGAGCGATTAAAGGAAAAACATAAACAAATTTATAGTTATTTATGATTTTTTAGAATTAAGTGTTTATTATTTCTTTAAAGTTATCCCAAATTGTTGGTTCACTATAGGTGTTGCAACTTAAGATATTAATTGTGTCAACAACAACCCCATCAACAACAATTTCAACTGTTCCAACAACCTCATTTTCTTTTACTTTCTTTATTTGGTTTGGAAGATGATAGTTTAGTGTAAAATTTACTTGTTCATTTTTCTTGCCGATGATAGAATATTCTCTTTCGGCTTTTAAGTTAATCACATTTTTACTGTTTTTAATTTTAATTGACATATTGGTTAAATCTTTGTTGCTGAAAATTTTGATGTTCTCAAAATTGCTAAATCCATAATTTAATAATTCGCTCGCTAGTTTAAATCTGTCTTTACTATTTTCTACTCCAAGGACAACTGAAATGAATTTATTTCCGTTTCTTTCAGCACCAACAGCCAAACAAAATTTTGCTTGATTTGTTGAACCGGTTTTTCCTCCAATGCAACCGTCGTAGAATCTGCTTAATTTATTTGTGTTTGTCATTTGAGTTGTTCTTCCGCTAGGATGAAGAAAATCTTCCATCCAAATCGAAGAATAATTATGATATATGTCGTGTTCAAGCACATGCTTTAGAACAAT
>JAZQYA010000044.1:0-18802 GCA_045633245.1 Candidatus Onthoplasma sp.
TAATTTGACTTTTTTATCTATTTTTTTTATAATAATATTATTAATATTTATGCAAAATAAAGTGAGGGGTTATGAGAAGAAAATTATCTAGTTTTGTTATTGCATTTTGTTTATTGTTTGCATGTGTTTTTGCAACAGCATGCAAGGATAAATACAAAGATTTGGAATTTAAGGTTTATTATGCTTTTAGTGCAGATGCTGCCACATGGCATGATGGAACCAATGGCATTTCTTTAAATTATGATAAAGATGATATTTATGACGGAGGGGAAAGGACTTCGCTTATTTTTGATGGTGGCAATGCGACTATTTACATAAAAGTTGAAATCAAAAATGTGAAAGCGAAACATGTTGATTTGGTTAATGTTTCAACAACAAACACTAGTGGATTAAACTTCTCGTCTGCTTCGATTAAACAAAACGAAGTGTTGGCGATAAATTTAAACAACAATGTTAACACAACCCTGAAGCTCTATGAAGGCAATTCAAGAAAAAGTCACAATTTGGCTTTTGATGTTTATGAAGAGCTTGAATCTATTTATGCAGACCTTTCAATTAAACCTGCAACGACTTTAAGCGGAATATTAAATTTGGCACTTTTAAACAATTTGAATTATCTTCCAGAAAACAGGACTAATCAAAAAGGGGTAAAATTTTCAGTTGATTCAATTGGTTTGTTTGATGGAAATAGTTATGATGAGATAATTTCCAATAATGATGTTGAGTTGTACGCTTCTGTTGTTGATGGAAAATTTTTAAAAATAGATAATCCGAACTTTTACTATGATAGAGGTGCATATGTTGTTAAGATAAAAGCAACATCTATATACCATGACGGCTCAGATGGTGAAGATGAAATTTCAACATATTTCTATGTGTATCTTTCTGAGAGTTTGGTGGAAGAGCCTGCATTAAAATTTGTTGACAATGTTACAGGAAATAAAACAGATGTTGGAATCTTTGATGTTAAGATTTATGCTGAGGGTGGTGATTATTCAAAATCTTTAGTATATGTTGATATGGATGAGACACTGTCAGAGAGTGTTTATAAATCTGTTCAAAACACCTATGATGGAACAGCGTATTACAAAGTTGCGATATATGTGTTAAATCAAAATAATGTTTATCAAAAATACGATTATGAAACTCAAGAGAATGGTGATGCTCTTGGTATTAACGGCTTATACATATCGCAAAAAGAAACAAACACTTTTGAATTTACAATTTTAAATACTGATGTTGAGACCAATGATGTTAAGTTTGTTTATGAAATTGAGGGGCTTAACTTCTCACAATCTTCAATAGATTTTACGCCAAGATACTTAAGTGTTGTTAAAAAGGTTTTGCCAAAATTTATTACGGTTAACAATAAAGATTTATCTAATGGACAAGGGGAAACCGTTACAGTTTATGGTACAAACAATGCTGGTTATAACGGATTATCATTAAACCTTGCGGCGAACCCAAAACCTAGCAACGCAACTCGAATTCTTTTAGAATATGCAAACAACAATTTGTTAATCACTAATGCAAAGGGTGAAGTTGTTGTGGGTGAAGTTTTAACCAACTCCACGATTTTTATCAAATTCAAACAGGGTGTTAACGAATCACAAGAATTAAAGATTAAAACTTTATGCTCTCCAAGTGAATATAATGGAGAGATTATTGCGGAAGAATATATTGAAGTTGTTTACACTCTAAACAAAGTGGTTACTGCAGATTCTCTTGCATTTACGGATGATTTGGGTGGAGTTGACGAAATATCCAATGTGAATTTGGGTGTTGGCACCAGTTATATTTATCCTAAAGTTGTCTACACAGGAAGCGATTTTGATGAGTCTACAATTAAATTAGTGTCAAATAATCCGGACGTTCTTTTCGGTGGTGGTGTAAGTGAACTTGTTTTAAATAGGGATCGCTTTGATTGGCAACGCGCTAATTTGCAAAATGGTCAAAAATATATGACTTACGAAATTCCTGTTATAACAACCAAGGCAACAACTGCAAATATAACCATTTTAGTTAACGATAGTGTTGTTGCACTTTCTCAAAGTTTGAGTGTTAATTTTGTTGAATTGATGTCTGACGCAGAAAAAGATGCTCTTGCGGTTAAAACGGACAAAAGGGGTGTTAAACAATTCACCGCTAGCGAGGTTGATAATGGTTACACAAACTTTGCCATAACAAAAGGTGAATATGTTGAATTTGAAGTTTTGGAAACTATTGGTAACACGTCTGATGCAATTTGTGAATTAAAAATAGATACAGTTGAATTGCAAGGTGCAGAGTTTAGCAATAATGCTTTAAGTTATAACACTATTTCAAACAATGTGTTCGTCGTTTATGGCAGACGTGCTGGTTTTACACAGGTTTTGAAGTTGACAGTTTCGTTCTTTGCTGAAGGTGCTGATAGTGTGGTGTTAGAAAGCAAAGAAATTAACATTCAAATTGCGGTGTATGACCCTATTGCTATAATAGATGTTGATATTGAACGTGATGAAATAGGATATTTAAATCCATACTATGTTGAAGCAAGTTCCACATCGATGGAGATTCGCGCGTATACTTCAAACTATGGAACACCTTTTGATCAAATAGTTTTTTATAAAGATGGTGGAAATGTTTTCATAAAAGATATTTCACAGCTAATGGTGTTAAATGATGTTAATGCTTCATATATGGATAGTGTTGAATTAACATTTAAATCCGAAACAAACAAAACAATAGATCTTTTTGCAAACGAGGTTTTGAAAGATAACGAAAGCTTCTTAAAAGGAACTATCAATCTTAAATTAATTGATCAAATTTCACTTGAAAAGATCACATTAGCAATAAAAGCATTGAGATTTGGAGAAGAATTTGGCGTTACAAAAAATGTCAATATTAGAATTGTTGGCGTTGACAAGGCAACCGGAATTATTGTTTCTGGAAACAACCTAGAACTTGATGAAAGAAACGAGGATGTTGCTCCGCAATTAACGCTTTCATTTATGGGTGTTGGTGAAAATGAATTTGTGGAAAAATCTTTCGAAGCAAATTTGAAATTTAAAACTATTAATGCTGTTGATGGCGAATTGCGCTTTGATGACATTAACACATCTTTGACATATGTTTTATATAAATATAATTTAATTAATCAAGAATATATTAAAAGCAGAATAGAAAACAGCTTCTTTGACATAGCGTTGGTTGATGGAATTGTAACCATTAAAGCAGATAAAATTTCTGGTGGTGGAATATTTGAACTGGTTTTAGCAACAAAAGATTCTTACAATTTAAACGACAACCCAAATGCAATAATCTTAACTGAAAATCATTTTGAAACAAAACAATCAGTGATGATCAGGGTTGAAGATGGTCAAAAGGGTTCGGAATTCACCATTAAAACAGTTGAAGATTTGGAGAATATAAATAATAATTTAGATAAACATTTCATCTTAGGTGCTGATATTGGTGATCTTGAAGTTCCTGTGGAAATTAATCCAATTGGTTTCTACAACAACAATGTTGAAGAATTCACAGGAAGTTTAAATGGTGAATACTTAAAGGTTGTTGATGCAAACACAATATTGACTGAACACTATTCGATCACTTTGAAGATAACCAATAGTTTAACTTCTGTTAATGACGGTGATCTATATGGTTTATTTGCTTGGCTTGGAGAAGATGCTGTTGTTGAAAATTTGTTAGTTAATGCAATATTTACCGATACTGTAAACAACAAGGCGAAAGTTGGTGCTATTGCTGGTGTTAACCAGGGTCGCATTGAGAACTCAAAAGTCGTTGTTGTGCAGAGTGAGCAACCAAACAATGATAATAACATCTCATTAAAAGGCGAGATTGATTTTGGTGTTGTTGTTGGTCGAAACGATGGCACAATTTCATTGTGTAAAGCTTTGGGTGAAAGATTGCTAAACATCACTGTTGATGAGGGTGTGTATCGCATCGGATCTTATGTAGGAACAAACAGCGTAGGGGCTGAAATTATTGGCAAATATGAAGGCAAAGAAAGTTTAAATAACTTTGTTTATGATGTGGTTGCAAACATTGCAGTTCAAAACATAAATAATATTAATGCTGCAGAGATCTATTTGGGTGGTGCTGTGGGTGCCAACCATGGAAATGTTTCTGGTGTGTTAATAGGTGGAGAAATCTCAATAACAGAGGGTGACATTCAACCAATCGGAAGCGTTGGTGGCCTGGTTGGAATATCTAATGGCAGTGGAAATAAAGTTGAATTATCAACTGCGCTTTCATTAAATGTAACGTCAACACCTAGAGATATTTTAGTTGGTGGTATTGTTGGTCAAGCAGATGGAACAACAATTAACAATGTTAAATTTGTTAGTGCAACAACAACATTTGAAAATAGTTATAACTTTAGTGCTGAAACTATTCTTGGAACAATCTCAGGCGCATCAATTGTTGGCGGAATTGCAGCAAAAGCAAATAATTCTTCAATAAATTGTGCGAGTGTTGAAAGTTTTGTTGACACAATTTATGATAGCGGCACAGAAGAATATGTAAGATTCTACTCAATTCAAGGTGGATCAACATCAGCTGGATTGATAGCACTTATTACAGGAACAATATCTGTTGAAAACTCATTTGTTGTTGCAAACATTAGTTCTGATAGCCAAATCCATTTAACAGCCAATGCGAGTCAAACAAACACTTATTTTATAGGTAAAGTTAACGACGAATTAAAGATTGAAGGAACAGATCCAACATACATGGTTGTTGGCAACACACTAAACGGAAATCCTATTTTGGTTGAGCCTTATATTGATGAAGACATCATAGTTGACGAAAACACAATTGATTGGACAAACATCTATTATGTTGATAACACAAACTACGTTAAAGCGGAAGGTTATGACGCAACAAAAACTTATGTAAAATTCAAAGCATACGAATGGGCGGCTAATTTTATAGCGCTTGATTCTTCGGTTTGGGAAACAAAAGAAAATTACAATGTTTTGGTTGTTAATGGTGTTAATTTATTCTTCCCATACATTAATTGGGATCATGATAATGAACCATCAACAGATAAGATACCTTTACAAATCGTTAAACCTTTATCTATTAGTGCTCACATGAACGAAGGTTATATCACAACAATTAAATCTGTTCATGTTAATGAATTTAATTATGATGAATATGCTCCACTTGTTGAAGAAACAGTGATATTCAACTTTAACGAAAGTGGTAGCGATGAAGATAACTCAATAAATATTTACAGCACACAAAATGCTGACGGAACTTATAATACAGATGGATTATTAAATGCCTTAAAGTTGCCAAGTGATGCACAAGGTGGTTATAGAGTTAAAATTTTAGGAAATGGAAATTCAAGCGCTTACTTAAACGATCGCAATCAGATTGTGTTCACAAGAGCAAGTGGCTCAACGCCAATCTTGATTGAGATCTATTCGGTGTTTAATCCAAAACTAAAAATTTATGTTGCTCTATATTCCCAAAGTTTATTTAATAAACTAGTTTTGAATTCAAGTTCAATTTATAAAGATGGTGATGATTATAAGATTAACTTATACACTGGTCAAAACCATAAAGTTGTTTCTCTTGAAGCAAAAAATTCAAACGGAACATCATTGTTTGATGTTTCAGAAATTAGCAGATATTTAGAGTTAACCGCAACAAGCAACAAGATGGCAGAAACGAAGTTGGTTATCAACACCACTCACTTTGAAGGTATAACTTTAAAAATCAAAGATGATTTGGCAGACGATGAAAAGATTGAACTTGATGAAAGCGAAGTTATAACATTTGACCTACGTGTTAAGCGTGAATATTTCGGAAGTTACACTGATGACTATGGTACTCATTTGTATGTTTCTCAAGACATTTCTCTTGGACAAGTTGAATTAGAAGCGCATCTATTTAATGCGGCAAAAAGCATTACTATTAACGGAAGTGACGTAGAAATGACAACAAGTGACGATCTGAGTTTCGAAGTTGCTTTAACAACAGATTATGTTGGTGATCAACAAGATCCAGGTTTAATAGGTGTGAATTCAAATGGAGAAATCTATTTTGAAAAAAATAATAGTGATGGCATAAGAATTGCTTTAAATATTATTGAAGGCGAAGAAGAAGTTGAAAAATTAAAACTAAATAACAACGTAAATCATTTTGCTAACTTATTTAATCCTCAAATTAATTGTTCTCTATATACTTTGCCAGGTGGAGAAACTATTGGTTATAGATATGGAGTTTTGATTGAATTAAGAGACGAACGTTTAGTAAGAAGCATTGAAAATAATATAAAATTTAATGTTGTTGTTTATGCTTTAAGTAATGAGGATGTTAACAATGAAGATTCGCCAATTGAAGTTTTGTTAAAACCATCAGTGCTCTCAACATTGAGAGTTGAAAACTATAAAATCGAAACTGTGAATTTCAACACAGATTACACAAGTTTTGTCACAAATTCCGATGTTCAAACATCAATAGTTGAACCAGGAAGTCATGGAAATATTATGATGATTTATATGGAACCATCATATTCACATATTGTTGACGTGACCATTGGAACATCATCTTTGTTTGTTAGTTCACTTGGTCACAATGTTCAATTAAAATACACTCAATTAGTGTTGGACAAAAGAGGAGGAACGTCACGTTTCTCAACTCTTACGGGAGAATTGGCTAATTCACAAGACGCCAACGGAAATTTAAGTTTGCGCAAAGTTTCTTCAATTGATGAAAGTGGACTTGATTACAACGGAATAATTTGTTTGCGTGTTGAATTAGAAAAATTCACTGGTTTAGAGGCAAGTTTATCTGTAAATATCAAAGCCACAACAGGTAATGGCAAAATTGTTGAAAAAACAAAAGATTTATTAACAACTTATCTTCCAAGCGTTGATTTGAATTATAATCCTAGCAGAAAGATATCAGAAGGAAATTATTTAATTCAAGAAGGAACAATTCAAAATCAAGTTGCACTTAAAATAAGAGGATATGAACTTAACTCAGAGCCAGACATTACATTTGAATGGAATTTGCCTGAGAATAGTGATTATAAATATTCAGCAGGAAACAAAAAAATAATTTATATTGATAAAAATGATAATGATATTTGGGATGGTGCGGATGAGAAAGGTTATTTAATAGGTGATTATATCTCATATTATTTGAATAATAGTTATAAAGACGTACACCTTGAAGACGATGGATCATACACAATGATTTTGTGGTTGAGTGTTGGTGAAAACATTCCAGCAGCATTTAGTCTATCTGCAACCTTGTCATTAACAACAAAAGATGGAGAATTAAAGACTAGCGAACCTAGCCCAATCACATTCAGTCCAATTGATTATATTTTGAATTCAGTTAATGTCACAGATTTAATAGATGGCAATCACAAAAAGATCGCAATTCAAAACACAAGGGATGTTTCTTTAGCATTCACAACTGATAACAATGTAAATGATCTAAGTGAAAAAATTTATTTAAATTTCTTAGAGCAGACGTATAACGTTACTGTTGATGAAACTAAAACTATTGCTGAAAGATGGGATGCGTTGAATGAGCACATTGCAACACTCACAGAAATTCAAAAACAACAATTTGAAGATAAGATCGTTGGAATTTATTCATACTACAAAAACGGATCAATCAAATTCTCTGATCATAATTTACACCCTGAGTTTATTGTTAATTTCAAAAACAATCAACTTAGCATTACAGGTGTTGAAAGTTTTGCAACTTTTGTGAGCATGAGAATTTACTATGGTTACAAGCCTCAGAAAAATGGTAGATATGCAGTTGACTTTAGTTCAACAGACATGTCGCTCGACACTAATTTCAATTTAACAATATTCTCAGCTAAGAGAGTTGATGAAGTTCTTGTTTATAGTGCAGAAGATATTTATAACTCTCAAACAGGAACGTGGTCATTGTCTGAAGGTGCTAATTACGTATTGATGAACGACATAACACTTGAACAAGTTGTTCCAATCACAACACCAATAGGCAGTTTTGACGGAAACAACAGAATAATTTCAATTAAGAGTTTTAGAGTTAATGATGCTAATGGAAATTATGGTTTATTTGAAAGCTTAGGCAATTATAATGTTCAAGATCAAGAAACAGGAAATACTACACAATATAAAACAATTTTGAAAAACATGATTGTTGATTATTCAAATTTTGAAGGCACTTTGGCATTAAATAACAATCAAAACACTTCTTTAACATTTGGTGGATTGGTTGCTAAAAACAATGATGGAATAATCTATAATTGTGATGTAATAAACACAGGCTTTGAAGACAAAAAGATTGAAATTATTGTTGCGAGTTCTGCGAGTGTGACAGTTGGCGGACTTGTTGGTGAGAATTCAGGAATTATCACAAACTCTCGTGTTGGTCGTGATAGTTACACAAGAATAATTGCAACATCAACAAATGAAAGTGTCACAACACACAGAGCAAAAGGTTTAACTTTTGAAATTTACAACAAGGTTATAGAAAACGAAGAAAGAAACTCATTTGCTAGCACAATTGGTGGATTTGTTGGTTCTAATAGTGGAACAATTTCAACATCTTATGTTGCAAACACAAATGTTATTAACTATTCAACAAATGAACAAACCAATATCACTTCAGGATTTGTTGGAAACAACTCAGGAACAATTTCATATTCATACTCAAAAGCAAGTGAAGCTGTTATCACAACTTCTCAACCATATTCAACTGGTTACGTGATTGAAAATAAAGGTAATGGTATTGTTTCAGGATTTGTTTATAATAACACAGGAACAATTAACAATTCGTATGCAAACTTAGAACTTAAAACTTTGTCGGCATACATTTCAGGATTTGTTTACAACAACACAGGAACAATAAGTGAAAGTTATGCTGCAACAACAATGAATGCAGGTTCAGTGGATAGCTATGCAGAACAACCATTTATCGGTGTTGATCGTGCGGGTAATCTGTTGTCAACAGGAACATTAGAAAACACATTCTATTTGATGAGATCTTCAACAGATGATCCATACACAGACGGAGATAAGGATTATGCTCGAGCATTAAATCGTGAGAACTTCCAAAATAGTGAATATTTAACTGGCTTCTCATTTATCTTGAGTAATTCTAAAGCAGAAAGAGAACAAGGGATTTGGTCTTATTACACTTTAGATAACAAAAAACGAATTCTTCCAGAGCTTATGAACGCTAATGTTGTTTCTAATTCTCACAGACACATTCTCGATCCACAAGCTGAAGTTAAAACAATAACAAACGCACCTTCTTTTGCGGAAGGAAGTGCAAATAATCCTTACACAATAAGCGACGTGGAAGAGTTTAACAATATTTTCACAGCAAATGATAACAGCACAAACTTTATTGGATATGTGAGATTCATTAATGATATTGATTTCAATAATGACAAAACAGCAATAAAAACAAGAACAAATTTCACTCTTGGTTCAGCTTCGGCAATAACCAGTGTTGAAGGAAACGGAATGAGCATCAATGGAATTTATCTTGATGTTGGTCAAGCGACCGTTGAAACAATTGGTTTGTTTGCAGAAGTTGAAAATGCTTATATTAAGAACCTTGATTTGAATTTCGCAACTCCAGAAGCAGGCGGACAATTCAGTACAACCACAGCAACATATTCTGGTGGTTTGGCTGGAAAAGTTAATAATTCTGCAATAATTAACATTAAATTAAATGGTGCTAACACGACTTTAACAGGTAGCAATTTTGTGGGTGGCGTTGCAGGATTGATTTCAGGAACAAGCTTGGTTTACGGAATTGAAACAAACTTAAGTGTTAAAACTAGTGTAAATAATAATTATTTATATTATAATGAAACTGATTATGAAAAATTAAATATTAAACAAACAATAACTCCTAGACTTGAATATGCAAGCTACATTAAAAACTTATCAAATGCCGGTGGCGTTGCGGGTGTGCTAGACTTAACTAGCAGACCGGGAATAGAATATAACGTTCAGTATGTTGATATTCTTGGCACCGGTGCATTAAATATCAATGCAGGATATGCCGGTGGTGTTGCTGGTTATGCAAGTGCAGACACAAGAAGTCTTAAATTGAGATATTTTGTAGGAACCAATGACGTTATCCACGGCGATGAAGCGGTTGGTGGATTATATGGCGTATGCCTTGGCAGAATTGAAGCATCTCAAGTTACAGCCAAAGAAGAAACTCAATACACCTATGACACTGAAATTGGTTCATATATTTTAGATCTTCAAGACTCAAAAGCAAATGCTGAAATAGATTCAACAAAAGTTGGAAATATGACTTTGCTTGAGGGTGACAAATATGTTGGTGGTTTGGTTGGTGTTGGAATTAATGCAACAATCACTTCATCTTATAGCAAAGCAGGAATCAAATCTGGCAAGACAATTGGTGGTATGATTGGTGTTGCAGTTGCATCAACAATAACCTATTCGTATGCAATTCCATACGTTAATCTGTCTTCTGGGGTGGAAAATATTGGTGGTTTAATTGGTTCTGCCTATGGTATTGAAACAACATCACCAGAAAGAAACAGTACGATTTCTAATTATGAAGCGTTGTTTAAATACAAAAATAATGTTCAAGAAAAATCAAACAATCTTCAATTTACTTATTCAAGCGTGGTGGTTGACAATTCAAAATTGGCAGATTTAACGAATATTACTATTGACTACATTGCTGCAGACTATGAAAATTCTTGCTTGAAAAGTGGTAATAGCCAAAACTTAATTTATGTTTACGCTGGAACGGTTAATTACTTTAACGATCAAAATTCGATTGTTAAAAATCAAACACAAACAACCAACGCCGGATCAGTTCTTGAGTTGTTTAAATTGTTTAAAACTGGTGATCCAAGTCAAGTTGTGAATTTCCAGAAGGTGTTCTCAGGATGGTCAATAATCAAATTCTGGACACTCGACGAATCAAAATATTTCCCACTTCTAAACAATAAGGAAGTTAATAACTATATTGACATCAGACATCACCCTGATTTTGACTTGCTTGAATTAATTCCAAAAGGTAAATTTAGGGTGGTTCAAGATATACATATACCTGAAAAAGATGCGAACTGGATTGTGAGTGGAACATTTCAAGGAACATTGATTGGTGAAAAAGAGGGAGATAGCAGTCGACCAACTATTTATATCGAAGGTTTAAATCCAAACGAAACAGGCACAACAGGCTTTTTCCAGAAAACAGAGAATGCAACAATAAGTAATCTCATCTTTGAATGGGAAAACCCAATCACTTTGCCTAGTTCTGAAAGAATCTCTATGGTTAGTGGACTAATATGTGAAGACACCAATTCATTAATTTCAAATATTGAAGTTAGAGTGAATGCTGGCAATGGATATATTATTGAAGATGATAATAATCCAATTCAAGGATTTGGTGGCATTGTTGGTGTGATGACAAACACTAACATTCTTGGTAGTAATTTTATTGGACAAATTAGAGCAAACTTAGAGTCTGTTGGTAGCAATAGTGTTTATGTTGGCGGAATTGCTGGATTTGCTCAAACAGATCCATATATGGGAACTGAGCGAACAGCTGTTATCAACGACGTTAAAGTTGGTGCAGATTCGAGTTTAAATTATTCAGCAACGTCATTTGATTTAACAATCTCACAAGACAACGGCCAAGATGTTTATATTGGTGGCGCAGTTGGTAAAGCAACAAATGCTGCAATTAGTGCAAACAATGTGGGTGACTTAGATTACGCAAGTGATCGTGCTATTATAGATATAAGTGTTAAACTAGATAAATTGAAAGAAAATTTATATCTTGGTGGAATTCTTGGAAAAGCAACAGATGGATTAATTGTAGACTGTAATGCTTTAACCAAAATTTCTATTTATGGTTCAACAAAGCAAGATGAAGAACCGGAAATAAATGTTGGTGGTTTGGCGGGTGTGTATTCGTTAGCAGCACCATCAAGAACTTCTGGAATTTCAAATTGTAACACTAAGTCAGAAATTTTAACAACAAAACACAATGGAAACATTCTTGTTGAAAAACTTGAAACATTGGGTCTTGCTCAAGTGGCATTGTCAACGGGTGTTGGAAAACTTGACACAAATGCATCTATGACACAATGTTTGTTTAACGGAAAAATAAACACAGAAGAATCTAATATTATAATTCTATATGCAGGTGGAGCAGTTGGTTTGGTGCATTCAACAGCAATGGTTGAGTTGAAAGAGATTGCAACCAATTCAATTCTATATGCAGCAATTCTAAATGCAACAACCGAAGATACACCACAACTTTATGCTGGTGGTTTAATTGGTAAGGCTAACAATGTTCAAATTTCAAACTCAGTTTCTTGGGGAAGAATTGTTCCAATAACAAACAACAACGAAACTAAGATTTGTGTGGGCGGTATGATTGGATTTATTGAACAAGAAACGGGCGATAAAGTTGAAGTGAACAATTCCTACACAACTTCAAGCATAATCTCAGATTCAATTGTTGATTCTGCAATACCGAAGTTACGTATTGGTGGTTTGGTTGGAGAAATTCCAAATAATAGCACAACTAATAATGTTAACTTTGTAAACGTGTTCTACTCAAGTGATTATTCTCTTGCAGTTGATGAAAATGTTGTTGAAGGAAATCATTTGGGTTCAAATCTCTCTTTTGAAGCAATCATAAATAACAGAGAATGGCAAATTGCTTTGAGAACTGAAAATGGTGTTGAAAAGTCAATATGGGCTCAATTTAGCGTTGCTTCAGCAGAAGATGTTAGAATGCCTTATGCAACTTCTTTGTTTGATGACTTAAAGGATTATGGTATTATTGACATACCAACAGGTCAATCAAAATATGATTACATTGAAGGTTCAGTAATGTGGCCAAAACAAATTCGATCAGGAACTGATGACCTAGATGAAGGTGTCGAAGAAGCGGGTTTCAAATACTATTTCTTAAGAAAAACAAGTGAAACAACACCTATATTTACAAAAGCATTAAATGGAATTTTGATTGGTGAAAATCTATCAATTGAAAGCGCTTATCAGTTGAGAGAAATGGGATGTGTTGTAGATGACGCAAGCTATACTGCGGTTGTTCCAGTTGTGTTAAAGCACTCTGCAATTTCAAATTTACATGTGGTTATCAAACCAACAATTAATGCTGGAGTTGTTGAGCCTTTGGTTGTGGCTGACAATACTGGTGTTATTGCTGGTCTTAACAATGGTGTGATTTTCAATTCTTCAGTTCAAGGAAATGGAATTAAGATTGAAGGAACAGGATCATTAGGACTTATTGCAAATGTTAATAGAGGAATGATTTCTCACAGCTTCTCAACAGCTGAAATTGTTGCAACAAGTGTTACTGTTTCTGGTATTGTTCACACTAATGAAGGAAAACTTCTTTCTAACTATTTCACTGGATATATTGAAGGCACAACATCTGCCGGAATAATTTATGAAAATAGCGACGGATATACTTACAACAACTATATGGCTGGTGTTATAAAGTCAATTAGCGACATTGGAAACGCATTCTTTGCATGCTCTACAATTGTTGGTTCAAACAACTTTATTGACACTTATTCAGATATTGTTTATGCAAACAAAGCATATGACACAGAGGAATTAAAAGATGAAGCACATGCAATATTAAAACCTGTTTCAACTTCAGAATTGATGTCTAACAAACAAGCACAAACAGAACAAAAATTGTTGAAAGGCGAATGGGATAGTAGTGTTTCAAACGGAGAATTTGACACTTCAACAAGTTATTTTGGTAGAAATTATAACTACCCAATTAACAGACTTAACAAGTTAACTTACAGAACAAATCTTATAAATGATTTCAAAAATCAACTCTACACTGGAAATGGCTTGCCATACGTTCAAGAAGATGCCAACTTAGGTGAGTTTATCCTTGCAGATAGATATGCATTATTAATTCAAGGAAAACCAATTGAAGGACAAGCAACTCCAGAGATTGAAGATGATAAATATGTACCTTATCAAAACTATATTGATGCATTCAAAATTCCACACCTTGGAGTTTTAAGTGCTGTTCAATCTTTGTTGGGTACATCTAGAAACTATGTCTTGATTTACGACATTGATGGTCAAGGTCAGACATGGGAAGCAATTGGAAAAAATTCAACCGTAAATGGCTTTAAATCTAGTGGCAACTTTAACGGAGTGTTTGTAACAAACAAGTATTTCGATCTAAGTTTGCAAATGAACCAAGGAGATTCTTATTGCTCAATCACAAACTTAAAAAATGAAGGATTGTTTGCAAATTTGGATCATGCATATTTGGGTGATATCAAACTTGGAAACTTCATTGAATTAAGCAATAGTGGTGCACTTGGATTAAACGTTTTTGAAACTGATGATGAAAATCCAAATGTTTATGTAAACAATGTGATGTTCATAATAAATGAAGATGGCAGTCAAAGCGTGGTTTCAGGGGCATCTGGTGCAATTTATGGTGGATTGTTTGGAACAATTGAAGGTCACCTAAGCGTTGGGTTATTTACTAACACTGAAATTTTTGGAAATGCAGGAAACACTAAACCTGCAATGATATTGAGTGGTGGAAATTGCGTTGGTCTAATTGCTGGGCGTGTGGTTGATGGAACAATTGACTTGACTGAGGTAAGAGATCCAAGCGGAAACTTATTGTCAACCTATTATGCAAACTTTATTGGATCTAATGAAACAGGCGGAATTGTTGGCTCAATTATTAACCGAGAAATTGGTAACACAATCAATGCAAATGGAAACACAATTTATATCTTCACAAACAGAGCTGAAGATGAATGCAATAATATGATCGGTGGTGTTGCAGCAAAATCTTCTTATGAAGATGAGGGTAATCCAATGGGAAGCACTGACATTAAAAATATTAATGTTAATTTCGCTGGAATTTCTGGAGAAAGAACATTGCAATTAAACACAAACTGCTTTGGTGGACTTATTGCGCAGATTGAAGCGCCAATTGATGCGGATCATTTTGCAATGTCGACTAATGTGTCATCGGTAATATTTAACTCTACCGCAGATCCAAATGAAGTCAGCAAGTATTTTGGTTTGATAGCTGGATTGCAAAATGCAAACTTAACTATAACCAACTTAGCAATAACAGAAATAACAAAAATTGAAGTTCTTTGCGAAGCATCAAGCAATTATGATCACACATTAAAAACTGCTGGTGTTGGACTTTATGTTGGAGCTAAAACTTCTGATGGATTATTAACTATTAATTGGGCAGATGAAAACGCCTGCAAATCTTATGCAACAGAAATAATATCTAGAGGCGTTCCAAATGCTGGTGGTTATATCGGATTGATTAGTTGTGCTGGAGAAATTGATATTCCATTAATAAAAAACATTAAAATTCATGGAACCACAAACGTTGGTGGTTTAGTGGGTTATGTGGACGCTGATGGAGTGAAATTTGCTGATTCATTAGTTAAAGCAACAAACTCATATGCAGAAATTAATGTTATTGGTTCAACAGAATCAGGCATTAAACATGAAAATTTCGGCGGCTTATTTGGTAAATTCGAAGGTAACAGCGAGTTGCAATTTGTCAACCACAACACAATTATTATTGGTGAAGAAGGTGTCGCATACAATGTTGGTGGTGTTAGTGGTATGATTGGCAGTGCAGAAAGTGTAAAGACGATTAAAAATCTCACCAACATGGGAGAAATTAAACAAGACAAAGCATTTAGTGACACTGCAATTATGAACAAAGCCGAAGGAAAAGAAATCACAAAATTAATTAACGTAGGTGGTGTGGTTGGCTTTGTTACAAATAACACAAAACTTTATAATGTCTATAATGACAAAAACGCTAATGTTAGAGGTTATCAAAACGTTGGCGGAATTGCTGGATACACTTCTGAGGGTTCATTAATTCAAAATAATAATGAAATTGAATTCTTAGACATAACTGCAGACACAACTAATTATGAAACAGTTATCGTTACTTCTGCATCTGAAAAAGTTGCAGTAGATGTTGGTCAATTTAACAATGCTGGAAACATTTATGGTGTTATTAACGTTGGTGGCGTTGTTGGTGGCGCAGAAAAATCAGAAATTTCAAATATTTATAGCACAGCAAATGTTTTCGGAAACGCAAGCGTTGGTGGAATTGTTGGTTTGTCTGAAAGCTCAACAATAACAAACAACTTGGTTTACGGCGAGGTGACAGAAGAAACCGATGCGGATGGAAATAAGATAATAATTAGAATCGGTGCAGTTAAAGGTATTTACTATGATCGCATTCAAACTAAAGCTGATGGATCAGAATCTAAATCATATTTTATCCCAACAAGCGTTGGTGGAATTGCTGGAACATTGAACAATTCACAAGTGTCAACAAACATAACAGATGGTGTTCAAATTATTTCAACTGATGAAACTGAGGGTGGACAAAAATCACCAATTAGCACAATTAGCAATTTCATGGCGGACATTATAGTTGGCGATGGAAACAACACTAATGATTGGTTGACATACAATGCAAATGGAGATAGCAATTTTGACCAAGTAACAGGCAAAAAAGTTTATGAACAAATCAAAACAGGTTTTGGTGGTTTTGCTGGAACTATCGATGATGACTCAATGAGAAAAGAAGGTGGAAACAGCGAATACCATATTGCAAGTAACTTCTTGAAAGATGTGGATATAAATGCTCAACTTGGTATTAACGTTGGAACATATTTGGGGGTTTACAGATTTGAAGCTCCTGAAATTGTGGAACCTGAACCTGTTGAACCTGGTGGCGAACCTGTTGAGCCAGCTCCAAATATTCTTCTTCAACTTCCTTTCCTTGCAAAAGGTCAAGAAGAAAGTGATCAAAACTTAGTTGATGGTGGTTATAACATCGGCGGAATTATTGGTTTCATTGATGGCGGAGATGGAACATCATTAGTAAACCTTTCAAACAAAGATCTTAAAGGAAATGCAACAACAATTAAATTGCAAACCAGAACAGTAGGTATGTATGTTGGAGGTTTGCTAGGAAAAACACAAGCAAATACTATTAGTGGATTTAATATTACAAATGACGATAATGCAAAAATCAAAATCAGCATCAAAACAAACAACTGTTTCTATGCTGGAGGCTTGATTGGTCGTGCTGAGGTTAATGCTTCTGCATTCATTTCAGGTGATTTGGGAATATGGACTCAAACTGCAGGTGCTGATACTGAAGATCATTCTGATGATGTTTGGTCAGTTACTCAGGGTTCTGATGTTGTTGCTGAGTCTGGCAATGATGAGCGAGATAACTTTGGTGCATTGATTGGAATGCTTAAAGTGGCTAAAACTGGCTCAGGATTGCAAATTGAAGTTGCAGGTTATCACAACAAACCATTCACAATTAACACAATTGAAAATGGTAACTATGCCGAAGGTGATTCAGTATTTAACGTTGATGATACTTCAACAACTGTTGACTTATATGCTCAGGCATACTATGTTAACTTGGATCATTTCGTAATTTCAGCATCAAAAAATGATGCTTATCATGGCGATAGTGCCCAAAATCCTTTCACAGAGGAACTAACCGGTTGGGCAAAAGATTACACAATTGCAAAAATAATTCAACGTTGCATACCAATGGCAGACATCGACATTAAATCTCAAGTGAATTCAAATTGGGATTCAATTGCTGCAACTTATGATGCAAGCGGTATAAAGATGGTCAACATAAGTGACGATGGAACAACAATTGATCAAACAATGTATGAATCAGCAATAGGTATGCCTAGATTATATGCGTCAACATATATTGCAAAGCCTATTGTTGACAAAAAAGGGGACTTTGTCCCTAAGTCTGCGGATGAAAACACCATTAAAGAAGCCATTTTATCAATGGGATATCCTGAAAAATATGATGACCTTCAACCTGGACAAAAAAGTCATCACTATAAATCTTTAAGCGAGAAAGGTTTTGAACTAGCGAAGTATAATGGACAAGAAATCTACTTCATGAAAACAATCAATATGAAAGAAGAACAATCAGCACCATCTGGATCATTATTTGAAATGTCTGGCAGAGCAGATGCTGTTCCAGTTGGAGAAGAGCAAGAAGGATATGATTTTTGGGATTACGTGCTCATATTTAGTATATTTGCCATAGCTGCTTTCATTTATATTTATATGCCTGGTGGTAAAGTCGCGGTAGCTATATGTTGGATAGTGATGGGTTTAACAACTTTTGTATGTGCAATGATGACCATACAAGATATTCAAGTTTACAAAGAAAATGCGGCAGGATATTTTGAATTAATAGAATATCAAAGCACAGGATATTTATCTTCAACATATTCACGTGAAATTAAATTTAAGAATGGCGAAATAATTTACACTTCAGACGATTTCATAATAAGAGATGGCGTTGCATATCAACCATATTCATCTCAAAAGCCAATTGATTATGCGTCACAGCAATATTTGTTATTGGAAGTTGTTGATAATGGTAACGGAACAATTAGAGCTAGTGACTCTCATAATGTGATATATAAGAGTGCCGAAGAATTAAGTGGTTACTCTATAGTATCTAAAGAGCTTCAAACCCAAGAATATGGAAATCATTCTGTTAACACACTTACAGAAAATGGCAAAACTTATGCAATATTTGATAAGTATATTCACTATATGGGAACTTGGTGGATCAACATGTTCGCTGGAGAAGAAGAATTAATTCCAACTCCTGAATTCTTTAATCCTGATCCGTCAATTTCAAAACATTACTACGTTTCAACTTCAACAAATCATTATGTTTATGGTAGTTATGATGGAAC
>JAZQYA010000045.1:0-11742 GCA_045633245.1 Candidatus Onthoplasma sp.
TTTATGAGCGCGATTGGGGTTATTCTTAATGTGGATGAGCAGAACAGGAAAGAATATAATTTAAACAAAAAATAAGGTTGTATTGACCTTATTTTTTAATCTTCTAGACCTAATAAATAATCTGTTGTAACACCAAAATAAATTGCTATAACTTTTAAGTAAGTTATTTTAGGTTCGTTTATATCATTTTCCCAATTAGAGATTGCAGCGTCAGTTGTGTTCAGTTCTTTTGCTAATTGTTTCATAGAAAGGTTGCGTTGTGTTCGCAGTTCTCGTAATCTTTCGGCGAATATTTTCATATAATAATATTTTACTAAATTTTCTTAGTATTATGTTTGACACTAAGAATTCTTAGTGGTAAAATAATATTGTCGAAAAAAATTATTAAAATTTACAAAGGAGGGAAAATGAAAAAAAGTAAATTTTTAAAATCATCGTTTATTTTATTGTTGGCATTAGTATTTGCGTTGCCATTAACACTAGTGGGTTGTAGCAAAGGAAATCCGAAAGATCCAAATACAAATAACAATTCAAGAGTGAGTGGTTTGTATCGAAATGGTGTGATGGTTAAGACGTGGAATGAAATTGTCAAAGAGAGTGATTCTGGCGCATTTGGACAAAATTCAATTAAAAATTTTCCAACAAATTATATAGGAGAACTTGTTATAGACTCATCTATAACAACAATTGAAGAAGAAGCATTTAAACGAAGCAATTTAACAGGTGTGGCAATACCTGATAGTGTAATCGCAATTGGTAATGACAGTTTCAATGACTGTGATTTATTAGAAAGCATTGTTATACCAAAAAGTGTAGCATCGTTTGGTGAAAGTGCTTTTGCTTCCTGCGATAATTTAGTAAGTGTAACATTTGAAAATGGCTTGAAAAAAATTGGTGATAATGCTTTTTCTGGGTGTGATTCATTAGAAAGCGTTGTTATACCAGAAAGCGTAACAATAGTTGGTACAGCTGCTTTTAGTGGATGCGTTAATTTAACAACTGCCATAATCAAAGGACATGTAACTTATCTGGATCAAACTTTTAAGATGTGCCGTAGGTTAAAATCAGTCACGTTATATGAAGGGGTGGAACGTATTGGAACAAGAGCATTTTCTTGTTGTGATCAACTAGAAAGTATTAATATACCAAATAGTCTCACAAGCATCGGTGAAGGAGCATTTGAAAAGTGTAATAAATTAAAAAATATAACTATTCCTAATGGAATGATTGTTATTTCTGATTATACTTTTGATGGTTGTTCGGGTTTAACAAGTATAACAATACCGTATTCTATACAATACATACGTGAAAATTCATTCCGTGATTGTACACAATTGTCTAGTGTAGTCATAGATAGTTATGATGTAGCCAATGATATAGATTCTAAAGAAAGCTGTGGATATGTAACTTATTATGCAAAAAAGATTTATATTAAAGAAACAATTACCATTGAAGATGACGCTTATTTATCTGAAAACTATACAAAACAAGCAACAAGCGATAAATCTGGATATGATTTATATCTAAAAAACAATTAATGATACAACAAAGAGCAATAAAATTGCTCTTTTTTAAGTAAACAAAAAATATAATAATTTCATAAATATATACATGAAAAAGAAATTAGATAGTTTTGAAATCATTGGCGGAAATAAGTTGTTTGGTGAGATTAAAAATCAAACAAGCAAAAACGCAACATTGCCAATCATAAGCGCCAGTCTTCTATGTGATGGAGTGGTGAAAATTTTAGATGCGCCAAAGATTACTGATGTTGACAACATGATTAAAATATTAAGGAAAATTGGTGTTAAGGTTAAAAAAGAAGAAAATAACATAATTATAGACCCAACCAAAGCAAACAATCCAACGCTTGATTGTAAATTAAGCAAAACCATGCGTTCATCACTTTTTTTGCTTGGTCCAATGTTAAGCAAATTTGGTGAAATTGATTTAACAATGCCAGGTGGGTGCCGAATTGGGAAACGTCCAATAGATATTCATGTTAATGCCTTTAAAAAGTTGGGAGTGAGAGTGGAAACATACGACGACCATGTGTTTTTCAAAGTTAAAAAAGCGCGCCCAAACAGAATAAAACTTAGAATTCCCAGCGTTGGAGCGACAGAAAACATAATTCAATTTGCTTGCAAACTAAAGGGAAAAACCACAATAACCAATGCAGCGAAGGAACCTGAGGTGGTGGATTTGTGTAATTTTTTAAATCAAATGGGCGCTAAAATTCTTGGTGCTGGAACAAATAAGATAACCATATATGGGGTTGATAAACTCTCACACACCAAATATAAACCAATTGGAGATAGAATTGTTGCGGGGACCATTATGACAGCGGTGGCCATTTCCGGAGGAGATGTAATCATAAGAAACGCAGTTCCGTATCAAAATTTAAAATTAATTAAAATTTTAACTCAATTAGGTTGTCAAATTGATTTTAAAAATGATATAATACATATTGTAAAAGATACAAAATTGCATGCAACAAACAAGTTTTCTACCGGATATTATCCAAATTTTCCAACAGATTTGCAGTCAATGGTATTGGCACTATCCTGTGTTGTGAAAGGCGAAACAGTCATTGAAGAAAACATTTTTGAAAACAGATTTTTAACCCTTTCAGAACTTAAAAAATTTGGTGCAAATGTTGAACTAATCAATTCAAAAACGGTAAAAATTAAAGGGGTTGACGCATTAGCTGGAACCACTGTAAATGCGATGGATTTACGGGGTGGTGCAAGTTTGGTGTTGTTAGGACTTGTTGCAAGCGGAAAAACAGAGGTTAAAAACATTCATTTCATTGACAGAGGTTATGATCATTTGGAAGAAATGTTAAATAAATTGGGTGCATCAATAAAAAGAGTATGAAGAAAAGTGGCATTATATTATTGTCGATATTTGTAGTTTTAATTGCGCTAGTTGGAGTTTTATTTGGCGCTGTGTTTTGTTTGCGCACACAACATGTTGTGTTTGTGGGTGAGAACACATTAAAAGTTGATAAAGAAGAAATAATTGAAGCTGCTGGACTTAAAAAAGGTCAATCGATTTTTATGATTGATAAGGATCAGGCAATAAGCAATGTGGAAGCCAAGTATTCGCATATTAAAGTTATTCAAATTAAAACTATAAGCTTAACTGAAATTGAGATTAAAATCAGAGCACGTCACGAAATGTGTTATGCTAAGTTTAATAATAATTATTATATTATGGACGAAGAATTTAAAGTTCTTAACATAGTGGAAATGAACGCAGAAGATGAAGAAAGTAATGAACCAACAGATTTGATTTATATTGAAAATGAGTTTAATATTACTACATCAACAAAAGTTTGCGACTTCGTTGGAAGCGATTATCAAAAAAGTGTTATGATTGAACTATATAACTCTATGATAACAGTGGTTACCAAAACAGAAGGCGAAGGGGAAGAAGCAAGAGAGGTTTATTTCACAAGAGCTGATGTTTGTGATATGCTTAAAAATATTCAATTTGAAGACCATAATACGTTTAATAATATTATAGTAACAACTAAATATGGGGTTAAATTGAACATTGAAAATCCAAGCAAAAAATTGCAAAATAAAATAAACATTTGTTTTTCAACAATTAAAGAATTTTTAAGTAACACAGAAACAGAAAACAAAGTGCAAAGTGGAGAGATTAAGATATATTACGACATGGATAACAATCAAAAATGCATTTACATTCCAGAAGTTGTTGTTCCGTAACGATAAAAAGAGTAAGGCCAAACGACCTTATTTTTTTATTGCTAAGGGATTGGATTTTAAAATTTATTGTGTATTTGTAACTATTCAACAACTATATGTGGTAGTGTTATACAACACGTGCAAAAAATTTAAAAATTTTAATTATTATTTAATTAAATTATTTGACTAAAAATACAAGATTTTGTATACTCATTATAACTATAAAGCGAAATGGGGGATTTGATTTGCATAGCAAGGTAAAATATATCTTAGATATAGGCTCATCAGCTCTAAGGTTATTGGCGGTTACAAGGTTTGCAGGCAGGCAAAGAATTGTTGCTGAAGATAGCGTTCTCTACGATGGCTATATGGATGGAGAGTTTTTAAGCGCAGATGACTTGGGAAATGATCTAAAAGAACTTGTTGACAATATGGTTCAAAAGATGAGAAAACCAATATCATCAATCATAGTGGGTGTGCCAAGTGAGTTTTGTATTTGTGTTTGCAAGCGTATTTCAAGGAAATATGTGGATAGCCATAAAATCACTGAAAATGATCTGAAAAATCTATATCAAGCCAATGCAAACTTCGGTGCAAGTGAAGAATATTCGCTGATAAGTTATAGTCCAATGCAATGTATTATGAATGATGATTTCAAAACGCTGGCGCCTGTTGGTAAAAAAACAACCTCACTCGTTTTAGATGCTAGTTACATATTAGCAAAAAATTCATTCATAAATTTAATGAAAGAAAAGTTTCAAGCAATAAATATTCAAAATTTGGAGTTTGTTTGTTCGGCGCTTGGTCAAGCAATGGAGTGTGTGCCTGAAAGAAATAATAATAAACCAATCGCAATTGTTGATGTTGGTCACATCTCAACAAGTGTTTGTGTTTATAAAGGCGAGGGTTTAGCTCTTCTTACATCATTTGCAATGGGAGGAGGACATATTTCATCAGATCTCATGCAGGTTTTGGGTTTAAATTTCAAATCGTCTGAATTGGTTAAACGAAAGGTTATCCTAACAATTGAAAGCAAGAAAAATGAATATTATGAAGTTTGTCATAAGGGAAATTTAATTAAAGCTCCAATTAACATAACAAATCAAGTAGTAAAAAGTCGAATAGAAATTATTGCAAAAATCATAAAAAACGTTTTGTCAATTGATGAGATTTTTGATGATATAGATATTTATCTAACAGGTGATGGAGTTTCAAACTTCAAAGGAGTTAAAAATATAATCAAAGACGTAACTGGTTTAAATGTTTATGAATATAGAATTCCGTTCAATAATTCATTTGATAAATTCCAAACTTCCAAAATTGGTTTGGCTTCACTTGCTGAAAAGCTGGTTTAAAAATTATTAACTTATGTATAACAATCAAGTTTAAGGGGTGTTTATGAGTAGTAACATTTGTAATATTAAAGTTGTTGGTGTTGGTGGCGGTGGAAACAACGCCGTGAATAGAATGGTGGCATCAGGTATAACTGGTGCATATTTCGTTGCCGTTAACACAGACATGCAGGATTTATTAGCTTCAAATGCAGATGAGGTGATTCAAATTGGCAAAGAACTCACTCGAGGTCTTGGTGCTGGTTCAAATCCTGATGTTGGTAAAGCGGCAGCAGAAGAGAGTATTGAAGATTTGAGACGTATGCTTCAAGGAACAAATTTGTTGTTCATCACAACAGGTTTGGGCGGAGGCACGGGGAATGGAGCTGCTCCAGTTATTGCAAAACTTGCTAAGGAAATGGGAATTTTGACAATTGGAGTTGTAACAAAACCTTTTAAGTTTGAAGGTCCAAAACGTGCGGCAAATGCAGAACGTGGTATTGAAGAGATGAGAAAATTTTGTGACTCTCTTGTTATAATCCCAAATGAAAAATTATATACAATCTTTAACAAAGAAGTGTCTCTTGCAGATGCATTTAGATATGCAGATGACGTGCTTCATCAAGCAATTCAAGGCGTTAGTGAAGTTATCTCAGTGACAGGTCTTATCAACCTAGACTTTGCAGACGTTGCAACAATCATGAGAGATAAAGGTGTTGCTCACATGGGTATTGGTAAAGGCCGTGGAGCAAATAAAACAATTGAAGCTGTTCGTCAGGCGGTTACAAGTCAACTTCTTGAAACAAGCATTGAAGGCGCAACAGGCATTTTGATTAACATCTCTGGTGGTCGCGACTTGACGCTTAGTGAAGTTTATGAAGCGGTTGATTTGGTTAGAGATGTTGCTCACGCTGATTGTAATGTTATTTTCGGTGCAAACGTTAACAATGATATTAGCGGTGAAACAGAAGTTACAGTTATTGCAACAGGTTTTGAACAAAAAGATGAAGAAAAAGAAACTGTGCCAGAATTCAAAAACAATAGTGCTGACTTTAAAGTGTTTGCTCAAAATCAACCTCAAGCAATAAACAATGAACCAATACAAGAGAAAGAAGTTGAAGAAGAAAAAGAAGTTCCTGCAGTTAAGCAAGAACATAAAGATGATGTTAAAGACATTTCAATTGCAAGCAAAAATCCAGTGATTGACGATGATGATATTCCACCTTTCTTGAGAAAGTTGCGTCGTTAAGAAACAAGCAACTTGAATGTTTTCAAACCAATTAAACAAAAAAGAGTCTTTAAGGCTCCTTTTTAATTTAAACTAATTGACAAATTAGATTGTTGTGATATTATGTAATTATAAGGTGGGTGATATAAAAATGTTTAATGAAGAAGATTATTACAAGGCTGTTTTAAATAATTATAAAGAAAGAAATGTGTCAATTTTAGAAATTGATATGCCAGCGCTTGATTGTGGTGTGCATTTATTTAATACTCTTCTAAGAAATAATATAATGACTTTAAGAGATTTGTGTGCCTTTTCAGAAGAAGAAATTCAAAATGTTAAAGGCGTTTCAAAAGAATCGGTAAAATTTTTAAAAGGCAAATTAGTTACTGCAGGTTTAGATTTTAGACCTAGTCATTTAACAAAGGAAGAGTGGCTTAAAGAATTAGATACTAAGTATGGCAAGCAAAAACCAAAGAGAACTGTGTGCAAAAGTTCAAAGAAAAAGCTTGAAACAAAAGAAAAAACACCAGCCGAACAATTTAAGGAACTTTTAGATAAAACTATTGAAGAGTTGGATTTTTCTGTTCGACCTTTTAATTATTTGAAAAGATCTAATATTAATGTTGTTAAAGATTTACTTGTTTTATCAGAACAAAATATTAGACAAATGCATGGTGCTGGAGACAAAGTGCTAAATGAAGTTAAAGAAAGAGTGGAAAGTTTAGGGTTGGAATTAAGACCAGACAATATTGACAAAGTTACATGGATTAAAGCATTAAGAGATGAGTTCATTAAAAAATACGAAATGAAACAAGACGATTTGGAAGTTTCACTTTAAAAAGAAAAGAGAGCAATGCTCTCTTTTTTATATTAAAACAATAAAATTGGGTGTTACAACTTCATTGGTAAATAATATTCACCTGATGCTGTTAAATTTCAATTTAAAAATTTAATTATAAATCTTGCTCCTTAGTTTTCTTAACACAAAAATTTGTAGGATAAGAATTCATACATCATTATTGATATAATTTGTTCATTAACTTTACTGTTTCGCATAACGCTCAACAGGAAAATTGCATGCGTAATCTTTAAATTAAACAAGTTTAATTGTAAATCTTACTCATTAGTTTTTCAAACAGTGCAACTGCAAAGTACATTACGCTTGCCAAAACGCAAAGGATGATGGTTGCAGTCATAACAAGATTTAGATTAAACACCTGACCGCCGTAAATTAGAAGATATCCAAGTCCGGCTCTGCTTACCAAATATTCGCCCATAATTGCACCAATCCAACTTAATCCGACGTTAACTTTTAAAGTGGTAACGATGTCTTTAAGGGAGTTTGGTAAAATCAATTTAAAGAATATTTGAATTTTGTTTGCACCAAGTGATTTTGCTAGGGTAATAAGTTGCTTATCACAACTTGTAAAAGAGTTTAGAATATTCATGATTGTAACAATGATCACAATCAAAATACACATAAATATAATCGCTTTTTCTCCGGCTCCAAACCATACAATAATAATAGGTCCTAGCGCGATTTTTGGAAGCGAATTTAGAACGACTAAATAGGGTTCTAAAACACGTCTTAGGAAGTCACTATACCACAGAATGAACGCCACCACGAAGCCCACCAAAGTTGCAATAGAAAATCCGATCAAGGTTTCATTAAGGGTAATTTTTGCGTGATAAAACAGTTCACCGCTTTTATATAAATCGCCAATGGTTTTTATTATTTTTGATGGGCTGGAAAAGAAGAAAGAACTGATAATTTCATGTTTGCTGAGTAATTCCCAACCGAGAATAAATGCAACAAGAATTGAAATTTGAGTGAGGATAATTAAAACTCTTTTTGTTGAGTGTTTTCTTAAATAATCCGCATGTGCTTTGCTAAATTTTATTTTGGTTTTCATTTTGAATTTCCTGCCAAATTTTATCAAAGAGTATTTTACATTCGTTTGTTTGTCTACGTTCAAAAGGCGTTAAATTTTTATTAAAATTTGTTTTATGGATTGCCATGACTGTTCCAGGTCGAGCAGTTAAAACAATAATTCTATCGCTCATTGTTATTGCTTCCATGATGTCATGAGTAACTAGTATTGCTGTCTTTTTTTCGTTTTTGATTATGTTGAAAACGTCATCACAAAGTTGAAGTCGTGTTTGATAATCAAGCGCACTAAAAGGTTCATCCAAAAGTAAAAGTTCAGGTTTTAGTGCTAATGTTCTAATAAGCGCAACTCGTTGCCTCATTCCACCGCTTAGTTCGCTAGGGTGCTTCTTTAAAAATTCACCAAGACCATATTTATTTGCCAAATCAATAGCATATTTTTTTCTTTCTTTGGTTTTTTTTCGCTTTAATTCTAAGCCAAAATAAATGTTATCTTCAATGTTTCGCCAAGGCAGCAAATTGTCTCTTTGAAACATATAACCTGAAATATCATCTTTTGGTGTGGGATTTTTATTGAGAACTTTAATTTCACCGGATGTGGGTTTAATTAGTCCTGAAATCAGTGACAAAATAGTTGTTTTTCCGCAGCCAGATGGGCCAAGAATAGAAATAAACTCTTGTTCTTTGACTTTTATATTGATATTGAATAATGCTTGTGTTTCATGTTTGATGCTTTGATAAATTAAACCCAAGTTGTTTAATTCAACAACATCTTTCATTTTATACAACTTTTCTTGCAAATGTGTTATTTACTGCATCATTCCATGAAACACGGTTGGTGAGTTCGCCAGCATTGTCAATAATGTCAAGCATGTTATTCCAAGAACTTTCTTTTAATTCAAAACTGCTAGCATAAGCCCCAATTCTGATATAATTTTTAACTGATGCCAAAATTAGTTCATCACTAGTTGTGTTAAAAGATGGCTTTAAAGCTGATAAAATTTGAGCGTCGGTTGCACTGATAAGATAATTATAACCTTTTTTCAACGCACGCATAAACTTATCAATTTTTCCACCATTATTTTTTAAATAGCCATCAGTTGCAACAAAACATGTGTATGGCACATCTTTAACCTCATCGCCAAGTGCAGCGACGATATATCCTGTTCCATCAAATTCGCATTGACTTGCTGATGGGTCAAACATGGTGCAGTAGTCGCCGGTTCCAGCAACAAAGGAAGATGTTGTTAAGTTGAAAGCGATTGTTGTATCTAATTTCACATCAACACCATTTTCTAATTCACTTCCCGTGGTTAAACCATGGATTTCTTCCAAAATATATTGTAATGTCATTGCAGGCATTCCGCCTTTTCGTCCGGCAATTATGTGTGTGCCTGTTAGACTGTTCCAATCGAATTCGCCATTCACAGCATTTCGTCCAACCAAGAAAGAGCCATCGCAAGCGGTTAGTTGAGCAAAAATTCTAGGTGCATTTTCCATTCCATTATTTCTAACGTAAACACAACTTTCAGGGCCCATAAGGCCAACATCTGCACTTTTTGAGATCAGGGCAGACATAACAGTGTCACTTCCGCCAGCATTAGTCAACTCAATTTTCAAACCCTCTTCTTCAAAATAACCATTGTTTTGAGCAACATAAAGCGGGGCATAGAATAGAGAGTGAGTAACTTCACTTACGCGGATTGTGTTGTCGTTTTCTTTTTTGCCACAACCAATTGCCACAAGGCAAGAAAGAGTGCAAACAAACAGCACGAGTAAAATTGAAATTTTCTTCATTCATTCTCCTTTTAAAATTTTTGAACAATAAGTCCGTTATGGAAGTTGTTTTTAGTGGTTTAATGTCTTCCATAGTTCATTCTATGTGAATAAAGAATTTTTGTGAAAACAAAAGTTAAGTGAATTTTGAAAAGTTGCATAATTTCATTTTACAAAAATCAAATTCTTTGTTAAAATGACCATGAGGTATATTATGACTAGAAATGATACATTTTATAAAATTTTATTTGCTATTGAGATAGCGCTTTTACCATTAGTTTTGGCTGCAAATTTCCTTTTACCAACTTGGACGGTTGGCTTATTTGTTGCGGGAATTTTGGTTGCAAAAATATGGATGGAACTTTTTAAAAACAAGGAAAATCATATCCATACAATTATTGGAACAATAGGTGATGTGTTGGCAATTTCAACCCTCGTTATTTTCTTTACAGTTAAAGGTTATATTGATAGTGTTTCATTGTGTGTGTTCACTGTTGTGTTTGCTGTTTTAGCTTACGCTTTTAAATCTTTATTGTTCAAATCAAAAATGCCAGAAATGGTTGATGCTGTTGATGCATGCATCACGTTGTTCACATATTTGCTTATTGCTTCTTTAATTGTTGTTACCTTCCATCTTGTTGGGACAACTCAATTAATTGTTAATATTGCACTTTTTGCTTTAATGTTAACATCAATTGTTTCGGCTGCATATAAACTATACTATATCTTTAAAACTTACGATGTGATGTCAAAGATTAAGAATATGTTTGCAAAGATTGGTAGAAGAAAATAAAAGTTTAACATTTCGCTATTGACAAATTATTAGTTTAATGCTAATATAAGAATAGGAGAGAAATTATGACATTATTTTTAGCAATGGAACCATTGGATTTCTTATTGAGATATACTGTTATAACAGGAATAGTGTTTGCAATAATCGGAACAGCTATTTGCATGATGGCTAAGCGTATAACAATGGCAAAAAGACAACAAGTGGAAATAAATCCAGGGGATAAGTTTTATTCAAAATTAAAATTAATAGGATTAGGATTAATTCTCATTGGAATGATAATCATGGTTTTACCAATTGAAGTAACTTTCTATAGGGGGTAATTTTGCAACATTACTTTATTGACAAGGATCACGCACCAAGTGATTTCTTTGATTTCAATGATAGTGTTTTAGGACTGAACTTATGCTTTCGCAGTTGCGATAGCATTTTTTCTAAGAACAAGATTGATGATGGAACAAGAGCTCTTCTCGAAGCGATTAATGAAAAATGTGATTTAAAAGGTAATGGCTTAGATCTTGGCTGTGGTCTGGGAGTGATTGCAATTGCTATAAGTAAAAAATTTGATGTGGCATTTGATATGGTTGACATAAATAAAACTGCAGTGAAACTTAGCAAAGAAAATCTTAAGAAGAATAATGTTCACGCAAACGTATTTTATAGCGATGGGTTTAGTGAGATTGAAAATAGTTATGATTTTGTTGTCACAAATCCACCAATTAAGACAGGTAAGAAATTGCTTTTTGATTTAATGAATGGAGCTTTTGAGCATTTAAACGAAAATGGTCAATTAATCTTGGTTATAAGAAAAGATCATGGCATGGAAAGCTTGAAAAAACATATAACATCAATTTTCGGAAATTGCGACATCATTGAAAGAAACAAAGGTTTTTATATTTTAAAAGCAATAAAAAATTAAATTAAATAAAAATATTAGGGGAAAATATTTAACCCCCTTTTTATTTTAGAATTTAATAAAAAAATTAATTAAAAATGCAATTTAAATAATATAAAAT